>JANPOM010000290.1:0-1966 GCA_031427995.1 Anaeromyxobacter sp. | reverse complement strand
AGGAGCCCGTGGGGCTGGCGGCTGCTCGGGGCGCTCCTGGCGGCGGGCGCCACCTGGGCCTGGTTCACGCGCTGACGCCGCCGGGGACGCCCGGCCGAGTTGCACCTGAAAGACATTGCGCCTATTCTTGCAGGTGCACTTGACCCGACAGAGGCCCCCATGACCTCGCTCGCCCACTCCAGCTCGCTCACCCCGGGCGCCGTCCTCACCAAGGCGACGCTGCGGGCCGGCCGGCGCCTCGGCCTGACCGATGCGGCCCTCGGGGCCATCCTCGGCGTCAGCGGCGCCTCGATCTCGCGGCTGGGTGGCGGTCGCCGCACCATCGGGCCCGGGGCCAAGGAGGGTCAGCTGGCCCTCCTCTTCCTGCGCATGTACCGGAGCCTCGACGCCCTGCTCGGTGACGCCGAGAGCTGCCGCAAGTGGCTCCACGCCGAGAACAGGCACCTGGGGCAGATCCCCGCCCGCCTCATCGCCTCCGTCGAAGGGCTGGTCCATGTCACCCAGTATCTGGACGCGCTGCGCGGGAAGAACTAGGTCCACCCGCATCGAGTGCCGCCCCTGGCGCGTAGTCGAGGGGCAGCACCTGCTCTCGACCCGGCACCTCGTCGACTCCGCGGCCGAGCACGACCTGCTCGAGCGTCTCCTCGACGACGCCAAGCCGCCGCTCCCGAAGGGACCAGGGTTTGCCGGGCTCCACCACCTGCTCTTCACCCCGTTCCGCTACCCGCCGCTCCGCCACGGCTCGCGCTTCGGCACCCGTGGGGAGCGCAGCCTCTGGTACGGCGCCGAACAGCTCGAGACCGCGCAGGCCGAGTACGCCTACTACCGCCGCGTCTTCTTCGCCGGGACCACCGCCTGGTTGCTCCCCAACACCATCGCGGTGACCGCCTTCCGTGCCGGTGTCGAGACCAGGCGCGGCATCGACCTGACCCGGGCGCCGTTCGAGGCCCACCGGGGCCGCCTCACGTCGAAGCGCGAGTACGCGGAGACGCAGCGGCTCGGCGGCGAGATGAGGGGCGCTGGCGTCGAGGCGGTGCGCTATCACTCGGCCCGCTGCCCGAAGGGCGGCGCCTGCCTCGGGCTCTTCACGCCAGCCGCCTTCGCCGCCAGGACCCCGCTCCGTCCCGCCCAGAACTGGCAGTGCACGGTCACGGCGCAGCAGGACGTCGAATATCGCCGGCAGGGCGTGGCTGGCGTGGAGCGGGTCGACTTCCCGTGCGCCACCTTCCTCGTGGACGGGGAGCTGCCGCAGCCGGCGGTCTGAGCGGCGCCTCCCCCGAAATCTACTTTGGGCGCCCAAAGTTGCGAAAGGGGGACACCTCCGGGTACTGGCCGGGCATGGTCCCCTGCGGCGCCGGTCCGATGGTCGCGCGCCGCCCTCCCCGCCGCCGTGTCGGACCTCCCGGTAGAGTAGAGGCCAGAGAATGCAAGGAGCGCACATGGATGGCGGCATCATGGCGGCGGTCGCGATCGGCCTGGCGGCCCTGGCGGGTGGCGGTGCGCTGGGGCTCTACCTGCGCCGGCTCGGGCTGGGCGAGGCGGAGGCCCGGGGCCGGGTCGCCGCGGAGCGCGAAGCCGAGCGGCAGACCATCGCGCTGCGCGAGCAGCTCCATGCCGCCGCCGAGCAGGTGGCGGAGGCCCGCCGCCAGACGTCGGCGCTGCAGGCGTCGCTGGCCGGAGAACAGGCCCGCGTGCTGGAGCTCAGCCAGGTCGTGGCCCGCGGGGCGGCCGACCTGGCCGCCGAGAGGCGCGCCGCGGAAGAACGTGTCACGACGGCCGACAAGGCCAAGGAGCAGGTGCGGGCCGAATTGGAGAAGCTGGCCAACCGGATCCTCGACGAGAAGGGCAAGGTCATGCTCGACCGGAGCCGCGAGGGGCTGGAGGCGCTCCTCCTGCCGGTCCGGGAGAAGCTGCGCGAGTTCGAGGCCAAGGTCGAGAAGACCGAATTTGACGTGATCCTGACCGG
>JANPOM010000289.1:0-1116 GCA_031427995.1 Anaeromyxobacter sp. | reverse complement strand
CGGCTTCGTCCCGGCCAACATCAAGGTCCAGAAGGGCCAGCTGGTCAGGCTGGTCGTCACGCGAAGGGTCGAGCGGACCTGCGCCACCGAGATCGTCATCCGGGACCAGGGCATCAACCAGAAGCTGCCGCTCAACCAGCCGGTCACCGTCGAGTTCACGCCCGGGAAGAGCGGTCAGCTCCGCTATGCCTGCGGCATGGACATGATCTCCGGCGTGATCGTCGTCGATTAGGGCACCTCTCGGGGACGCGGCGAAGGGCCATTGCACCTCCGCCCTCGCGCCGCGCATCCGGCGACATGGAGGCACCATGCAACTCTCCCCCATCCCACTTGCAGTGGCCTTGATGCTTGCAGCCGCACCGGCCCAAGCGCAACACGCCGGCCATGGTGTCGGCGACGCCAGACCTCAGGCCGAGCAGGAGCGGAAAGCTCCCTCCCGGATCGCGACTCCGCCCCTCTCGCTTCCCACCGGGCCCAGGCAGGTGCAGGTCACCATCGGGGAGAGCGGGTTCGAGCCCAGGGAGATCCAGGCGAACGCGGGCGACTCGGTGACCCTGCGCATCACGCGCATCACCGAGAATACCTGCGCCAGGGAGGTGAACTTCTCCGGGCGCGGAGTGCAGGTGGCGGTGCCCCTTGGGCTGGAGCTGAAGATCACTCTCGACGTGGACGAACCTGGAGTGGTCCGCTTCGGATGCCTGAGCGGGACCGACGGCGCGGTGATAAGGGTCGCCGAGAGGGTGCGGCGCTGAAGCGAGCCGCTGCATGGCCTGGCCACCTCCTGCCGCTTGCGAGCGCGAGACTGGCGTGACCCGACCCGTCACGACGTGACCGGCATGGGCGACCGCTTCCGGAAGCGAGAGCCCCAACCGTTTGAGAACTCTGGTCCTGCCCTCCATGGCTTCCGGCACGGTCGATGCTCTGCTGAGTGTCGGGAGGCAACAAGGCCTCCCTCCAACCAGAGGAGCTTCCATGTCCACGATTCAAGTAGCACTGAGGGTCTTCAAGAAACGAATTGAGGACCAACTACATGAGCAAACGTATACAAGACAGCAACTGATTGAGGACCAACCGTCCAGAACGCTACCGCAACCACTTTTGAGAATAGAACCATCG
>JANPOM010000288.1:0-3143 GCA_031427995.1 Anaeromyxobacter sp. | reverse complement strand
GCGGTTGAAGAGCTCCGAGGCCCCCCACGCGACCAGGGCCAACGAGCCGGTGAGGAGCAGGAGGTAGCGGATGGCGGCGCGCATGGCAGCGTGGTTACTCGCCAGAATGGACCAATCTCTCGCAAGAGATCCACCGGCGGCAGCCGCTTGCCCCGGCGCGGCCGCGCCCGTAGCCTGAGCCGACTTGGCGTGCCCATGACCATCAGGCAAGACACTGCCGCCCAGGAGGGCCCGCGGCTCCCGGCGCTGAGGCGCCCAGGGGTGGTCGCGGCGTTTCTCCTGGCCTACGTCGTACTGGACTGGGTGAGCTACCTCTACCCGGTCTCCCCGCTGGCCATCACGGTCTGGAATCCGCCGCCGGGACTTGCCCTGGCCCTGCTCCTGCTCTTTGGCCTGGAGTTCGCCCCGGCGGTGTTCGCGGCCGCCCTGGTCGCGGATATCGTCGTCCGCGGCGCCCCCGGCCCAATCTGGTTCGCGGTCGGGTCAGCCCTGGTGATCGCGGCCGGCTACACGCTGGTGGCCGCGCTGCTGCTCAAGGCGACGCTCTTCACACCCTTCGTCTCCAGCAAGCCGGCCGGCACGGCCTTCCACGTGGCACTTCCGGTCGACGAGGCAGGAGGGACTTCCCATGAGAGCGCCTGAACCCACGGTGTTCATCGTCGAGGACGACGAGGCGGTGCGCGACTCGCTGTCGCTCCTGCTCGGCCTCGGCGGGCTGCGGACAATGTCCTTTGCCTCGGCGGAGGAGTTCCTCCGGATCTGGAATCCCGAATGGACTGGATGCGTGGTGCTCGACTTGAGGATGCCGGGGATGAGCGGCCTCGATCTCCTCGCCGAGCTGGAACGGCGAGAGACCGTGCCGCCGGTCATCGTCATCACCGCCCATGGGGACGTGGCCACCACCCGCGGTTCCTTCAAGGCCGGGGCCGTCGATTTCTTCGAGAAGCCGGTCGACAACGACGCGCTGGTGGCCGCGATTCGCCTCGCCATCGACCAGGATGCGGCCCGCCACGCCGGGTTGCAGGAGGAGGCAGACCTCGCCCGCGGCCTCGGTCGTCTGACCCGGCGCGAACACGAGGTGCTCGACCTGGTCTCGGCCGGTCTGCACAACCGCGAGATCGCCGGCCAGCTCGGCATCAGCCCGCGAACGGTCGAGGTCCACAAGGGCCGGGTCCTGGAGAAGCTCGGCATCCGCCGCCTGCCCGACCTGATCCGGCTGATGCTTCGCCTAGGAGGCAGGGTGCCGCCTCGACCGAGACGAGGGCTGCCCGTACGGCCCCACCGGATTGCGTCCGGAGTCCGGTCATGTTGAGGTGCGTCCGTTCCGGCCCTTCGGCCGCGGGTGACCCGTGTTCAGATTCCTGCCACGCTCTATTCATCCATCGTGCCTCGCACTCACCGCGCCGCGAGCCATAGTGCGTTCGCGTAGCCTCTTCGGGGGAAGCGGTCTGCTCTGGACGCTGCTCGCCCTGCTGGTCACGGTTCCGGCGGTCGCCGCGGCCTCTGGCTCCGGAGGGTTCGCAAGCTCGCTCCTCTGGATCCCGCTGCTCCTGCTGCTGGCCAAGGTCAGCGGATTGGTGGAGCGATTCGGCCTCCCCGGCGTGCTCGGCGAACTCCTGGCCGGGGTCGTGGTCGGTAACCTGGCCCTGGTCGGGATTGGCCTGGTAGAGCCCATCAGGCACGACCAGTATGTGGCCTTCCTGGCCGAGCTCGGGGTGGTGATCCTGCTCTTCCAGATCGGCCTGGAGAGCAACATCCAGGAGCTCCGGCGAGTGGGCGCACGGGCCCTCCTGGTGGCGCTGGTCGGGGTGGTCGTGCCCTTCGCGCTCGGGACCGGCTTGGTCGGTCCGCTCCTCTATCCAGGCCATTCCACCGGAACCTACCTGTTCTTCGGCGCGACCCTGACCGCGACCAGCGTGGGCATCACCGCGCGTGTCTTCAAGGACCTCTCCTTCTTGCGCTCGCCAGAGGCACAGATCGTCATCGGGGCGGCCATCATCGATGACGTCATCGGCCTCATGATCCTGGCGGCCGTCTCGGCCGTGGTGACGACCGGCTCGGTCGGGCCAGGTGAGATCGCCTGGGTGGTGGGGAAGTCGGTCCTCTTCCTGGGCGGTGCCGTGGTCGTCGGGCACCGCCTGGCGCCGGCGCTCAGCCGGCTCTTCTCCTGGGTCCAGGCCAGCGCCTCCATGAAGTTCACCCTCGCCATCTCCTTCTGCATGGTGCTGGCGTTCCTGGCCAACGCCATCGGCCTCGCCCCCATCGTGGGCGCCTTCGCGGCCGGACTGATCCTGGACGAGGTGACCTTCCGCGACTTCCCGGCACCCGAGCTGCACGGGTCGATTCGCAGCGCGGTGGCCTCGGCCAGCCCGGAGATGCGCCATCGGGTGGACGAGGTCCTGGGTCACAGCGCCAGCCACCACCTCCAGTCGCTGGTCGAGCCGGTCGGACACCTGCTGGTTCCCCTCTTCTTCGTCTACACCGGCATGCAGGTGAACCTGAGCACCCTGGCGGACCCCTCGGTGGTGGTCACCGCGCTGGCGGTGACGGCGCTCGCGGTGGTCGGGAAGCTCGCCTCTGGCGCCGTGGCCGGTCCGGTGGACCGGTGGATGGTGGGCTGGGCCATGGTCCCTCGCGGCGAGGTGGGGCTCATCTTCGCCGTGGTGGGCAAGAAGCTGGGCGTCATCAACGAAACGCAGTTCTCGGTCTTCGTGATCATGGTGATGCTCACCACCTTGATCACTCCGCCGGTGCTGGCCCTCCTGATCAGGAGGAGGCGAATCCGCTTGGAGTCGGTCTCAGCAGGCATCTCAATCCCCGCAAAGGAGGCACTCGGGAAGGAGCCATGATTCGGATTCTCCTGCCGGCCGACAGGAAGGGCCTCCGCCGCCTGGCGGGGATTCTCCCGGCCTACGCCGCCGTCGGATGGTAGTGCCGCGCCCCGGGCCTACGCCCTTGACGAGGCGGCGCCGGGAGCGTGGGATTGGCGGCGAGGAGCCGCATGACCACCAGGACCACCCTCGATCCGCTCTGGTACAAGGACGCGGTCATCTACGAGACGCACGTCAAGGCGTTCCACGACGGCAACGGCGACGGCATCGGCGACTTCCAGGGGCTGACGGAGAAGCTCGACTACCTGGAGA
>JANPOM010000287.1:0-6561 GCA_031427995.1 Anaeromyxobacter sp. | reverse complement strand
GCCGGTGAGCCCGTCCTACGCCGGCTCCAACACCTTCGCCGGCGGCACCACCGGCGGGACCTGCGCCTCGACTTACTGCCACGGCAACTTCACCAACGGTACCAACGCCACGCCGAGCTGGACCGGCGCGTCCTCGACGGTGGTCTGCGGCTCTTGCCACGGGCTGCCGCCGGCCGGGAGCCACCCGGCTGACACCGCCTGCAGCGGTTGCCATCCCGGCTACGCCAACGCGCCGGGGGCCGGCAGCACCATCGCCGAGGTCAATGCGCTGGCCCACATCAACGGCGCGCTCGACGGCGGCGGGGACTGCATCAGCTGCCACACCGGGACGCAGGGGACTCGGCGCGCCATCGTCCCGGAGTTCAAGAACGTCTGGTCGCACAAGCGATCCTCCAGCGGCGGGGTGCCCGCCAACACCGTGGTCACCAACTTCGACTGCGGCGTCTGCCACATGGAAGGTGACGCGGCGACAGGTAACAGGACCGCCTTCCACCAGGGCACCCCCGGCGGGGCGATCAACCTGAGGGACCCCGACCTCGGTACCGAGATCACCAACGTGGCCTTCACGGCCGCGCCGGTCGGCCAGTCCACCAACGCTGGCTCCTACGCCCCCGCGGCCGGCTCGCCGGCCTTCACGCAGTTCAGCCGCAACCTGGGCAGCACCACCCTGGAGCCGGCGGTCCAGGCCATCATGATCAACCAGTGCCTCAAGTGCCACGACGCGGGCGGCGCGGGGAGCACGCTGGCGCGGGTGACCGGCGGAACGGCGGGGAAACCCTTCAACACCAACATCCTCGGGACCGGCTACAACGGCGGGACCGGCCTCACCGCCTGCGCGGCCGGGACCAACGGCTGCGTCACCAACGTCGCCGACTCCTTCGCCCCGGGCAACTCCTCCTACCACCCGGTCCTGGGCCAGCAGAACAACTGGTACTCCAAGCTGACCCGCATGGTGGCCCCGTGGAATGCCGCGACGGTGAGCCGGGGCGCGACGGCGAACGCCACCAGTTGGGGCTGGAGGATCTCCTGCTGGGACTGCCATGCCGGCACCGGCGCCGCCGGCACCCTGACCATGACGGTCACGGCGCACGGTGGAGCGACCACACTGCGTGGCAATGCTACGACCGCCGGCACGCCCGTTGCCAACACCAACGAAGCGACGCTCTGCAAGGTCTGCCACGCGGGCTACACCACCAGCACAGTGGACAACCACGGTACCAACTCGGCCTTCACGAGCGGCACGGACGGCGGGATGATCGCCTTCCTCAGGTACGGGTGCAATGCCTGCCACTCCAGCCTCTACGCGACGACGGTCGCGGCTGGCGCCGTCCGGCCGGTTCGGGCGCAGGACGTCCATGGCGTGAACGTGCTGCCGACCGCGGGCACCAAGTCGGGCCGGTGGGCTGGGACCTCCACGGGCACCCCGGCGCAGGTCGAGGCCAGGCCCTACGCCTTCATCCGCAACACGACGACCTTGGCCAACCACCAACCGGTCAGGATCGGTGGCTCCACCTACGGCCCGTCCTGCTCCACTCCGGGCACCAGGTACACCTCCTGCAATAACAACATGGGGGGCTACACGGTCGGCGGCACCTACTAGTCAGGAGCCCGTAGGGCGTCGCGCGGCAGACCACACTGAACGGTGGAGCGAACCCTCACGAGATGCAGTAACATGCCGGCGCATGAAGGCGCTCAAGGCACACGTCAGGGCTGGCAGGCTCGTTCTAGACGAGCCGACCGAGTTGCCCGAAGGCAGCTCGGTGGAACTCACCATCGTCGAGGATGAAGGCTTCGAGCCCGAGGAGCGCGAGCGCCTGGATGCCGCACTGGATGCCGGCATCGCGGCGGTACGTTCTGGTGACCACGTCGAGGCCGAAGAGGTCATCTCCGAACTCCTGGCGAGGCAGTGAAGACACGGCTCACCGCTCCAGCAAGCCAGCAGGCCAACCGCATCGACCGATGGTGGCGGGAGAACCGGGCGGACGCACGCGGCCTCTTCGCTCGTGAGCTTGCGGAGGCACGGGCACTGCTGGCGGAGACGCCATACGTGGGAATCCCCTACACTGAACGGCAAGGCGTTCTGGTGCGCCGGTTACTGCTGCCGCGAGCGCAGCAGCACGTCTACTACGAGGTGAATCGCGAGGACGATGCAGTGATGATTCTCGCGGTGTGGGGCGCTCCCCGGGGGCGAGGCCCGGCGCTGTAGTCGCCCCGAGGGTACTCGGGGCATGGCGTCGGGTCGCTAGTACACCAGGAAATACTGGTAGACGGTGCCGGCCGCGAAGACCACGCCGAGCAGGGCGTGCTTCACCTTGAGCAGCTGGATGCGGCTCTTCTCCATGTCGCCGGTCCAGCCGAAGACCTTCCAGGTCACCATGCGCACCACCCCGGTGGCCATGATGACCCCGAGGCTCACCCAGGTGACGACGAGGAACTGGCGCTCCAGCCCTCCCACCAGCTCGCCGGCGAGGAGCCAGACGGGGCGCTGGGTCTCGCGGTGGAGCATGGTGAGCAGGATCAGGGTGCCGATCCAGGTGCCGGTGGCGACGTCGTGGATGAAGGCGTTGAGGATGGTCAGGCGATCCCGCATCAGGGTGCGGACACTACCACGAGGCGCCGGCCGAGCACCCTTGACCGCAAGCAACGATTGGCTGGATGTAGGCGTAAGGACAGCGTTCTTTTAGCGCCGGGCGGGTGGCCGCCGGAGCCGAACATGGTAAAGTGAGCGTCCCCGTCCCAGCGGGGTCTGTATCCCGAGGAGTTCATCATGCCGACCGCCCGCCGCCCTCGCGTCCTGCTCATCACCTCGCCCTATCACTCTGGCGTGGTCGAGTCGGCCGGCGTCTGGATGCCGCTCAACTTCGCGTATCTGGCCGCCGCGGCGCGCAAGGCCGGCGCCGAGGTCGAGATCTACGACGCCATGAGCCTCTTCGCGTCGCACGACGACATCCGCAAGAAGATCGAGTCCTTCAAGCCCGACCTGGTGGCCACCACCGCCATCACCGCCACCGAGCCCGACTGCCGCGTCATCTGCGCCACCGCCAAGGCCTGGGATCCGGCCGTCAAGACGGTGATGGGGAACGTCCACGCCACCTACCTCTGGGAGCAGATCCTCCGCGACGACCCGAACGTAGACTACGTGGTCCGCGGCGAGGGCGAGGTGACCGTCATCGAGTTGCTCCAGGCCATGGAGGCTGGCGAGGGCTGGGAGAAGATCGACGGGCTGGCCTGGCGCAAGGACGGCCACCCGGTCAGCAACGGCGCGCGCGCGCTCCTCGCCGACATCGACTTCGTGGCCCCGGCCTGGGACCTCATCGACTGGCCGCTCTACTACTACCGGCCCCGGCCGCACGGCCGCCTCGCCATCGCCAACTCGTCGCGTGGCTGCTCATCGCGCTGCAGCTTCTGCTCGCAGCAGAAGTTCTGGGGGCGTACCTGGCGCGGCCGGGATCCGCTCAAGGTGGTCTCCGAGTTGGAGCACCTGCGCGACACCTACAACGTGGCCGTCACCATGTTCTCCGACGAGACGCCCACCTCCGACGGGGCCCGCTGGGAGGCGGTCCTCGATCTGATGATCGAGCGGCGGGTCGGCATGGAGATCCTGATGGAGACCAGGGTCGACGACGTCATCCGCGACGAGCGCATCCTGGGGAAGTACGTCGAGGCCGGCATCAGCCACATCTACGTGGGCGTCGAGTCCACCAACCAGTCGACGCTCGACATGTACCACAAGGACATCAAGGTCCACGAGTCGAAGAAGGCCATCGATCTCATCAACCAGCACGGCATGGTGAGCGAGACCTCCTTCGTGCTCGGCACGCCCGACGAGACGGCCGCCTCGATTCGCAAGACCGTCGAGCTGGCCAAGTGGTACGCGCCGGACATGGCCTTCTTCCTGGCGCTGACGCCGTGGCCTTACTCCGAGATCGCCGGCGAGCTCGACTCGCACGTCGCCACCCGCGACTACCGGCGCTACAACCTGGTCGAGCCGGTCATGAAGCCGAACAACATGACGATGGAGGAGGTCCAGAAGGAGCTCCACCGCGCCACCGGCCACTTCTTCCACGACAAGTTCAAGAACCTCCACAAGCTCACCCCCGAGAAGCGGACCTTCATGGTGAGCGTCCTCAAGCTGCTCATCGAGAAGAGCTACCTCGGCCACGAGATGAAGCACATGGCGGCTGGCGCCGAGATGCCGGAGTCGGTCCGCGCCATGCTGGCCGAGCTCGGCCCCATCACCGGGCCGGTGGCCGGTGGACCGGGTTCGAGCCGCAAGGCCGGCTAGTGCGGCGCGTCCTGGCGGTGGCGGGGCTGCTGGCAGCGCTGGGAGCCGGCTGCGCCGGGCTCTTCGGCCCACGCCGCCCTTTCGTCGAGTTCACCCCGTATCCCGAGCCGGAGGTGGCGGCGGTCCGCAACCCGCACGCCTACCTCGGCAAGCCGCTCTGCCAGCGCTGCCACCTGCCCGGCCGGGGAGGGCTCACCAGCGGCGCCATCTCGCTCTGCGTGAGCTGCCACGCCTTCGGCCACGCCAACCACCCGGTCGAGGTGGTGCAGACGACCCCGGCCAAGGACCTGCCGCTGCTGGAAGGGGGCCTGGTGGCCTGCCACACCTGCCACGATCCGCACGACCTGAAGCGGAACCGGGCCGGGCTGCGCTTGCCCTTCAGCGAACTCTGCCTGCGCTGTCACCCGCGGCACAAATGACGTCCTCTCCGGCCTGAAGGCCGGAGATTCCGGTTACTTACGGATTAATCCGACAGGCTCCTAGCGGGCGGAGGCCCGCGGCGGCGCGATGAAGCGGATATCGAGCACCAGGTGGAGAGCCGTGGCGATACGGCTGAGCTGCTCCAGCCCCGGCTCGCCGAGTCCGGCTTCGAGACGGGCGATGTTGGGCTGCCGCGTGCCGACTGCGCGGGCCAGCACCTCCTGGGTGATGGAGCGCTTCTGCCGCGCCGTGCGGATGGCGTGGGCGAGCGCTCGACGAGCGCTGGCGCGGTTGTAGGCGACGGCGAACTCGACGTCCTTTGCGGCTCGCTCCGAGATGAGGTCGCTGATGGTCCCGGTGCTGATGTACGGGTTGGTCTTCTTGCTCGGCTTCTTGGTCTCTGTGGTCGTCTTGGCCATGTTTAAGGCTGTACTGCGAAAAGGCTGCGTTTGACTGCTGCTGCTGAGGCTTGAGGCTTACTAGTCGAGGAGGTACTTCTTGACGGGGTCGTTGCCGGACGGGGTGCGGTACCAGAGAACCTGCATATCACGGATGATATAGCACAACGGGTCGGACAGCTCAACTCGTTCGGGACCGCCCAGCGGAGGCGGTGCGTTAGCGAGGTGGCGCTTGGCTCAGCGCCGCTCCAGCCGGTCGATGGCCTGCTTGGCCTTGGCCGACCAGAAGCCGGAGGGCTCGATCTCCATGTAGCGCCGGAAGGCGGCGGCGGCGCCGGCCTTGTCTCCGCGGGCCGCCAGCACCTCGCCCAGCCCGTACCAGCCGGGGCCGTAGGTCGGACCGACCGCGATGGCCCGACGGTACTGGGCCTCGGCGTCGGCGTAGCGGCCGAGGTCGTAGTAGACCTTTCCGAGGTTGTTGCGGACCTGCGGGGTCTCGTTCACCGACAGCGCGGCCTCGTACCAGGTGATGGCGGACTGCGGGTTCCCCTGGCTGACGGCGGCCAGCCCCTTGTCCTGGTACTGGACCGCCATCCGCTCGGTCTGGAGCCGCTGCTGGCGCGTGGTCCAGGCCGCCGCCTCCTCGGTCCGGTTGGCGGCGCGCAGCAGCTCGATGGCCAGGGCCACGTCGGCCGGATCGACCCCGCCGCTCTCCAAGGAAGGCGCCAGCAACCGGAGCGCCCCGTTGACGTCGTTGCGCCGGAGGGCCAGCCGGGCCAGCGCCCGGCGCGACGAGCCGACCTCCTGACCGAACCCGATCAGCTGCCGGTAGATGGCGGCGGCGTCGTCGAGCTGGCCCAGCCCCTCGGCGGCCTGGGCCCCGACCAGCATGGCGCCGGAGCGCTCCAGGTCCGGCTTGGCCAGCAGCGGCTTGACGGCGTTCCAGGCCTCGTCCCAGGCGCCGATGGTGGCGGCGGTGGCGCCGAGCAGCTGGCGGCAGCGGACGCAGCCGGGCGCGGCGGCCACGCTGCGCCGCAGCTCGACGAGGAACTGGCTGGACTGGTCGCGCGGGACGCTCAGGTAGGTGTTGGCCGGCCGGACCAGCTTGAACTCGTCGCGCTCGATGAGGTGGGCATGGCGGCCGCCGCGGCGCAGGTAGAGCAGGCCGCCGTCGTCGAAGGCCACCAGGGCCCAGAAACGGCGGTCGGCGCCCCAGTCGGCGTCGGGGCTGGAGGAGGCGAGCGAAGCGGCGGTGGCCGGGTCGGGCTGCGGGTAGTTCACGACCAGCGCCTCGAAGCGGTACTTCTGGTCGAGGCCGTGGAAGAGGCCGTAGTTCTGCGGCCCGCTCACCGAGGCGTCCTCGTCGCCCGGGACGATCAGGCCGCGGCCGTCCTGGAAGGTCATCCGGTTGGTGCGCCACTCGATGTAGCCGCCGAAGTGGAAGGTGTTGAAGATGGG
>JANPOM010000286.1:0-4700 GCA_031427995.1 Anaeromyxobacter sp. | reverse complement strand
TACGAGGCCTACCAGGAGGCGCTCGACCGCAAGGTGGCGGTCAAGCAGCTCGACGCGCCCTCGGCCCGCTCCGAGGAGCTGGCGGAGCGCTTCCGCCGCGAGGGGCGCGCCTATGCCCAGATCCACCACGCCGGCATCATCGCCATCCACGACTTCGTGGAGAAGGACGACGCCTTCTACCTCATCACCGAGTTCGTCGATGGAGTGGATCTCTCCCAGCTGCTGGCCGGCGGTTCGCTCCCCCCGGACTGCGTGGCCGCGGTCGGGGCGGCCGTGGCCGACGCGCTCGAGTGCATCCACGAGCACTCGCTGCTGCACCGGGATCTGAAGCCGGGGAACGTGATGATCTCGCGCAAGGGCGCGGTCAAGGTGATGGACTTCGGCATCGTCAAGGACCCGATGGCCAGCGACCTGACCCGGACCGGCACCGTGGTCGGCACGCCCTACTACATCGCCCCCGAGGTGCTGGGCGGCGACGGGGAGGACGAGCGCAGCGACATCTGGTCGCTGGGGGTCACGCTCTACGAGCTGGCCACCGGCCGGCGCCCCTTCGACGGGGTCGACTACCAGGAGCTCTTCGCCGCCGTTCGCAAGGGGCGGCTCAACCCGGTCCGCTCCATCGCCCCGGCCGTCCCGCGCCGGCTCGCGAAGGCCATCGAACGCTGCATGGAGCGGCGCCCCGATCGCCGCTGGGAGACCGCCGCCATGCTCGCCAGGGAGCTGAAGTCCATCGCCGGCCGCCTCCTCGGCGAGGTGCGCCCGGAGAAGCGGCTCGGCGCCCTGCTCGAGGAGCGGGCGCTGGCGGCGGCCGTCCCGACGGGCACGATGCAGCTAGGCACCGGCGACCTGGTCCCCTTCACCAGCGCCGAGATCGCCTCGGTCAGGAGCCCGTGGGGCTGGCGGCTGCTCGGGGCGCTCCTGGCGGCTGGCGCCACCTGGGCCTGGTTCACGCGCTGACGCCGCCGGGGACGCGGGCCCGCCGGGTTGATAGCTCAAGCGTCTACCACGCCGAGCTGAAGCGCTGGCTGGTGCCGGACACGGTGGACGGGCGGAGGTACACCTGATCCGCCAGGAACGCGATAGGATCGCCACGTGACGGCGCATCCCATCGAACAGGTGCTGTCGGCGCTCAACGCAACCGGGGTGCGCTACCTCGTGGTCGGCGGCGTCGCGGTGGTCCTGCACGGTCACCTGCGAACCAGCGCCGACGTCGATGCCTTGGAAGTCGTCGCCTCGGCTGGACGGGCTCCTTGACCGGGAAGTGCGACGAGTCGGCCAGCTGGCCGCGAGGCTGGGCCGAGCACCGCAGCGCCCAGGCCCAGGCCCTCGGGACTCGCCTCACCCCCGCCGAGCGGCTCCGCTGGCTGGAAGAGACGATGGCGACCATGCGGCGGTGGGTGGGGCGCGCCGCCGCTCCGGACCGAGGCCCTGCCTCACCACCGGATCGGCCACCGGACCAGGAGGCTCAGAAGCAGTAGAGCGTGCGGAACCCGAACTGCGACCAGTGGTGCCGGCTCTGGTTCGAGGCGGGATAGGTGACGGAGCCGGCCTGGCCCATGAACGTTCCGCTGGCCGATGAGAAGCGGCCGAACGCGAAGGAGAGGAAGGGGCCGAACACCCAGCCGCGACCGGGGACGAAGTCGAGCCCGGCCTGCAGGTCGGCCAGCACCGCGCCCTTCACGGTGATGTCGGCCTGGTAGCTGCCGCGCTCGACCAGGCGGAGCCACTCGTAGCCGGCCCCCGCCGACAGCCAGGGCTGGGCCGATCCGTCGACCTCGAAGCGGTAGGTGCCGTGGACCGCCAGCCGGTCGTCGCGGACCTGGCAGGTCGCCCCGAGGTCGCAGCGGTCGACGAAGCCGAACCCGGCCTGGTAGCTGGCGCTGACGCTCAGGTTCCGGTCGAACCGCCACCCCACCTCGGCCCAGATCGGCACCGCATTGGCCACGACGTGGCTCATGTCGATCCGGGTGCTCCTCACCATCGTCCCGGTCGGCACCTCGTAGCCGACCCGCAGGCCGAGTTCCAGGCCGGGGCCGTCGGGCGGGAGCACTCGGGCCCTGGCGGGGGCGGGGGCGGCGAGGAGCAGGGCCAGCGCGGCGAGGAGGAGGCGGGCGGTGCGTGCGGGCATGAGGCTCCGGGGAGGTGCGCTGGGATGGAGCCGGAGAAGCCGCATCGCCAGCCCCTACGGAGAGCATAGGACGACGGGCCGCCCGTGTGTGGGTCAATTGGCCCGCGGGGCGCGCCCAGCGCCCTGACGAGGCCCGTCTCCGTCCCCCTGCGCCCGCCAGCGTCCAAGGAGAGTGGGTCTCCCACATGTCCGCACCGCCCGCCAGCGCCCCTACCGATCTCGCCGAGCCGGCCTGGCCGCGCCGTCGCGTGGTGGCGTCCGGCTGCTGCGGCTGGAGCGGCGGTAGCCGGGCCAGTCCCCTGGCGCTGGACGGGTCCGGCTCCCCCAGGCGAGCCCTGCGGGGTGCCGGAAGACCGGGTTGCACCAGAAAGATGATGCGCCTATTCTTTCAACTGAAGTCGAACCGCCAGGGAGCTCCGATGACCACCCAAGCCCGCGCCCGCGCCGCCCGCGCCATCACGCCCGGCGCCGTCCTCACCAAGGCGACGCTGCGGGCCGCCAAGCAGCTCGGCCTGACCGACGCGGCCCTCGGGGCCATCCTCGGCGTCAGCGGCGCCTCGATCTCGCGGCTGGGTGGCGGTCGCCGGACCATCGGACCCGGGGCCAAGGAGGGGCAGCTGGCCATCCTATTCCTGCGCATGTACCGGAGCCTCGACGCCCTGCTCGGCGACGCCGAGAGCTGCCGGAAGTGGCTGCACGCCGACAACCGCCACCTCGGCCAGGCCCCGGCCGCCCTCATCGCCTCCGTCGAAGGGCTGGTCCATGTCACCCGGTATCTGGACGCGATGCGCGGGAAGAACTAGTGCCCCGACCCAGGCATGATGACCCGACGAGAGCGCCGAGACCGAAGCGAGGCTGGCGCCCGAGGAGGGAGCAGCGGAAGCGTAGTAGATCTACGCTGAGCAGCGGACCGACGAGGCCGCCTGCCGCAGCGAGAGGATCGGCGCTCGCAGTGGTCAGTATGCCTGGGTCGAGGCACTGGTCCACCCGGATCGAGTGCCGCCCCTGGCGCGTAGTCGAGGGGCAGCACCTGCTCTCGACCCGCCACCTGGTCGACTCGGCGGCCGAGCACGACCTGCTCGAGGAGCTGCTCGACGACTCCAAGCCGCCGCTGCCGAAGGGGCCCGAGTTCGCCGGGCTCCACCACCTGCTCTTCACGCCGTTCCGGTACCCGCCGCTCCGCCACGGCTCGCGCTTCGGCGCCCGGCACGAGCTCGGCCTCTGGTACGGCGCCGAACAGCTCGAGACCGCGCAGGCCGAGTACGCCTACTACCGGAGGGTCTTCTTCGCCGGCACCACCGCCGCGCTGCTCCCCAACACCCTCGCGGTGACCGCCTTCCGCGCCCGCGTCGAGACCGGGCGCGCCATCGACCTGACCCGGCCGCCGTTCGAGGCCCACCGGGAGCGGCTCGCCTCGAAGAGCTCCTACGCCGAGTCGCAGCAACTGGGGGCCGAGATGCGTGGGGACGGCATCGAGGCGGTGCGCTTCCACTCGGCGCGCTGCCCGAAGGGCGGCGCCTGCCTCGGGCTCTTCACGCCAGCCGCCTTCGCCGCCAGGACCCCGCTCCGCCCCGCCCAGAACTGGCAGTGCACGGTCACGGCGCAGGAAGAGGTCGAGTACCGCCGGCAGGGCGTCGGTGCCGTGGAGCGGGTCCTCTTCCCGCGCCCCGCCTTCCTCGTGGACGGGAAGCTGCCGCAGCCGGCGGTGTAGGCACGGCCACCCAGCCACCGTGCCGATCGGCGACCCGGCCGGGGTGGGTCAATCCGAGTTCGTGCGCACGAACCGACTCAGGTTCATCGGAAGGCGTGTGCCGCATCGAGCCTCCCCAGTGTCCGACCCCTCGATACACTGGAGCCACATGGACCTCTCCACCGTCATCCTCCTCGCCGCCATCGTCGCCACGGCCGCGGCCGTCATCGTCCTGGTCCCGGCCCGCCTCGCCGGCCGGGTGCGCGCCGCGCTGCTGGAGCGGCTCGACGGGCTGGATCGGAGCATCGAGAAGCTGGAGCGCGGCCTGCGCGAGGACCTGCGCACCGGGCGCGGCGAGGCGGCCGAGGAGGCGCAACGCCAGCGCGAGGCGACCTCGGCCGACGCCGGGCGGCAGCGAGAGCTGACCGCGGCCGAGGCCCAGCGGCAGCGCGACGAGGTGCGGGCCCAGCTGGTGGAGATGGCCCGGCTGCAGCGCGAGGCGCTGGACGGTTTCGGGGGCCGCCTGCAGCAGCTGACCGACTCCAACGCCAAGCGGCTCGAGGCGCTGCGCGAGGCGCTGGAGCTGCGGCTGGCCGGCCTGCAGAAGGAGAACTCCGAGAAGCTGGAGCTGATGCGGCAGACGGTCGACGAGAAGCTGCAGGGGACGCTGGAGAAGCGGCTCGGCGAGTCCTTCAAGCTGGTGCAGGGGCAGCTCGAGCAGGTGCAGCGCGGGCTGGGCGAGATGCAGGCGCTGGCCACCGGCGTCGGCGACCTGAAGAAGGTGCTCACCAACGTCAAGACGCGCGGCACCTGGGGCGAGGTGCAGCTCGGCGCGCTGCTGGAGCAGATGCTCTCGCCCGATCAGTACGCCGCCAACGTGGC
>JANPOM010000285.1:0-16273 GCA_031427995.1 Anaeromyxobacter sp. | reverse complement strand
CCGACTTCGCCGCCGCCTGGCGCGGCCTGCCCGAGGCCGGGCGCAGGGCGCTCCAGCTGGCCGCAGACCGGGTCCGCGCCTTCCACGAGCGCGAGCGCGACGCCGAGGTGCCCGAGTTCACCGACAGGCTCGGCGCCCGGCTAGCGCAGCTCACCTACCCCCTGGCCCGGGTCGGGCTCTACGTGCCGGGTGGCACCGCCCGCTACCCCTCCTCGGTGCTGATGACCGCCATCCCGGCCCGAGTCGCGGGCGTCGGCGAGGTGGTGGTGACCACGCCCGGCCTCTTCGCCACCGGCGCCGTCGACGGCTGGACGCTGGCCGCCTGCCACGTGGCCGGCGTCTCGCGCCTCTTCAAGGTGGGCGGGGCGCAGGCGGTGGCGGCGCTGGCCTACGGCACCGCCACGGTGCCGGCCGTAGACAAGATCTGCGGCCCGGGGAACGCTTACGTGGCGGCCGCCAAGCGGCTGGTCTTCGGCCAGGTAGACATCGACATGATCGCCGGCCCGAGCGAGATCCTGGTGCTGGCCGACGCCGGGGCCTCGCCCGCCGAGGTGGCCAGCGACCTCCTGGCCCAGGCCGAGCACGACGTCCGCGCCGTGGCGGTGCTGGTGACGCCCTCGAAGGCGCTGGCCGCCGCCGTCAAGGCCGAGGTGGCCAGGCAGCTTGCCGACCTGCCGCGCAAGGAGATCGCTGGCCGGTCGATCGCCGAGCGGGGCGCGCTGGTGGTGACGCGGACGCTGGCCGAGGCGGTCAAGCTGGCCGACCAGTTCGCGCCGGAGCACCTCGCGGTGCACGCCGCCGCCGCCCGCTCGCTGGTGCCGAAGCTGACCCGCGCTGGCGCCGTCTTCGTCGGGGCCTCGACGCCGGAGGCGGTGGGCGACTACCTGGCCGGCCCGAGCCACGTGCTCCCCACCGCCGGCACCGCCCGCTTCGCCTCGCCGCTCTCGGTGGCCACCTTCCGGCGGCGCCAGAGCGTCATCGAGTTCACGCCGGCCGCACTGGCGGCGGTGGCGCCGGCGGTCGAGGCGCTGGCCGGCGCCGAGGGGCTGCTTGGCCACTGGCGTGCGGTCCAGGCGCGGGTCGAGGGGATGAAGGTGCGGGCACCGCGGGCGGCGGCGAAGCGGACGGCGCCCGCCAGGCGGCCGCAGGGATCGAGGCGGCCGAAGCCGCAGTCGAAGCAGCCGTCGCGGTCGAAGGCCAGGTCGTCGAGGTCGAAGCGCCGGGGGAGGAACTGATGGCGGCCAGGAAGACGAAGTCGAAGCCGGGGCAGGCGCGGATCGCCCGCAAGACCAAGGAGACCGACATCGCGGTGGCGCTGGCGCTCGGCGGCGGCGCCTGCCGCACCGACACCGGACTGCCCTTCTTCGACCACATGCTGGCGCAGCTCTCCCGCCACGGCGGGCTGGCCCTCGACGTCAAGGCGCGCGGCGACCTCGAGGTTGACGCCCACCACACAGTCGAGGACGTCGGCATCGCCATCGGGGAGGCGCTCCGCGAGGCGCTCGGCGACAAGGCCGGGCTGGCCCGCTACGGCCACGCCGTGGTGCCGCTCGACGAGGCGCTGGTCGAGGCGGTCATCGACCTCTCCGGCCGCCCGCACCTGACCTTCAACGCCAAGCTCCCCAGCGGCAAGAAGTTCATCGGCGGCTACGACGTAGACCTGACCCAGGACTTCCTGCAGGCCTTCTGCAACCACGCCCGGGTCTGCCTCCACGTCAACGTGCGCCAAGGCCGCAACCTCCACCACATCGTCGAGGCCACCTTCAAGGCGGTGGCCCGCGCGCTGCGCGCCGCCACGGTGCGCGAGGGGACGGCGCTGGCGTCGACCAAGGGCGTGCTGTGATCGACGGAGCACCGGGAGTCGTGCCGTGACCGGCACCGTCGCGCTCGTCGACTACGGCGCCGGCAACCTGCGCTCGGTCGAGAACGCGCTGCGCGAGGTCGGCGGCCGGGTGGTGGTGACCCGGGATCCGGCCGAGGTGCGCTCCGCCGCCCGGGTGGTGGTGCCGGGGCAGGGGGCCATGCCGGCCTGCGCCGAGGCCATGCGGCAGAGCGGCGTCGAGGCGGCGCTCCGCGAGGTGATCGCCCGCGGCTCCCCGGTGCTCGGCATCTGTGTCGGCCTGCAGATCCTCTTCACCGACGGCGAGGAGGCGGGCGGGGCCCGCGGGCTCGATCTGGTCCCCGGCAAGGTGCGCAAGCTCCCGCCCGAGGTGAGGCTGCCGCACATCGGCTGGTCGAGGCTGGCGGCCGCCGGCGACCTCCACCCGCTCTTCGCGCCGCTGGCCGGCGAGTACGTCTACTTCGCCCACAGCTACGCCGCCCCGGCCGACGCCCCCGGCACGCAGCTCACCGCCACCCACGGCCGCCCCTTCTGCGCCGGGCTGGCGCGCGGCAACCTCTTCGCCGTCCAGTTCCACCCGGAGAAGAGCCAGCAGGCCGGGCTCGCCTTCCTGAAGCGCTTCATGGAGAACTGAGTGCTCGTGATCCCCGCAATCGATCTGATGAGCGGCGAGGTGGTGCGCCTGCAGAAGGGCGACTTCGCCACCAAGCAGGTCTACTCGCGCCATCCGGCGGAAGAAGCGGCCAAATTCGCCGCCGCCGGGGCCACGCTGCTCCACGTCGTCGATCTCGACGGGGCCAGGGCCGGCTGGCCGGTCAACCTCTCCACGGTGGCCGAGCTCTGCGCGGTGAAGGGGCTCCAGATCGAGCTGGGCGGGGGCCTCCGGACCCTGGTCGACATCGAGAAGGTGCTCAGGCTCGGGGTCGCGGCGGTGGTGCTCGGCACCGCAGCGGTGGAGCGGCTCGACCTGGTACGCCAGGCCTGCGAGAAGTTCCCCGGCCAGGTCCGCTGCGGCATCGACGCGCGCAACGGCGAGGTGAAGGTGGCCGGCTGGCTGGAGGGCTCGGGGCTCAAGGCGGCCGAGGTGGCGCGGCGGGTCAAGGAGGCCGGGGTGACGCTGGTCGAGTACACCGACGTGGCCCGCGACGGCATGTTCACCGGCGTCGACGCGGCCGGCGCGGCAGCGCTGCAGGCCGAGGCCGGGGTGGCGGTGGTCGCCTCGGGCGGGGTGGCCAGCCTCGAGGACATCCGGGCCTGCCTGGCAGCCGGCCTGGCCGGGGTCATCGTCGGCAAGGCGCTCTACGAGGGGCGCTTCAAGCTCGGCGACGCCGTGGCGCTGGCGAATGGGCAGGGATAGTCGTGCCGGCCAAGCGGATCATCCCCTGTCTCGACGTGAAGGACGGGCGCGTCGTCAAGGGCGTCAGGTTCCAGAACCTCCGCGACGCCGGCGATCCGGTCGAGGCGGCGGCGCGCTACGACGCGCAGGGGGCCGACGAGATCACCTACCTCGACATCGCCGCCACGCTGGAGAACCGCGGCACGCTCCTCGACCTGGTGAGCCGGACCGCGGCCCGGGTCTTCGCCCCGCTCACCGTGGGCGGCGGGGTGCGCAGCGAGGCCGACTTCGTGGCGCTGCTGCGCGCCGGGGCCGACAAGGTGAGCGTCAACTCCTCGGCGGTCAAGGAGCCCGGCCTGGTCGACCGGCTCTCGGCCATCGCCGGGGCCCAGGCGCTGGTGGTGGCGGTAGACGTGAAGCGGCGGCCGCGGGTCGAAGGGCAGGCCACCGAGTGGGAGGTCTACGTGGCCGGCGGCTCGAAGGCGACCGGGCGCGAGGGGCTGGCCTGGATCCGCGAGGTGGCCGAGCGCGGCGCCGGCGAGCTGCTGCTCACCTCGATGGACCGAGACGGCACCCAGGCCGGCTACGATCTGGAGTTGCTGGAGCGGGTGGCCGCGGCGGTCCGCATCCCGGTCATCGCCTCCGGCGGCGTGGGGACGCTCGACCACCTCGCCGAGGGGTTGCGCTTCGCCGACGCCGCGCTGGCCGCCTCGATCTTCCACGACGGGACGCACACGGTCGGCGAGGCCAAGCGGTTCCTGCTGGAGCGCGGCGTGGAGGTGCGGCCATGAAGGGTTCGAAGCAGTCGGCGGCGCTGCTCGGGCGCATCGCCTTCGACGAGCACGGGCTGGTGCCTGTGGTGGCGCAAGAGGCCGACGGCACCGTGCTGATGCTGGCCTGGGCCAACCGCGAGGCAATCCAGGCGACGCTGGCCACCGGGCGCGGCACCTACTGGTCGCGGAGCCGCCGCTCGCTCTGGCGCAAGGGAGACACCTCGGGCCACGTCCAGGAGGTGCTCTCGGTCTCGGTGGACTGCGACGGCGACGCCGTGCTCTACGTGGTCAGGCAGACCGGGCCGGCCTGCCATACCGGGGAGCGGAGCTGCTTCCACACCACCCAGGAGATGCCATGGCCGACGAGCGGATCCTCGCGACCCTCTGGAAGACCATCGAAGCCCGGCGCGACGACCCGGCCGAGCTCGAGAGCTACACCCGCAAGCTCCTCGCCGCCCCGGCCAAGGCCCGCCGCAAGGTCATCGAAGAGGCCTACGAGGTCGTAGAGGCCCACCAGGGGCTGCTGGCCGGGCAGGACACCCGGGAGCACCTGACGCTGGAGGCGGCCGACCTCGTCTACCACCTCTTCGTGGTGCTGGCCTCGGCCGGGGTCACGCCGGCGCAGGTCTACGAGGCGCTGGAGGCCCGCCACGGCCGCCCCCGGCGGCCCGGAAGTCCTTGACAAAGTAGCGAATTCTTTCTAAGCACCCCGTTCCACCGTGCGCTTGAGCCGGGTGCCCCAGGGCATCCGGCTTTGCGCTTTCGTGAGCCCCTCACGAAGCCAACCCAAAGGTTCGAGGCGAAGAATGACCGGAGTGCGTGTCAAGGAAGGCGAATCCTTCGAGAACGCGATGAAGCGGTTCAAGAAGCAGTGCGAGAAGGCCGGCATCCTCTCGGAGATCCGCAAGCGCGAGCACTACGAGAAGCCGAGCGTGAAGCGGAAGAAGAAGGCCCTCGCCGCCAAGAAGCGCGCCATGAAGAAGTCGCGGAAGACCTACTAGCAGCGCGGCCGCTGCCGCTCCTCCCGGGGGACCAGATGGCGCTCAAGGACCAGCTCGACACCGACTTGAAGTCGTCGATGCGCGAGAAGGACACGGTGAAGCTCTCCGTGGTCCGCATGCTCAAGAGCGCCATCAAGTACCGCGAGATCGAGGCCATGAAGCCGCTCGACGACGCCGGGGTCCTGCTGGTGATCTCCGGGGAGATCAAGCGGCACAAGGACTCGATCGAGCAGTACCGGGCCGGCCACCGGCCGGACCTGGTCGAGAAGGAGGAGGCCGAGCTGGTCATCCTCCAGGCCTGGCTGCCGGCGCAGCTCTCCGAGGGCGAGCTCAAGGCGCTGGTCGAGGCGGCGGTCGTCAAGACCGGCGCCAGCGGCCCGCGCGACATGGGGACGGTGATGAAGGCGCTCCTGCCGGACCTGCAGGGCAAGGCCGACGGGAAGCTGGTCTCCGAGCTGGTGAAGGCCCGTCTCTCGGGGACGTAGCCGCACGGGGGCGACGCTGATCCCCGACGAGGTCATCGAGGAGATCAAGGCCCGCGTAGACGTGGTGGCGCTGATCGGCCGGCACATCGAGCTGAAGCGGGCCGGCCGGACGTGGAAGGGCTGCTGTCCTTTCCACGGGGAGCGCACGCCGAGCTTTCACGTCTACACCGAGGACAAGCACTACAAGTGCTACGGGTGCGGCGAGTACGGAAACGTCTTCACCTTCCTGCAAAAGCTGCAGGGCAAGGAGTTCCCCGAGGTGGTCCGCGAGCTGGCCGCCGAGGTGGGGATCGAGATCCCCGAGTCGGACGCGCAGGAGACGGCCGAGGCGCAGCGCAGGCGCAAGGAGCGGAACGAGCTCCAGGCCGCCTGCGACACCGCGGCCCGCTACTGGGCGGCCCGGCTCGCCAGCAGCTATGGCAAGGACGCGCAGGGGTACCTGGCGTCGCGGGGCGTGGCGGAGGAGCAGGTCAAGGCCTTCCGCCTCGGGGTGGCGGCTCCGGGCTGGGAAGACCTGGTCCCGCGGTTGAAGGAGAAGGGGATCGGCGAGGCGGCGGTACGGAAGGCCGGTTTGATGGTCGAAAAGGAAGATGGCCGGAGCTACGACCGGTTCCGGGGGCGGTTGATGTTCCCCATCGCCGGGCTCGACGGGCAGGTGATCGGTTTCGGGGGAAGGGCCATGGGCGAGGAGAAGGGGGCCAAGTACATCAACACCCCCGAGACCCCGCTCTACAAGAAGAGCCGCGTGCTCTACGGGCTCGACCTGGCGCGCGAGGCGATCCGCAAGACGCGGACCGCGGTGCTGGTGGAGGGGTACTTCGACGTGATCGGGCTGCACCAGGCGGGCGTGAAGAACGCCGTGGCGGTCTGCGGCACGGCGCTGACGCCGGAGCACGTGGAGCTGCTGAAGCGCTGCGACTGCCGCGAGGTCACCGTGCTGTTCGACGGCGACTCCGCCGGGCAGGCCGCGCCCGGCAAGGCCGCGGCCGCGCTCTTCCCGTCCGGCCTGGCCGGCAAGGTGGCCCTGCTGCCGGCTGGCGACGCCAAGATGGATCCGGACGACTTCGCGCGCGCCCACGGCAAGGCCGGCCTAGAGGCCCTGCTGGCCGCGGCCCAGCCGCTCTCGCAGTTCCTCATCGACCGGGCCGTGGAGAAGACCTGCGGGCGCGAGCCGAAGACGGCGGCGCTGGAGGCCAAGCTGGCGGCGGTCGCCGAGCTGGCCCCGCTCGTCAAGCTGGCACCCGAGGGGCTGGCGCGCGGCGTCTTCGAGGAGGCCGTGGCGCGCAAGCTCGACCTCGACGTCGAGGCGCTGCGCCGGGAGCTGGCCGGGGTCAAGCCGGCCCGCGTCGAGGAGGTACCGCCCGAGGCCGACCAGCCTCCCGCCGAGGGCGGCTGGGTGGCGCCGCGCGGCGAGGGTGGAGGCTGGCGGCGTGATCGGCGTCCGCAGCGTCCGGGCCAGGGACCGGTCTCGCACCAGCGGGTGCAGGCGGTGCTGCCTGGGCCCGCGGTCGATGCACTCGGCCTGCTCATCGCCTTCCCGGACCTGGCGCCGGTGGCGGCCGAGGAGCACCTCCCGGCGCTCTTGCCGGCCGGGCCCCTGGCCGAGCTGGCCCGAGAGCTGATCCGCGGGCCCATGGCGCGTGAAGCGGCGCTGGCCCGGCTGGCCGCGTCGGCCGAGCCGCTGCGCCGTCGCATCGAGGCGCTGGTGGGCCCCGGTGGGGTGGAGCGGGCCGACGCCGAGCGGCTGCTGCGGCGGGCCGCCCTGACCGCGTCGATCGCGGCGGTGGCGGAGCAGCAGGAGCGCTGCAATGCCCAGGTGGCCCGGGCCGGCTCGTCGGTCCCGGAGGACCTTCGCATCGAGGCCGAGGTGGCGATGCGCCGCCGGGCCGACCTGGAGAAGCGGTTGCGGGGGCTGAAGAGCAGCGGCTGACGGGGCCCTTGCCCCCCAGGTGAAGGATGGCCGGGCCAGCCGAACCGCCCAAGGTTAGTGATCACGGAGCAGCAGCGCAGTCCAAGGAGTCGAGCGACATGGCGAAGAAGCCCACCAAGGCGGTCAAGGCGAAGAAGGCGGCCCACCCGGCCAGGCCGGCAGCGAAGGCCAAGGCCACCGCGCCCCGCCCCGTGGCCAAGGCGGCCCAGAAGGCCGGCAAGTCCTCGACGGCCAAGGCGGTCGAAGAGAAGCCGCTCAAGGGCAAGGGCAAGGCCGCCCCGGCTCCGGCCGAGAAGCCGGTCAAGCTCCGCAAGGGACCGCCGCCGCCGGTGGTGGCCGACGACGACGAGGATGGCGACGAGCCGGCGGTCCCGGTGGCCGATGCCGACGACGACGACGGCCAGAAACCCCCCGCCGACGACATGAGCGACATCACCGAGCGGTCCGAGGTGAAGGCGCTCATGGAGCGCGGCCGCGAGAAGGGCTTCCTCACCTACGACGAGGTGAACGACGCCCTTCCGTCCGACATTGCCTCCGACCAGATCGACGATGTCATGTCGATGTTCGGCGAGCATGACATCGAGGTGGTGGACGACGCCTCCAAGATGAAGCTCCCGGAGAAGCCGCCGGAGCCGGACAAGGACGACAAGGAAGACAAGAAGGAGGAGGAGGAGGAGGACGCCGGCTACGGCAAGTCCAACGACCCGGTCCGCATGTACCTGCGGAAGATGGGGTCGGTCTCCCTGCTCACCCGCGAAGGCGAGGTGGAGATCGCCAAGCGCATCGAGACCGGCGAGAAGGAGATCCTGGCCGCGGTGCTCGGCTCCTCCATCGCCATCCGCGAGATCATCGATCTAGGCAAGAAGCTCAAGGAGATGAAGATCCGCGTCCGCGAGATCATCAAGGACACCGGCGAGGAGCAGCCGGTCGTGGAGGAGGAGGTCGAGGAGGTGGAGGAGGTCGAGGCCGCCGCCGAGGCCGAGCCGGGCGCCGAAGGGGCCCCCGCCGCGCCGGTGGTGCCGAGCATCCCCAGGGACGAGGAGCGCAAGGGCGAGAAGGTCCTCAAGCACATCGACGAGATCGCCAAGCAGCTCAAGAACGCCGATGCGGTCAAGAAGGAGCTCCGTGAGAAGGGGGTCTCCGAGACCGAGCGCAAGAAGCTCCGCGTCAAGGTCGTGAAGATCGAGACGGCCATGCTGAAGGAGTTCGAGGCGATCAAGATCAACAAGAAGCAGATCGATCGCATCGTCGCCAAGCTCAAGGCCGCCATCCGCCCGGTCGAGGACGCCAAGCGCGACCTCTGGGAGTGGGAGCGGCGCCTCGGCATGGCCTCCCATGACCTGAAGCGGCTGGTGCGCGACGTGGCCGACGACGCCTCGCGCCGCAAGATGGCCCGCAAGCTCGGCATCACCTCCGACGACCTGCTGGAGATCGACCGCGCCGTCCGCAACATCCACAAGCGGATGGCCCGCATCCGCGAGGAGAACAAGAAGGACGTCAACGGCAAGGAGACCGGCTCCGAGGTCACCTACGAGGACCTGGCCCGGACCCACCAGTCGATCCTCGACGGTGAGCGGCGCGCCGAGCGGGCCAAGACCGAGCTGGTGGAGGCCAACCTCCGCCTGGTGGTCTCGATCGCCAAGAAGTACACCAACCGCGGCCTGCAGTTCCTCGACCTGATCCAGGAGGGGAACATCGGCCTGATGAAGGCGGTCGACAAGTTCGAGTACCAGCGCGGCTACAAGTTCTCGACCTACGCCACCTGGTGGATCCGGCAGGCCATCACCCGCGCCATCGCCGACCAGGCCCGGACCATCCGCATCCCGGTCCACATGATCGAGACCATCAACAAGCTGATCCGCACCTCGCGCTACCTGGTGCAGGAGCTGGGTCGCGAGCCGACCCCCGAGGAGATCGCCGAGAAGATGGAGCTGCCGCTCGACAAGGTCCGCAAGGTCCTCAAGATCGCCAAGGAGCCCATCTCCCTGGAGACGCCCATCGGCGAGGAGGAGGACAGCCACCTCGGCGACTTCATCGAGGACAAGTCGCTGGTCTCGCCCTCCGAGGCGGTCATCAACATGAACCTGGCCGAACAGACCAGGAAGGTGCTGGCCACCCTGACGCCGCGCGAGGAGAAGGTGCTGCGCATGCGCTTCGGCATCGGAGAGAAGAGCGACCACACCCTGGAGGAGGTCGGCCAGGACTTCGAGGTGACCCGGGAGCGCATCCGCCAGATCGAGGCCAAGGCGCTGCGCAAGCTCCGGCACCCGAGCCGCTCCAAGCGGCTCAAGAGCTTCGTGGAGAACTAGTCAACCAGGAAAGTGGTACGACCGCCCTGGCAGGCGAGCTCGGGCCCATAGCTCAACGGCAGAGCCATCGGCTCATAACCGACCCGATCCAGGTTCAAATCCTGGTGGGCCCACATCCCCCGAAGTCGAACAGAGTCAGGAGAGTCGCTTTGTCGTCGCTGCGAGAGAAGCTGAGGGTGCTGGAAGAGATGCAGCAGATCGATGTCGACGCCCACCAGGCCAGGACCGGGCTCGAGGCCATCCCGGCCGAGCGGGCCAAGCTGGAGGTTCGCGTCAAGGAGGCCCGAAAGGCCTACGACGACCAGAAGGCCCGGCTCGAGGCCAACGAGCGCGAGAAGCGCCAGGTCGAGACCTTGCTCGGAATGGACCGCGACAAGGTGAAGAAGTGGGAGGGGCGGCTCGGCGAGATAAAGACGCCGCGGGAGTATGCCGCCATGTCGCGCGAGATCGACATCGCCAAGAAGTCGAACGAGACCCAGACCGAGGCGGGCAAGGCCCTGGCCGCCGCCGCCAGCGAGATCAACCGGTCGCTCGAGAGCAGCGGCGAGGCGCTCGCCGAGGTGGAGGATGCCGCCCAGGCGGCCGCCGCCAAGCTCGACAAGACCGCCGCCGAGGCCGAGGCCAGGCTGGCCTCGCTGGCGAGCCGGCGGGCCGTCGCGGCGACGCTGGTCGACGCCAGCCTGCTGGCGAAGTACGAGAACATCCGCAAGCGGCGAGCCGGCGTGGCCGTGGCCGCGGTGGTCGGCTCGACCTGCAAGGGCTGCCAGCGCAACATCCCGCCGCAGCTCTCCATCGTCCTGCAGCGGGTCAACACCATCGAGACCTGCCCCAACTGCCACCGCATCATCTACTCGCACGACGCCGTCAACCCGCCGGCGCCGCCGCCGCCGGCCTAGAGTTCCGTGGCCAAGTCCGTCCTCGCCGACCTGCTCCGTTTCATCGCCGCCAACGAGGAGCTGCCGCGCGCGCTGGCCCGCTACCCGGGCCACACCCGCGACACGCTCGGCAAGGTGCTGGACGCCGCGGCCGACCGGATCGAGGCGCTCGACGCCGAGGCGCCGGCACCGTCCGCCTCGGGGAACAAGGGGCTCAAGGTCCGCAAGGGGAGCGAGGTGGAGCGGGCCGCGGCCCGGGCCGCCGAGGAGCTGCAGGAGTCGATGGAGCTCTCCAAGGGAGAGCGCGAGGCGCGCCGCCGCGAGCGAGCCGCCGCCGCCGCCGTGGTCGAGAAGCAGGAACAGGCCGAGATGGCCGAGGTGGCCGCGCTGGCCCGCCCGGTCCTCACCCGCCTCTACTGCGATGGCGCCGCGCGAGGCAACCCCGGCCCGGCCGGAGCGGGCGCGGTGATCGTCAACCCGGCAGGTCACATCGTCGCCAAGGTCGGCAAGTTCCTCGGCGAGGAGACCAACAACGTCGCCGAGTACATGGGGCTGATCCTGGGGCTGAAGCGGGCCAAGGCCATGGGCATCAAGGAGCTCGAGGTGCTGGCCGATTCCGAGCTGGTGGTTCGGCAGGTGAAGGGCGAATACGCCGTCAAGGCAGAGCACCTGCAGCCACTCCACGCCGAGGCGGTGGCCCTCTTCAGGGCCTTCGACAAGATCGAGATCCGCCACATCCCGCGCGAAGAGAATGGCCTGGCCGACGCCATGTCGAACCGGGCCATCGACGAGAGGCTTTAGACCCGTCGCGAGCTGCTCGGGGCTGCCAGGCCGGGGATGCGCCCAGGCCCCGGATCAGCGGATCGCCCCGATGGTCCCAGCCACCGCGATGTAGTGGCAGATGGCCGCCACGATCACCAGCACGTGGAAGACCTCGTGGTACCCGAAGACCCGCGGGTTGGGGTTGGGCCAACGGGTGGCGTAGACCACCGCGCCGAGCGTGTAGGCGATGCCGCCGGCGCCGAGCAGGCCGACCCCGCGCCAGCCGATGGCGGCCAGCATGGAGGGAAAGGTCGGGACGACGGCCCATCCGAGCGCCACGGTGAGGAGCGCCATGAGCCACTTGGGGGCCAGCGGCCAGAGCACCGAGAGGACCATCCCGGCCAGCGCGCCGGTCCAGACCACCCAGAGCAGCGGCCGGCCGGTCTCGGGCGGCACCAGCAGGCAGAAGGGCGTGTAGGTGCCGGCGATGAGCAGGAAGATGGCGGCGTGGTCGAGCCGGCGCATCAGCATGCGGGCGCGGTCGCCCCAGCGAGGCCGGTGGTAGAGGGCGGAGACGGCGAACTGGGCGGTCAGGGCGAAGCCGTAGACGGCGGCGGCCACCGCGCCGCGCTGGCCAGTGGAGGCCTGCACCAGGGCGATGCCTCCGGCGGCGGCGAAGGCGGCGGCGATCTCGTGCGAGACGCCGCGGAGCAGGGGCTTGGTGCCGGGTGGGTGGGAGATGGTTGACATGAGGCCATCCTGGCCCGGCCGCGTCATGGCGCTGTCACGGAGAGGCTGGTCGCAAGGCGCAGAAAGCTGCGCCGCGCAGGCTAGAGGCTAGAGCGCCGACTCGTGCTTGGAGGCGCCCCTGACCATGCCGGCCCGCTCCTCGGCCCGCGCCTCGGCCTGCTCCACCTTGAGCTTCTTCATGCGGCGGCGGATCAGCTCGCGCTTCAAGGAGGAGAGGTGGTCGACGAAGACCTTCCCCTGCAGGTGGTCCTGCTCGTGCTGCACGGCGATGGCGAGCAGCTGGTCGCACTCCAGCTCGAACTTCTTGCCGTCGCGCCCCTGGGCCCTGACCCAGACCTTGTCGGCCCGCTCCACGTCCTCGGCCTCGCCGGGGATGGAGAGACAGCCCTCGGTGTAGACCCGCGTCCCCTCGGTCTTGAAGATCTCCGGGTTGACGAGGTGGAGGAGCTTCTGCCCCTCCTGCCGCGTCGAGACGTCGATGACGATGACCCGCTGGAGCACCCCGACTTGCGGCGCGGCCAGGCCTACGCCGTCGGCGGCGTACATGGTCTCGACCATGTCGTCGAGGAGCCGGCGGATGGTGTCATCGACGCGATCGACCGGCCTGGCGATCTGCTTGAGGATGGGGTCGGGCCAGATGACGATGTCGCGAACCATGAGGGATCCTTCGAGCGGGACAGCGGCTCTCTTAACCCGGTCCGCCCCCCCGCGCACAAGATCCGGCCAGTGGTGGGGTCGCCGGCGGTCCCTCCTCAGGCCGGCATCCCGCGCTGGTACTCCTCTCGCAGCAGCGGGTCGGCCAGCACCTCGCGGGCGTCGGCAACCACGCGCCGGATCTCCTCCAGCCGCGCCGCCAGCCCTTCCTCCTGGTGGCCGCGGTAGCGCTCCGGCAGGAACTCCGCGGTGAGCCGGCCGGCGGCGGCGCGGACCTCGTGCGGGGTGGCCACCCGGCCGAGGCCGAGGATCGTGAAGTAGTCGGCGCGCCGGACCTGCTCCAGCTTCTCCTTGACGCGTGCCAGGTCGATGCCGGCCGAGACCTGGGCCGCCGGGCGGCCGGCCTGCACCACCTTGACGCCGAGGGCGCCGACCAGCACCAGCGCGGCGAGTAGCTGGCGGGTCGAGAGGGCGTCGAGCGGGCTCTGCGTCAGCACCTCGTCGAGAGTGCGCAAGCCGTCGGTGATGGCTAGGGCCCGCCGTTCCTCCGGGAGCAGCTCCAGCTCCTCGGCGCTGGGCGCTCCGGGGAGCGGGCTGACCAGCGTAGCCGGGCCTCCCAGGATCCCGTCGGTGCGCGGAGCCAGCCAGCGGCGTCGCACCCCTTCGACGGCCAGCGCCAGCGGCTCCCGGTCGAGCGAGATCCGCTCGTCGGCGGGGACCGGGTCGGCCACCCAGCGGAAGCGGGCGTTGACCTCGCCGAAGATGCCGAAGACCACCTCCTCGGCCCGGGCCCTCACCAGGCCGGTCAGCTCGCCCGGCTTCAGGTAGCCCCGATCGACCAGCAGCACCGCGGCGCGGCGCGAGGCGAGGCCGGCCACCGAGCCGGCCACCTGCCGGTGCTGGTCGCGGGTGAGCAGGCCGAGGCGTAGCGCCACCTCGTCGGTCCGCTCGCCCGCGGCGTTGCTGGAGGCGCCGACCACGCGCCCGTCCTCGAACCAGAGAGCCCGGCTGGCATCGCCGGCCACGTCGAGCCGGCCAGCGGCGCGGGCCTTCCAGGCGACGGCGAGCAGCCGGGCCGCGGGGAGGTCGTCGAGGTTGCCTCCGCGCAGCTCGGCTGGCGGCGGTTCGAGCGGAGCGCGCCCCCAAGGATCGGTGCCGGCCGGCACGGCTGCGCCAGGCGGCTCCGGCGGGGCCCTGAGAGAGAGGGCGCGGCGGCGGGCCGCATGCTGGGCCGGGTCGACCTGCGGCAGGTCGGCGAAGAAGGGCGGCGGAACCTCGGCGGAGGGAGGGGAGGAGGCCCCGCCGGGCAAGGCCCGCTCGGCGGCGGCGCGGTGCACCGCCTCGGCCTCGGCCCGGGCGCGCAGCTCCTCGAGCGCGGCGCCGAGCCTGGCCTCGACCTCCGCGGTGGCCCGCCGGGCGGCCTCCTCGGCGCCGCCGGCCTGGCGCTGGAGCGCCGCCTGCTCGTGCGCCGTGGCCCGCTCGATGACGGTGTGCAGCTCCTCGTCGTGGCGGCGCCGATCGGCCTCGACCTGCCCGCGAAGCAGGCGCAGCTCCTCCTCCAGCGCCCGCCGGGCGGCCGCTTCCTCGACGCCAGCGCGCTCCCGGCCTGGGAGCGTGGCGGTGCGCGGCGGAAGGGTGGGCGCCCGCGGCGCTGCTGGCTGCGGGTTCGCCGACCGTTGGGTGGGCGCCTGCGGGGCAGGCGGCGGGGGTGGCGGTGGAGCGGGCGCGGCCGGCTCGAACCGCGCCGACTCGAACGGGAACGGCTCGTCGACCAGCGTCCGCGGCACCGGGGGCGGCTGCTCGAGGTCGAGGTCGAGCGGCGGCACGGTGGAGAGATCGATCGGGGTCAGGGTGGCCGGTTTCGCGAGCCCGGTGACGCCGTCGGGTGGCCCCAGCTCGAAGAGCGCGTCGAGTCCGGCGGCCGCCTCCTCCGCGGCCGGCTTGGGGGCTTGGGCTGACCGCTCGCTGGCCGGGGCTCGCACCGAGCCGCGCAGCTCGCGGGCCCGGGCCAGCAGCGCCTCGGCCGCGGCCTTGCGGGCCAGGGTCGGATCGCTCGGTCCAGTGCGCCGCTCCAACGACCCGGGCAGCTCGGGCGCGGCCACGCGACGCTCGAACAGCACGGTGGGCGGGACGTTGACCAGGAAGGCCTGGACCTGCGCGGCCAGCGCGGCCGGGTCGACCGGACGCGGCAGCTGGACCGCCCGCTCCGGCGCGCCCGGTGCCTCGCCGAGGACGATGAGCGGGATGTCGCGAGTCGCCTCGTCCTCGTCGAGCTGGCGGATCGCCTCGACCGCCTCGCCTCCCTGGCAGGTGGCGCCGAGTATGAGCAGGTCGGGGCGGGCCTGGCCGACCGAGGCGAGCGCGTCCGGGCCGTTGGTGGCGAGCAGCGGCGCCAAGCCGGAGCGCGACAGCACCCGCTTGACCGCGGAGATCTCGGAGATGTCGTCGTCGACGAGGAGGAGGCGAGCCACGCGCCGACGATGATGGATCGGCCCCGGAGGGGGGGCAAGCTCGCGACCCCTCGGAAGCGCGACCGCGCCCTGAGCTGCCGGCCGCGCATCCGATATCGGACTACATCATTGAATACGGGTCCATGTCGAAGCGGATGCTGGCGCCGCCCGGCGGGCGGTGGGCGATGAGGGCCAGCGCCCGGTGGATCTTCATGAGCGGCGGATGGGCCGAGGCCCTGAAGAGCAGGTGCCAGCGGCTCTTCCCGCGGATCCGCTCGATGGCGGCCGGGGCCGGGCCGATCAACGCCGTCCCCGGTCCCAACGCCGGACGGGCCGCGTCGGCCAGCGCCTCGGCGGTCCGCCGCGCCCCGTCGGCCGAACCTTCGACCCGCACCGCCATGAGCCGGGCGAAAGGCGGGTAAGAGAGCGCCCGCCGGCGGGCCAGTTCCTCTTCGGCGAACCCGAGGTAGTCGTGGCCCACCGAGCGGGCCACCGCCGGCGTGGCCGGGTTGTAGGTCTGGATCAGCACGCGGCCGGCGTCGGCGCCGCGCCCGGCCCTGCCGGCCACCTGCGTCAAGAGCTGGAAGGTCCGCTCGGCGGCGCGGAAGTCGGGCAGGCCGAGTGAGGTGTCGGCCAGCACCACGCCGACCAGCGTCACCCCGGGGAAGTCGTGACCCTTGGTGACCATCTGCGTCCCGACCAGCACGTCGAGCTCGCGGCGGGCGAAGCGGGCCAGCACCGCGGCGGTGTCGCCGGCGCCGCGCACCGCGTCGCGGTCGAGCCGCCCGACCCGGGCGCCGGGGAGGAGCCGCCGGGCCGCCTCCTCCACCTGCTCGGTGCCGAAGCCGAGGCCGAAGCGGGCCCCGCCGCAGGCGCCGCAGCGGCCGCCCATGGGCTCGCTCCGGCCGCAGTAGTGGCAGAGCAGCAGGCCGCGCCGGGCGTGGTGGGTGAGCGCCACCGAGCAGTCGGGGCACCTGGCCTCCGCGCCGCAACTCTCGCAGAGCACCAGCGTCTGGTAGCCGCGCCGGTTGAGGAAGAGGATCGACTGCTGCCCGGCCGCCAGCGTCTCGCCGAGGGCCTGCTGCAGCTCCCCGGAGAGCAGGGCTGG
>JANPOM010000284.1:0-1157 GCA_031427995.1 Anaeromyxobacter sp. | reverse complement strand
AGGGGCTCTCGACCGAGCCGGCCTCGCGGGTGGCGGCCGAGATCCTCCAGAACCCGGAGCAGGCTGCCGACACGCGGGTGCGGGAGGAGCTGGGGCTCGACCCGGGTGACCTGGGCTCGCCCTGGAGCGCCGCCTGGTCCTCCTTGGTGATGTTCGCGGTCGGGGCGACGGTGCCGCTCATCCCCTTCCTGCTCACCACCGGGACCACGGCGGCGGTGACGGCCGCCGCGCTCGGCTTCGGCGTGCTGGCCGGCGTGGGGGCCTTCGTCGGCTTCCTCTCCGGCACCAGCGTCTGGCGCTCCGGGGCGCGCATGCTGGGGCTGGCGATGCTGGCGGCCGGCGTCACCTACGCGGTGGGGCGCGCCTTCGGGGCGACGGTGGGGTAGCGCGGCCCGCGCCTACCTCTTCTCGACCGCGTCGAGCAGCCGCTGGCGCACCATGGAACGCAGCGACTCGACGTCCTCCACCGACATCCCCTGCGTAGGGATGGGCTCGAGGATCCGCACCGTGATCCGCGACGGCCGGATCCAGGCCTGGTCGGCCGGCATGGCGGCGCCGGCCCCGGAGATGGCGACCGGGATGACCGGCACGCCGGCCTCGATGGCCAGCTTGAATGGCCCGGCCTTGAAGCCCTGGAGCTGCCCGTCGCGGCTGCGCGTCCCCTCGGCGAAGAGGCCGACCGGAACGCCGTCGGTCAGGTAGCGACGCAGCCGGGCCAGGGCGCGTCGGCCTTCGGCCTTCTCGCCGCGCAGCACCGGCACGTAGCCGGCCAGCCGGAAGGCCCAGCCGAGCCATGGGAACTGGAAGGCCGAGCGCTTGCCGATCCACTTGAGGTTGGCCGGCAGGCAGGCCACCGCCAGCGCGTCGACAATCGACTGGTGGTTCGGGACCACCACGTAGGTTCGAGGCGGCGGCGGCAGCGTCCCCTCCACCGTCACCTCCCATAGCGGGGAGGTGCGGACCACGAACCGCCCCAGCCAGACCAGCGACGCGCTCACCAGCATCCGGTGGCGGTCGATCGGGAAGGTGAAGAGCCAGAGCAGCAGCGCCACCGGGAAGGTGAGGGAGATCACCGCCGCGGCGAGGCCGTAGGAGACGATGGCGATGAGCACTCTCACCAGGCCAGCCTCGCCGCGAGCCGGGATTCGCGCAACCCT
>JANPOM010000283.1:0-1479 GCA_031427995.1 Anaeromyxobacter sp. | reverse complement strand
CCCCGGAGGCGCCCAGCCCCTTCCCGGTGAGCAGGTAGGTGGCGAGCAGCACCAGCCCGAGGGCCACGCCGGCCAGGTAGGGATTCCAGAAGCGATCAGGGTCCTTGGTCATGGGGCTAGAACCTCCACCCCAGGCCGAGGTCCAGGGCGTACTGCGACATCGAGGTCTGGTAGGAGGCCAGCCCCTGCTCGGCGGGATTGGCGCCCGTGACCGTGACCTTGGGCGAGTACATGCCGCCCACGTTGATGGCCAGCGTCTCGGTGGCGTCCCAGCCCAGGCCCAGCGTGACGTGGCTCTCGGCCACGGCCGGGAAGGCGATGTTCTCGAAGGCGCGGCTGGGGTCGAGCGGGTTCTTGCCGTAGTCGAAGCCGGCGCGGACCTTGACGGCCGGTGCGACCGCGAGCTCGGCGCCGACCTTGTAGACCACCTGGTCGTCCCAGCTCATGTTGAAGGGCATTGAGCCGGTGGCCGAGGTGTCGTTGGTGTACTTGGGCTGGTTCTTCCCCATCACCGCCGACCAGTTGATCCACTGCACGTCGAGGGCGAGGAGCAGGGCCGGGATGGCGCGGTAAGCGACGCCCACCGAAGCGACGGCCGGCTGGTCGAAGGCGAGCTTGTCGGTCCCGCCCGGGAAGGGGTACGGGCCACCCGGGGTCATGCCGGTGTGCGCGGGGATCGTGAACTCAAAGTCCTGGAAGTCGCTCTTGGTCTCGTAGGCGAGGCCGAAGGTGAGGTCCTTCACGGGAGTCACCTTGATGCCGAGGGTGGCACCGTAGCCGAAGGCGTTGGCCTGCTTGTGCGGCACCTGTCCAAAGCCGCTGGCGACCTGGTACTCCATCTGCGCCCAGCTGACGTTGAGGGTGGCGCCGGCGGAGAAGAGGTCGTTCGCCTTGTAGGCGATGGCCGGTGCGAGCCGCAGGTTCTGGTAGGAGGTGAGGGTGGCGCCGCTGTAGAGGCCGGGCTGGTAGTCGACGCCCATGCCGCCGACGCCAAAGGCGCCGACGCCGGCGGTGAAGCCGCTGCCGAGCGGGATGACGACGCCGAGGTTGGGGATGGGCGAGCCGCCCCGGTCGGAGGTGTAGGTGACGCCGTTGTTGGCGTAGCCCGGCGCGACGCCGGTGGCGACGTACTCGACCGTCGGCTTGAACCAGGTGACCGAGAGGTCGAGCCGGCGGCCCAGCTCGGTCAGGCCGGCCGGGTTGGTCACCACCGAGCCGCTGTCGAGGGTGGCGCCGACGCCGACGCCGCCCATGCTGTTCTGGGTCGGGCTGAACCCGATCATCCGCATCCCGTTGGTGGCGAGCGCGGGCGTCACGAAGGCCGCGAGCAGGAGCGCGGCGAGGAGGCGAAGCGGCTTGAGCATGGTGGGTCCCCTGGATGGAAGGAAGGCGGGCGGCTGTGCCCATCCACCAAGCGTCGATCGTGCCGAAGTCGGCTCCGAGCAAGGTCGCGGGGTTGCGCGGGCCGCGCCGCACTTT
>JANPOM010000282.1:0-3257 GCA_031427995.1 Anaeromyxobacter sp. | reverse complement strand
GGTGGCCGAGACCGCCGCCCTCTGCGGCAACGGCATCGACGACGACTGTGACGGGCTCATCGACTGCCTCGACCCCAACTGCCAGAACACCACCGGGACCGGCGGCGACTGCGACCTGCCGAGCGGGCTGGACAGGCACCTCACCTGCGGTCCGCCCGCCAACCCGGGCTGCAACACCTGCACGCCGGGCGTGGGCGCGGTGGTCCAGTTCCCCGGCCCGGAGACCAACTGCGCGGACGGGTTCGACAATGACTGCGACGGTGCGCAGGACTGCGCCGACCCCGACTGCGCTGCCTCGACCTTTGCATGCAGGAACGCGGGGTTCCCGGCCGCGACCGGGTGGGTCTGCAGCACCACCCAGTACGACTGCTCGGTCTGCTCCGGCAACGGCGGTGCCACGGAGGCCACCGAGACCTCCTGCGCCGACGGTCATGACAACGACTGCGACGGCAAGACCGACTGCGAGGACACCAACTGCCGCAGCCAGGAGTGCAACGCCTTCGGCATGGCGTGCACCGCCACCTCGACCGTGCTGGCGGACTGCAGGGTCTGCGGCGGCGTCCCCAACAAGCTCGAGACCTCCTGCACCAACGGCGCCGACGACGACTGCGACGGCTTGGTAGACTGCGCCGACGCCGCCAACTGCGTGGCGGGCGCCTCGTGTGGCCCGGCCGGCATGGCCTGCGGTAGCGCCGCCCAGGCGGGCCTCTGCATCTGCTCCGGGGGCGCCGCGGGCTCCGAGTCGGTCTGCACCGACCTGAAGGACAACGACTGCGACGGGCTGACCGACTGCGGCGACGCCGACTGCAACGGCCTGTCCTGCCGCCTCGCCACCAACGGCGGCACCAGCGGCACCTCCTGCACCGCCGGCGCCTGCGTCTGCACCGGCAACGGCGGCACCCCCGAGGTGGCCGAGACGAGCTGCAGCGACGGCTTCGACAACGACTGCGACGGGCTGGCCGACTGCGCCGACGCGGACTGCGGGGCCAAGGCTTGCATCTTCCCGGTGGGCGGTGGCCTGACCACCGCCGGTGTCTGCAACGGCACCACCAGGGCCTGCACCTGCACCTCGACCGCCGAGACCGGCGCCCTCTGCGCCGACGGCAGGGACAACGACTGCGACGGGCTCGCCGACTGCGCCGACCCGACCTGCCACCCGGTGGGCAACGCGCTCGGCCAGACCTGCGACGCCAACGGCACCCGCTGCTCCCCGGCCGTCGCCCTCGTCTCCACCTGCACGGTCTGCGCCCCGGGCGGCGACCCGCTCAACGCCCAGCCGCGCGGCGCCGAGACCAAGTGCGCCGACAACCTGGACAACGACTGCGACGGCAGGGTCGACTGCCAGGACGCCAGCTGCGCCTCCAGTACCCTCACCTGTGACGCCACCGGCAAGCAGTGCACCGCGGCCCTGGTCTGCCGCTGCCCGGACAGCTCCGGCTTCGAGACGGTCTGCAGCGACGGCCAGGACAACGACTGCGACGGCAAGGTCGACTGCTCCGACAACAACTGCCAGCCCTCCGGCACCACCCCCGGCAAGACCTGCGGCACGGCCGGCCTGGGCCTGGCCTGCAGCGCCGCGGGCGCCTGCGCCTGCACCGGCAACGGCGGGGCCCCGCAGGCCAGGGAGACCTCCTGCAACGACGGCTTCGACAACGACTGCGACGGCCTCGCGGACTGCGCCGATCCCGACTGCCAGCCGACCACGGTGGGCACCCTCGCCAACGCCTGCCGCAGCACCCCCGTTCCCTTCGGCGGCAAGTGCGACGCCTTCGGCCAGTGCGTCTGCCCCGGCGGCCAGGCCACCGAGACCAACTGCAACGACGGCCTCGACAACGACTGCGACGGCCTCATCGACTGCGCCGACCCAGACTGCGCCTCCAAGGCCTGCGTCCCCTCGCCGAGGCCGCAGCCCGGCGCCACCAACAGCGCCGGTACGGTCTGCCTGACCGTTTCCATCACCGGCTGCGGCTGCACCGGCGGCCAGGCCAACGAGACCTCCTGCAACGACGGCACCGACAACGACTGCGACGGCAAGGTGGACTGCAACGACCCGGACTGCCAACCGTCGGCGTCCAACCCCGACGGCAGCCTGTGCGACCTGGGCGGCAACTCCGCCTACCGCTGCCGACTCTCGGGCACCTCCTACTTCTGCAAGGACACCAGCAACTACATCCTCACGCTGTCGGCCTCCTCGACGCGCATTCCGGCCAACGGCTCGGCCACCAGCACGGTGACCGCCTTCCTGCAGAACGCCACCAGCAACCCGCCCACGTCCATCGCCAATGGCAGCATCGCCTTCTCGGCGGTGGGCGGCGGAGTGGCCCCGGCCAGCAGCTCCACCGGCATCGACGGCCGCACCAGCACCGTCTTCACCGCCTCCTCGCTGGGCCAGGTCGCCCGCGTCACCGCCTCCTACACGGTCGGTCCGGTCACGGTGACCCAGTCACTCGACATCTCCACCCCGGCGCTCTCGGCCATCTCGCTGGCCAGCCAGGACTACGCCGTCATGGGAGCGCGTGACTCCGGCTACCAGGAGCTGAACGAACTCACCTTCCTGCTCACCGACAGCGACGGCCTGCCCTACCCGCCCGGCCTCCAGGTGGCGTTCGAGCACGTCCCCTCGGGTGGCTCGTTCATCGAGGTGGGCGGCGTCGGCGGCTGCGTTGCCAACCTCTGCACCGCCACCGCGGTGACCGACGCCTTCGGCAAGGTCCGGGTCATGCTCCACTCCGGCTCGGTGGCCGGGACCGTGGCGGTCTCGGCCAAGGCCTCGGCCGGCGGGACCGGGCTGAAGACCATGACGGCCGGCAACATCGCCATCGTGGGCGCCAAGGCCAGCGGCAACGAGATCACCATCAACTGCTCACCGCAGAACATCCCGGCCCTCATCTCGCACGACTGCACCAACTCGAACTACTTCGGCGCCGACGCCACCGTCGCCTGCCGGGTGGTCATCAACGACCGGTACAAGAACAGCCTGGGCGTCCCGGCGCTGGTGCAGTTCTTCTCCGAGGCCGGGTCGATGGGCGCCTCGGCCACCACCCCGCCGTACAACCCGAGCGGCACCGGAAACGCCGGGCTGGGCGTCGCCACTGGCAGCTTCCGGGCCAGCGGCGCCAAGCTGCCCGAGGACGTGCAGCCGCAGCATGAGTTGAACCCAATGGCCGCCTACGAAGGGTACCGGGATCACGACTGGGATGGCTGTGCACAGGTCGGCCCGACCCGCCGCCACAACCCGCGCGACGGCCTGGTGACCA
>JANPOM010000281.1:0-1194 GCA_031427995.1 Anaeromyxobacter sp. | reverse complement strand
GTGAGATAGAGCCCGTGGCCAGGCAGCGTCTTGAGCTTCTCCAGGGTGAGGGCGGTCTTGCCCGAGCCGGCCGAGCCGATGACGATGAGGGGCAGCGGCGTGCCGAAGACGGCCGCCTGGGCGTCGTCGAACGAGAGCGGCTTGTCCAGGACGTGGAGCACCGTCGAGGCCGGGTTGAGGTAGGCCATCCGCTCGGCCTCGACGCCCTTCCAGCCCCCGGCGGGCGAGCAGTCCGGCGTCGGACCCGCCGGCACCGGCTCGAAGTCCGCCTCACTCGCCTCGCCGCCACCCAGAAAGCGGGACCGGGCGTAGTCGTGGTTGTGCACCACCTCGAGGATCAGCAGCACCCGTCGACCGCCGTGCTCGCCAAACCTGAAGAGAAGCCGGTTCCGGTCGTCGAGCCTGGCGCGGTACAGCGCCGTTCCTTTCAGCTTGCAGGCGTCGGCGGCGCGGAAGTCGCCCGCGCGGAGTTGCTGGATGGCCAGCTCGACCTGCCGTCCGAGCTGGCGGACCTCCAGGTCCCGGTACAGGAGGACGTCGATCGGCTGGTCGAACACGCGGGCACCTTATCAAGAAGTCCAGGCACGGCGGGTGGATGACAGCGGGCCCGTCCCTGAGGAGTAGCGAACTCTCTCACATCAACCGTCGGAACTCCCCGGCCGCCTGCACCGGCCCTCGCGCCTCGGGGATGGTGAGGAGTTCACGCGCCGTCACCGGCGGTGCCTTGAGCCCCGCGGCCTGGACCTTCACCGACCGGATGACCGCACCAGGACCCAGTGAGAGCAGGTGGAGCACGAAGGTTTCTGGGGGCTGCGCCTCCACCTCCCACGCGGACAACGCCTCCGCAGGGAAGTCGCGAAGGTTGGTCGTCACCATGGCCTGAGCGCTGCACCTGATCGCTGCGTCCAGGACGTGGCGGTCATCCTCGTCGGGGAGCGCCAGGGTCGGCACCAGGGGCTCGTATCCGCTCAGCGTCGCCGCCGGGATGGCCGCCTCCATGAGCGCGCGAGTCCGGTCGAGCTTGCCGGCCAGGTCGGGGCGAACATGGACGATGCTCCTGAAGCACTCGTCCGGGATTCGATCAGTCCAGCGAGCCTGGAAGAGCCCCGAGGCAGCCAGCCGAATGAGCAGATCCCGGACGGCCGCCGGGTAGAGCACGCAGGCGTCATAGACGACCACGAAGCCCGTGGTCAG
>JANPOM010000280.1:0-2309 GCA_031427995.1 Anaeromyxobacter sp. | reverse complement strand
GCGCCCCCGCCCGCGGTGCCGCCGCCCGCCGCGCCGCAGCCTGGGCCAGCGCCCGCCACGCCGCCGCCGCCGCCGAACTGGACGCCGCCGCCGTCTGCCAGCCCCGGTGGCCCGCCGCCGTTTCCGCCGCCGCCGCCTCCTTCACCGGCCGGCTGGGGGCCGCTCCATCCGCCGCCTCCGCCCAACTGGAGCGAGCTGCCCTCGCCGTTCGTCAGCCGCAAGGCGCGCGGCTTCTTCCCGGCCTACCTGGAGACCTTCAAGCTGGTCGGGACCCAGCCGGCCGACTTCTTCCGGCGCGTCCGCATCGATCAGACCGGCACGGCGCTGCTCTTCGGCGTCATCGGCTCGACCGTCGGCAACTGGGCCTCGCTGCTCTTCGGCGCGTTCACCCGCGCCGCCACCGTCGGCCAGATGCAGGCCCGCATCGCCGAGCTGCCGCCCGAGGCCGCCAGGTTCCTGGAGCAGTTCGCCTCCACCATCGAGCTGCTCACCTCGCCCGGCGCGACGCTGGTGCAGATGGTGCTGGCGCCGCTGCTCTCGCTCCTCGGCATCTACCTGGCGGCCGGGTTCATCCACCTCTTGCTCCTGCTCTTCAAGGGGGCGGGGCGCGGCTTCGACGCCACGCTCACCGTGACCGCCTACGCCAGCGGGCTCTACCTGGTCATGGCGGTCCCGCAGTGTGGCGGGCTCATCGCCCTGGTCTGGTTCCTGGCGGTGCTGATCATCGGCCTCGGCGAGGCGCAGCGCTGCGGGCCGGGCAAGTCGGCGCTGGCGGTCTTCGCGCCGCTGCTGCTGCTCTGCCTCTGCGCCTGCGGGCTCGGGCTCGTCGGCGGGGCCGGCGCCTGGAGCGCCATGCAGCAGGCGGCCGAGGCGGCCAAGACCACCAGCGACCCGTGACCTCCACCGGCTCGCCAGCGCGCCGCTTCGGCCACCTCGAGGTCTTCGCCGCCATCGGCGGGCTCTCCTTCCTGGTGGCCCGCTTCCTACCGGTGCTGGCCCTTCCGTACACCTGCCCGTCCAGGGGGCTGCTCGGCCTCCCCTGCGCCACCTGCGGCATGACCCACGCCTTCGTGGCGCTGGCCCAGGGCGACGTGGCGGCGGCGCTGCGGTCGAGCCCGCTCGGCGCGCTGCTGGCGGCCGGCGCCTGGAGCTTCGTGCTCCTCGACCTGCTCTTCCTCGCCCTCGGCCGTCCCTTCCCGCGCCCGTCGCAGGGTGCGCTCAGGCTCGCCGCCGCGGCCGGGGTTGTGGCGCTCCTCCTCAACTGGGCCTGGCTGCTCAGCCGGGCTTGACGAGACCCAATGAACGACGCAGTCCTCGGCCCCATCCTCGTCGCCGCCGGTTACCTGGCCGGCTCGATCCCCTTCGGCCTGGTGATCGCCAGGCTCCTCCTCGGCGTCGACGTTCGCGAGGTGGGGAGCGGCAACATCGGCGCCACCAACGTGGCTCGCGCCGGCGGCAAGAAGCTCGGCGTGCTGGTGCTGGTGCTCGACTCGCTGAAGGCGTCCATCCCGGTCTACATGACGCAGCGGCTCATGGCCGGGACCGCGAACGGCGACGTCTGGGTGATGGCGGTGGCCATCGCCGCCTTCGCCGGTCACCTCTACCCGGTCTGGCTCAAGTTCAAGGGCGGCAAGGGCGTGGCCACCGGGCTCGGCATCTTCCTGGTGCTGGCGCCGCTGGCGGCGCTGGCCGGGCTCGCCACCTGGGTGGGCGTCTACCTCGCCACCAGGGTCTCCTCGGTCGGCTCGCTGGCCGCCACCCTGGTCTGCGTGGTGGTCGGCTTCACGATCCTCGGCCCCACGCCCATCTCCTGGGCCGGGGCCACCGTGGGAGCGCTGATCTGGTGGCGCCACCGCGAGAACATCAGGCGGCTGCTCGACGGCGAAGAGGCGAAGCTGCGGTAGCGGCCGGGGCGGGGAGCGTAGGGCTACGGGTCCGGCCTGGCGCCGTCAAGGACGAGCACGGCGTGTGCACCTTCGGCCACGGTGCGGGCGATCTCGGCAAGGTGGGCGTTCATCGCCTCGGTGTTGGCGAAGGGCAGCACGAGGCCTGCGGCGACGGCGCGTCCGGGGCAGACAGCACCGAAGATGTAGGACCATTGGTAGCGGGTGTCGCGCTTGGCGCGGGGTCTGGTGCCGCGCCTGGCCCAGACACGGGTGAGCGTGCCTTGCTGTCCGACGCGCGCTTCATCCTGGAACCATATTTCCAGCGGCTTACCCTGCGCAGCCTCGGGGACCGCCGCAGCTACCGCCTCGGGGAAGTTTTTTTGAACGCCGTTTGGGCTTGCGCGTCTGACTTCGGGTGCTGCG
>JANPOM010000279.1:0-25547 GCA_031427995.1 Anaeromyxobacter sp. | reverse complement strand
AGCTCCGGCCGGTAGACGCCGATCTCGCCGGCCCGCCCTCGCGAAGCACCGGGCGCCTGCTGGGGGACGATGCGGCTGGCGGTGACGGGCCGCCCCGACCGCTCCTCGATGGATCGGGGCGAGGGGCCTCCCCAGGCCGGGACCGGGCGACCGCCGCCTTGATAGCGCGGCGAGACCCCGCCTGGAGGTCCCATGCTGGGCTGGCGGTGTCGAGGCGGGGCCGGCCTGGTGACGCCGTAGAACTGGTGAGCCCGCCCCGGCGGGTAGGCGACGCCCCAGACCGGGGAGCCGCAGAAGCGGACCGACGGGACGAAGGTCCACCAGAAGTCGACGAAGGCGTAGTTGGTGACGTAGAGCGAGAGCCCCGGCGCCAGCGGCGCCCATCCGACCACGTCCCCGCCGTACCGCCAGGAGACCCAAGCCGGCGCCCACTGGTAACCGGGGACCCAGAGCCAGCCCTGCCCGGCGTCCCAGGCCCAGCGGCCGTAGTGGTAGGTGGCCCAGCCGAACGGCTCCTCGGAGACCCAGAGCCAGCCCTCGTTGGTCCATTCCCAGCGGCCGTAGTAGTACGGGCGCCAACCGGCCGCCACTCGCGGACGCCAGGCGGTACCGAAGCCGCCGGACTGGACCCAGTCGCCATGTGGCGCCAGCCCGGCCTGGAACTGATCGAGGGTGACCGCCCCGGCCCCCTCGACGTCGACCCGCACGTCGTAGTCGCCGGCCGGCCGCCCCTCCCCCTCTTCGACCCAGTCATCCTGGGCGCGGGCGGAGAGCCCGGCCATCAGCAGGGCGGAGATCGACAGGCGGGCGAGGAGCCGGTGGGCCACACCTCCGGCATTAGCAAGCCCGGTGCCGCCGCGGAGGGTCTGGAATACCGCACGGTTGGGGAATTCGACCGGGTGCGGTCACGGCACGGTGTGAAGTGGCGCGCCGCTGGCTGAGCCCGAGAGGGCCCTCCCTCAGGCCAGCTTCTTTTCCTTCTCGAACGTCAGCAGCGGCTGCTCCTTGTTGAGGATCACGCCGTCGGTGATGCGGCACTCCTTGACGCCTTCGCGGTAGGGGACGTCGTACATGATGTCGAGCATGGCCTGCTCGAGGATGGCGCGGAGCCCGCGCGCCCCCGACTTGCGGCGCATCGCCTCGTGCGCCGTGGCCCGCAGTGCCTCGCGGGAGAAGGAGAGCTTCACATTCTCGAGGTCGAAGAGCTTCTGGTACTGCTTCACGAGGGCGTTCTTCGGCTCCGTCAGGATGGTGAGCAGGTCCGCCTCGCTCAGGTCGGAGAGCGTGGCGATGACCGGCAGCCGCCCCACGAACTCCGGGATCAGGCCGAAGCGGGTCAGGTCCTGCGGCTCGACGCGGGCCAGCAGCTGGCCCAGCGACGACTCGGCCTTCTGGTCGATCTTGGCCCCGAAGCCGAGCCCCTTGACGCCGACGCGCCGACGGATCACCTGCTCCAGCCCACAGAAGGCGCCGCCCACGATGAAGAGGACGTTGGAGGTGTCGACCTGGATGTACTCTTGCTGGTTGTACTTCTTTCCGCCGCGCGGGGTGACGTTGGCGCGAGTTCCCTCGACGATCTTGAGCAGGGCCTGCTGCACGCCCTCCCCGCCCACGTCGCGGGTGGTGCTGGGCGAGTCGCCCTTGCGCGCGATCTTGTCGATCTCGTCGATGTAGACGATGCCGCGGCTGGCCTTCTCGACGTCGTAGTCGGCGTTGTGGAGCAGGTTCTGGATGATGTTCTCGACGTCCTCGCCGACGTAGCCGGCCTCGGTGAGCGAGGTGGCGTCGGCAATCGTGAAGGGGACGTTGAGGAAGCGGGCCAGCGACTGGGCCAGGAGCGTCTTGCCGGACCCGGTCGGACCGATCAGCAGGATGTTGGACTTCTGCAGCTCGACCTCGTCGCTGCCGCCGGGGCGCGGCTGGCCTGGGCGGGGCGGGCGGGCCGGGCGGCGCGAGTGGACGCGCTTGTAGTGGTTGTAGACGGCGACCGACAGCACCTTCTTGGCCCGGTCCTGGCCGACCACGTACTCGTCGAGGAAGGCCTTGATCTCGGAGGGGGTGGGGAGCGCCACGCTGGGGCGACCCTCATCGCGCTGCGCCTCCTCCGCGATGATGTCGTTGCAGAGGCGGATGCACTCGTCGCAGATGTAGACGGTCGGCCCGGCGATGAGCTTGCGCACCTCGCGCTGCCCCTTGCCGCAGAACGAGCAGGTCAGATTCCCATGCTGGTGCTCTTTCCTGCTCACTCGGTCTCTCTCCCCCCTCATTCTACCAGAACGGCCCCGCCAGCCAAAAACCCGGGTCGCCACCAGTTCTTAACCCGGACTGGACCGGTCCGCCCGTTCTCGCCACCCAGGAAATCCCGGGCGCCGTCAAACCAGCCGCTCCAACTCCCCTGCCAGCTCCTCGGCACGGGAGGCCACCGCCTTCGGGATCGACCCTTCGGCGGCGCACCCCTCGGCAACCCGGCGCGCCGCTCCCGCCAGCCTGGCTAGCCGTTCGCCCCGCGGCGGACTGGACGGCTTCGGCTCCGGGCCGTACTTCTCGGCCAGCGCCCGGGTCACGGCGGCCCGGGTCGGGGCCCGATCGAACACCTCGTCGCGCAGCTCGCGCCAGCCGTCGGCGGAGAGCCGTCCCGCCGCCTCGGCTCGGGAGAGCACCTCGATCACCTCGAAGGGAGGCGCCTTCTCGTCCCCCAGCCCCTTCGCCAGGCTCGGCTCGTGCCGCTCCAGGAAGCCGTAGCTGGCGGTCAGCTTCTCGGCGGTCGCCTTGCGGATGAAGAGCTCGCCGGCGCAGTAGCGATCGAAGCTCGGGTAGCCCCACCCTCGCCAGAGCTCGCCGCGCCGCACCTCGGAGAGGAGCCGGGCGAACTCGACCCATGCGGCCTTGAAGCGGCGCGCCCCCTCCAGCACCTGGCGGCGCGTCGAGCCGGGCGGGAGCGCCTCGGCCCGCGCCGCCAACGACTCCGAGCCGCTCACTTCCCCACCTTGAAGACCAGGGCCACGCTGGGACGCTGGCCCGGGAACTTTTCGAAGACCCAGCCGGAGAGGACCCGATCGAAGCAGTCGCGCAGCGAGCCCTGGCGCAGGCGCGGATCCTGGATCACCACCCGCACCACCTTCCCCTCGTTTCCGATCGTGAACTCGAGCGGCACCTCGCCGGCGAAGTCGGGGGCACGGTCGGCCTCGGCGCGGAGGCACGGCGCCAGCGTCCGCTGCTGCCGATTGACCACCTCCTGGATCCGCGCCGCGTCGAACTGCGTCGCCACCAGCTCGCCGTCATCGGCCGAGGCTGGCCCGCCCGGCGTGGAGGCCGGCGTGGGTCGGGCCGGTCGGGCGGCGCCGGCAGGGCGCGGGTAGGCTGCGTCGGGCGTCACCGCCACTTCGAGCCCGCCGGCCTCCCCCTGGCCAGCCACGCCGATTCGAGCAGGCACGGAGATGGAGATGCCGGCGCCGAAGTCGTCGAGCAGCGGGCTGTGGTCTCCGCCGCGACCGAGCCAGACCGCCAGCCCGGCCGCGCCGGCCACCAGCGCCAGCGCGCCGAACACCAGCCCGGCGGTCCTGGTCCTCGCCCGGCGGGTGCGCAGCGCCCGGCTCCCGGTGACCTCCCGTTCGACGCGCAGGGCCGCCTCGGCCCTCCTGACGTGCAGGAGGAAGGTCGAGACCTGTGCCACCGGGTGCCAGCTGCCGTCGCCGTTGGAGATCAGCGAGCTGCCGCTCAGCTCACCGCCATAGAGGAGCTGGGCGAGGCGCCGTCCCACCACCGGGCCGTAGACCTGGCCGTCGCGCTGGAACAGCCAGTCGCCGCCGTCGAGGGCCGGGTCGTCGATGAGTGGTTCGGGGGGAGGTGTCGGTTCGCGCATGCCGCGGGGGCCGTTCCAGGGCGGCTCGCGCCGGGGGAGGAGGCATGGTCAAATTACCACGACGTGGAACGGCACCGCTACGCACTCCGACTGGCCTACGACGGGCGCGGCTTCCGCGGCTTCCAGCGGCAGCCCGGCCTGCCGACGGTCCAGGAGGCGCTCGAGACCGCGCTGGGGTCGCTCGGCGTCACCGGGCCGCTGCAGGTGGCGGCGAGGACCGACGCCGGGGTCTCGGCGCTCGACCAGGTGGTCGGCTTCTCGGCCCGGCTCGACCTCGACCTCGAGCGGTTGAGGTGCGCGGTCAACGCCGCCACCCCCGACGCCCTGCTCTGCCTTGCCGCGGCGCGGGCCCCGCCCCACTTTCACGCCCGGGCCTCGGCGTTGAGCAGGCGCTACGTCTACCTGGTCGGCGCGCCACCCCCTCCCGAGGTCGCCCCCTGGTGCTGGACGCTTCCTGACGAAAGGGCTTTCCCGGGGCTGGCCTGCTCGCTTCCCGACGCGGCCCGAATGCGCGAGGCGCTGGACCACGCCGTGGGCGAACACGACTTCTTCGGCTTTGCCCGGCCGGGAGACCAGCGCGGCTCGGTCCGCACGCTGACCAGCGCCCAGGTGATCGAGTCAGCGGACGCCACCCTGCTGGCCGTGGTGCTTGAAGGGCGCGGCTTCCTGCGGGCGATGGTCCGGAACCTGGTCGGCACAGCCGTCGCCGCCGGGCTTGGCCTGGTGCCGACCGCGCTGATCCGGGAGCTGCTGGTGCGCCGCGAACGCTACCGGGGGGTCCGCGCTCCCGGCTGGGCGCTCACCCTCGCAAGCGTGAACTACCCTCCGGGTACCCTGGACTGGCGCTGACCAGCTTGGGAGCCCTACGCCCTAGTTGGACGCGTCGGCCTCGCCCACGATGGGGTGCTGGCCGTACTTGAGCAGGAGGTCGCCGACCGCCTCGCGGAGGTAGTCGGACTGACGAACGCGGGTCCGCTTGGCCAGGTTGCGCAGCTCGGCGGCGAAAGCTGGCGGGAGCCGAACCAGCATCGGCTCAAGGCGGTTGGTCTGCTCGGAGGTGCCGGTGTCGAACTCTGTGGTCATATGTAGGCTCCAGGGGTGCATTGACTACGTTTACCTACACGCTACCACCCGATAGCTGAGTATCAACTTTTCTGCCTACATACCCCAAAGGGACAGCATGGGCCCCTACCAGCGGAGCTGGACGCCCGAGCCAACGCCGACGCTGGTGACCCGCGCCTCGCCGAACGCACCGGCAAACTGCACCGCGGCGTGGACGCCCCAGGCTCTCGACGGATCGTAGGCCAGACCGACCCCGGCCAGCCCGCCGAGCGCGAGCCGGGAGGCGAGGCTCGACCAGAGCCCGATCTCGACGAAGGTCTTCAGCTCCTCCGAGCCGAAGTAGGCGCGGTAGCGGGCGTCGAGCGTGTAGAGCACCTTGACGTGGGCCGGGTCGGCGCGGTCACCGAGCCGAACCGTGCCGCCCAGTTGCAACTCGTCTCCCTCCCCGCTCACGTCCAGCCCCCAGGCGATCCGCAGGGCCAGCCGGTTGCTCGGGTTGGTGAGCCCGCTCGCCACCACCGAGTCGCGCGACAGGCCGAGTTCGGCCAGCACCCCCTGTTGGTCGCGGTGGTCGTAGCGCGGCTCGAGGGCCGCGCTGAGCGCCGGCGCCAGGACCAGCGCGAGACCGAGGGCCAGGCCGGGCCCGGGTCCGGCTGTAGTGCTCAGGAAGCCACCACCGGAAGCGCGATGCCGGCCAGTTCGTTCATCCGGCCGGAGCGGAACGGCTCGAGGTCGAGCGAGGCGCTCCGGAAGCCGGCCCCCTTGAGCGCGTCGGCCAGGGCCGCGCGCCGCGCGAAGGCCTGGACCAGCTCCTCCTCGGCCACCTCGAGCCGGGCCACCTCGCCGTGGTGGCGCACCCGGAAGCTGCGCAGCCCGAGGGCGCGCACGGCCGCCTCGGCCCGTTCCACTTGCAGCAGCCGCTCCGGCGTCACGGCGGTGCCGTAGGGGATGCGCGAGGCGAGGCAGGCGAGCTGCGGCTTGTCCCAGGTCGGCAGACCGAGGGCCTGGCTCCAGGCCCGGATCTCCGGCTTGCCCAGTCCCGCCTCGGCGAGCGGTGAGCGAACCCCAGCCTCCTCCGCGGCGCGATGACCTGGCCTGTGGTCCCGCCGGTCGTCGGCGTTGAAGCCATCGACGATGACCGCCAGCCCCTCGCGCCCCGCCGCCTCGCGGCAGAGGCGGTAGAGCTCGCGCTTGCAGAAGTAGCAGCGCTGGTCGCCGTTGGAGCTGTAGCCGGGATCGTCTCCCTCGTGGCTCTCCACCTCGAGGTGGCGGGCGCCAAGCCGGGCCGCCAGCCCGCGCGCCTCCTCCCGCTCCGCACGCGGAACACTGGGAGAGTGGGCGGTCAACGCCAGCACCCGCTCACCGAGCGCCTGGCGCGCCTCGGCCAACAGGAAGGTCGAGTCGACGCCGCCCGAAAAGGCGACCAGCAGGCTGCCGCTCGCCGAGAGCTGGCGGCGCAGCGCCTCGAGCCGGGAGCGGGATGACTGACGGAGTGGTTCGAGATCGCCGAGCATCGGGATCAGCCTACCGCCACCGGAGCCGGCTGGCCGGCAGGCCTTCGGGGCGTCAGCGCTTCTTCTTGGCGGCGGCCTTGGGTGGCTTGACCGCCTTGGACACCTTGGGGGCCGGCTTCGTCGCCGCCTTCCGGGAGTCGGCAATCTTGATCACCTTGGGGGTCTTCTCGCCCCGGTCCGGCCGGGCCCCCTTCCCCTTGCGCTTGGGCTTGAGTCCACCGGTGAGCCGGCCGAACTCGGTCGGGCCGATGAACTTGCCGTCGACCAGCGCCTGGAAGATGCGGGTCAGGCTCGCCTCGATCGACTCCTGCTCGGTGTGGAGCACCAGCTCGGCGTGGACGGGCGGCTCGTAGGGGAGGTCCACGCCGGCCACCTGCGTCACCTCACCGATCATCGCCTTCTTGTAGTAGGCGTCCTTGCCGTCGCGATCCATCAGCTTCTCGATGGTGCAGTCGACAAAGACCTCGACGAAGCGGCGCGACTCGCGGCGCAGTTGCTCGCGAGGCTCGCGGAAGGGAGAGAGCGCGGCGCAGACAGCGACGCCTCCCGCCTTGGCGACGGCCTTGGCGGTGTAGCCGAAGCGCTTCACGGCGGCGACCTGGTCGTCCTTGGACGGGCCGAGCCCCTCGACGAGGAACTTGGCCTCGCCGTCCTCGTCGAGCAGCTGAACCACGCGCCCGGCCTGGGTCAGGCGGAGCGAGAGCTGGTTTGCGAGGGTGGTCTTCCCGGCCTTCTTCATGCCGGTCAGCCAGACGATGAACCCGGTGCTCTGCTGAAAGTCCATGCAGACCTCGGTGCGGGTGAACCTTCAGTATATCTCGTCGGCGCCCGCGCTCCAAGAAGAGTTCGCGGGTCGGGAGTCGTTTTCCTGCGTTCTGTCGGCATGTTAGGGCAAGGTCCCCCGAAAGGGGGCTTCACTCAGCGCGACCAGGGCTCACTCGCCTCGAACCCCGACCCGGTCCACCGGTGCACCTTGAGACTGGTGGCCCGCCCCTGCTCCAGCGCCACCACCAGGTGCGCCACCCCTGGCAGGACCGGGGCACCGTCGGCCAAAGCACTGGCCAGATCCCGGGCCGAGAGGTCGGCGCCGCCGGCCAGGTGGGAGTGGTAGACCGCCACCAGCTCTCCCAGCTCGACGTCGAGCCGGCGCAGGGCCGCCAGCAGGTCGCGCGGTGCCAGCTCGAAGGCCGTGGCCGGCTCGGCCGCCACGTTGTGCGCCGGCCAGGGCGCGATGGTCCCGCCCACCCGGACCAGCAGCCCGCAGACCTCCTCGGTCGGCGAGCCCTCTGCCAGCGCCACCAGCCGCGCCAGCGGCCAGCCTGCGCCCGGGTCAGCCACCGGCCGGCGCCTGCACGGCGCAGACGCACCCAGGGAGGCGGACCGTGCTCCGCACCGTCGAGACTCCTCGCACCAGGTCGAGCCGCCGCCCCTCCTTCAGCTCTGGCTCGACCAGCAGCCGGAGCAGCTCCTGCGCCGCCAGCGACGCCAGCGCCAGCGACCCGGCCACCGGGGGCCGGCCCCCGGCGGCGCTGAAGCGGGCACAGGCGAAGCATGGGGCGCCCCGCGGGATCGAGATCACCTGCCCCGCCTCCCCGTCGAGTTCCAGCACCACGTGCGGGATCCCGGCGCGCCGGGCCACCTCGCCAGCCGCCAGCGCCTCCGAGGAGGAGGAGGGGCAGATGAGCGTGGCCGACGGGGCACCGCCGGCCGGGTACGGCAGCGCCTGGACGAAGCGGGAGAACGGCGCGAGGGCGGCCGACGCCACCTGGGCGCGCCCCTGCCCGACCTCTCCAGGGCGGTAGAGCCAGCCGCATAGGTCGGCTGGGCCGATGATCTCCGGGTCGTCGATCCAGAGCGTGCCGACACCGGCCTGCACCAGCGCCAGCAGCGCCGGCGTTACCGGGCCGTCGGCCCCCACCACCCGGACCCGCGCCGCCATGAGCCGCTCCTGCCCCGCCGCACCGAAGCCGGGCACCAGCAGCTGTCGCGCCCAGCGGGCTATCCGCTCGCCGTCGAGTTCGGGGGCGCCCCCCGCGATGGCCGGAACCAGCCAGAGCCGGTCGCCGTCTCGCACCGGCGTGCCGAGGCCCCCCAGCTCTCGCACCTCCTCCTCACCGAGGAAGAGGCCGATGTAGCGGCGCACCTGTCCGCCCTCGTCGAGCAGCCGTGCGCCGAGCCTGGGGTGAGCGCGGGCCACCTGGGCCAGCACCTCGCCCACGGTGGCGCCCGACGCCGTCAGCTCGGCCTGGCCGCCCGCCAGCTCGCGCAGCGGCGCGGGGATGACCAGGGTCACGGGCATCGCGTCTCCGTCATGGCAGCGCCGGCGGTGGCTCGCCCTTCTCCAGCACCAGTTCCCAGTTCCCGGGCCCCTGGTCCTCGAGCCACCGCAGCGAGACCACCCTGTGCCCCTCCTCGACCGCGGTGGCCGGGACGTTTCGCAGCGGCTCGCCTTCGCGCAGCAGCACCACCACCAGCTCTCCCGCCTCCACCTTCTCCAGCGCGATGCGAGTCTTGACCCAGGTGATGGGGCATGTGACGGAGCGTACGTCGATCATCGCCGTGGCAACCCTGAGCTCGCTCACGGACTGGCTCCCTCCGGCCTGGCACGGGCCATCGGCGAGGTCGACTCGAGCGGCTGGGTGCCGGCGCAGGCCGGGCAGCCTGGGCGTCGGCGCACCAGCACCAGCCGGCCGCGCCCGCTGCGCCCCTCGTAGACGTAGAGCCGCCCGGCGTAGGCTCCGCGCTCGCCGGACAGCAGCCGGAGCGCCTCGGCCCCCATCAACCCCCCGGCGAAGCCGGAGAGCGCGCCGACGATGCCGGCCTCCGCGCAGGAAGGGACCTGGCCAGGTGGAGGCGGCGCCTCGAAGAGGCAACGCACGCAGCCCGAGAAGCCGGGCACCACCGAGAGGATCTGGAGCGAGGTGCGGAGCACGCCGCCGTGGACCAGCGGCTTGCCTGCCCTGAGGGCGGCGTCGCTGGCCAGGAACTTGGTGGGGAAGTTGTCCGACCCGTCGAGCAGGAGGTCGACCGAGCTGGCCAGTTCGACGGCCTGGTCGGCGTCGAAGCGGCGCGCCAGCGCCGTCACCTGCAGCGCCGGGTGGAGCGCCTGGAGCCGGGCCGCGGCGGCGGCGGCCTTGGGCTGGCCGAGGTCCTCCTCGGTGAAGAGCGGCTGCCGGTTGAGGTTGGAGCTCTCGACCCTGTCGTCATCGATCACCACCAGCCGGCCGACGCCGCCGGCCGCCAGGGTCAGGAGCGCAGGTCCACCGAGGCCACCGGCGCCGATCACCAGGGCGCTCTTCTTCGAGAGGTCCATCGAGGCCCGGTCATAGCCCGCACCCCGAGGAGCGGCAACCAATCGTGCTGGCGCCCAGTCGTGCTGGCGCCGGCTTCTGGTGGCGCCAGCGCAAGACACGACAACTTCTCATGCCTCGAATCGCCCCGCGGTCGGAGCGACGGCCCCTGGCCGGGCCCCTTTCCGGTCTGGCTCCCGCTTCCCGACTAGAAGCTCAGCGCCCGCCCCTGCCGCGCCAGCCGCCAGAGCGACGGGAGCGGCTCGAGCGCGTCGAAGCGGGCGCGGACCAGCTCGGGCTCGAGGCCGGCCAGCCGGACCGCGGTCTCGCAAGCCACCACCCGCAGCCCAAGCTCGCGCCGGGCCTCGTCGAGCGTGGCCAGCAGCGACGGCACCCGGGCCTCGGCGGCGGTCGGGGGCGATCCATCGTCGAAGCGCCCTTCCACGAAGTCGCGGAGCGGCTCGAAGGAGAGCGCCAGCGTGACCGGGTCGCCGAGCGAGGCGGCGGTGACCCCGACCATGACCGCCTGGTACCGGCAGGGCCAGCCGCTGCCGCCGAGGAAGATGACGAGCGGCCGGGACATGGTGAGGCCTCCGAATCCTGCGTGGAGCGTCGATTCTAGCCCTTCCCGAGCGCTCCACCCTTTCGCACTTCAGCCGCGCTCCCGTGCTTGCAGCCACCCCGGGCCTCTGCTACATACCGACGCCGCTTCAAGCCCAGGTGGTGAAACTGGTAGACACACCATCTTGAGGGGGTGGCGCCGTAAGGCGTGCGGGTTCGAATCCCGCCCTGGGCACTCAAGAGAAGAGGGGGACCCGGCCAGCGCCTGGTCCCCTCTTTTTCTTGTGAGTGGTGGACCGCTACCTGGCCGGAGCCGGTGCCGCGGGCTCGGCCGGAGCCGGAGCCGGCGGCGGAGCCAGCGGCGCGGCCGGACCCGGGGCGGTCTGCTCCGAGGCCGTGTGGGCGTCGAGCACCGACTTGGCCTTCGAGGAGTTGTAGGCCAGTGTCAGCGAGGTCAGCATGAAGATGAAGGCGCTGACGCTGGTGACCTTGCCGAGGAAGGTCTGTGCGCCGCGACCGCCGAAGACGGTCTGGGCGCCGGCGCCGCCGAAGGCGGAGCCCATCCCGCCACCCTTGCCGGCCTGGAGCAGGATGATGAGGATGAGGAAGATGCAGACGAGGACATGCAGGACGGTCACGAGGGTTATCAACGGAGTGCACCTTTCACGATGGCGAGGAAGTCCTTCGCCTTGAGGCTGGCCCCGCCGACGAGTGCTCCGTCGACGTCGGGCTGGGACATGAGCTCTGCGGCGTTCTCGGGCTTGACCGAGCCACCGTACTGGATTCGAATCGAGTCGGCCGCCGCCCCGCCCAGCTCGCGGAGGATGGCCCGGATGGCGGCGTGGACCTCCTGCGCCTGCGCGGTGGTGGCGGTCTTGCCGGTGCCGATGGCCCAGACCGGCTCGTAGGCCAGGGTGATGGCGCCCAGGGTCCCGGGCGGCAGCCCGGCCAGCCCGCCGCGCACCTGCCGGCCCACCACCGCGAGCGTCTGCCCCGCCTCCCGCTCGGCCAGCAGCTCGCCGACGCAGACGATGGGGCTCAACCCGGCGGCCAGCACCGCGACTACCTTCTTGCGGACCGTCTCGTCGGTCTCGCCGAAGAACTGCCGCCGCTCGCTGTGGCCGATGATGACCTGCTGCACGCCGACGTCGGCCAGCAGCGGGGCCGAGACCTCGCCGGTGAAGGCGCCCTGGGACTCCCAGTGGACGTCCTGGGCGGCCAGCTGGATGGGCGAGCCGGCCAGCGCCGCCTTGACGGCCGCCAGCGAGGTGAAGACCGGCGCCACCGCCACCTGCACGCGGGTGTCGCCGCCCAGACCGTCGGCCAGCTCCCGAACCAGCGCGGTGGCCTCGGCCACCGTCCCGTGGAGCTTCCAGTTTCCGCAGACGAACTTCTGGCGCGCCATGGTCAGTCCTCGCAGGCCTTCACGCCGGGCAGCTCACGCCCCTCGATGAACTCGAGGCTGGCGCCGCCGCCGGTCGAGACGTGCTTCATCTGGGAGACCAGCCCGGCCTCCTCGACCGCCGCCGCGCTGTCGCCGCCGCCAACCACGGTGACGCCCTTGGCCTGGGCCATGGCCTTGGCCACGCCGAAGGTCCCCTCGGCCCAGGGCTTCTGCTCGAAGAGCCCCATGGGGCCGTTCCAGAAGACGGTGCCGGCCGAGAGGATGCGCTGCCGGTAGATGTCGAGCGTCTTGGGGCCGATGTCGAGCCCCATCAGATCGGCCGGGATGGCGCGATCCGCCACCACCACCCGCCGGGCCGTCTCCTTGGGCGCGTCGCCGCAGACGTGGTCGACCGGCAGCAGCAGGTCGACCTTGCGAAGCTTCGCCTTGTCGAGGATCTGCCGGGCCAGCTCGAGCTTGCCCTTCTCGACCAGGCTCTTGCCGACCGGCACCTCCTGAGCCGCCAGGAAGGTGTAGGCCATGGCGCCGCCGATGCAGACGCAGTCGGCCTTGGCCAGCAGGTTCTCCAGCACCTTGATCTTGTCGGAGACCTTGGCGCCGCCCACCAGCGCCACGAATGGGCGGGCCGGGTTGCCGAGCGCCTTGCCGAGGTACTCGACCTCCTTCTTGACGAGGAAGCCGGCCGCCTTCTCCTTGACGAAGCGGGCCATGCCGGCCGTCGAGGCGTGGGCGCGGTGCGCGGTGCCGAAGGCGTCGTTGACCCAGACGTCGCAGAGCGCCGCCAGCTCCTTGCAGAAGGCCTCGTCGTTGGCCTCCTCCTCGGGGTGGAAGCGCAGGTTCTCAAGCAGCAGCACCTGCCCCTCGCGCAACTCGCGCGCCAGCTTGACGACGCCGTCGCCGACACAGTCGTCGGCGAGGATGACGTCCTGACCGAGCAGCTCGCTCAAGCGGACCGCGGCCGGCTCCAGCGTCAGCTTCAGCTTGTCCTCGGGCTTGCCCTTGGGGCGGCCTAGGTGGGAGGCCAGGATCACCTTGGCCTTCTGCGCGATGGCGTGGGTGATGGTCGGCAGCGCCGCGCGGATGCGGGCGTCGTCGCTGACCTCGCCCTGCTCTCCTAGCGGCACGTTGAAGTCGACGCGGATGAAGACCCGCTTCCCCGCCAGCTGCAGGGCGTCGATGGTCTTTAGCGGCATGGGCCTCTCTCTGGTCTCGGACCGCTAGCGGGTCAGGTGCCTGGCCATGTCGACCATGCGGTTGGAGAAGCCCCACTCGTTGTCGTACCAGGCGAAGACCTTGGCGAAGTTGCCCTTCTCCCCGAGCACGAAGGTGTTGGTGCCGTCGAGGATGGCGCTGTGCGGGTTGCCGTTGTAGTCGATGGAGACGGTCGGCTCCTCCGAGTAGAGGAGCACGCCCTTGAGCGGGCCGTCCGCCGCCGCCTTGAAGGCCGCGTTGATCTCCTCCTTGGTGGTCTCCTTCTCCAGCTCCACGGTCAGGTCGACCAGCGAGACGTTCGGCGTCGGCACCCGGATCGAGGTGCCGTGCAGCTTCCCCTTGAGCGCCGGGATCACCTCGGCCACCGCCTTGGCGGCGCCGGTGGTCGACGGGATCATCGAGAGCGCGGCGGCGCGGGCCCGGCGCAGGTCCTTGTGCGGCAGGTCGAGCAGGTTCTGGTCGTTGGTGTAGCTGTGGATGGTGGTCATCAGGCCGCGCTTGATGCCGAAGGTCTCGAGCAGCACCTTGGCCACCGGGGTCAGGCAGTTGGTGGTGCAGGAGGCGTTGGAGATGATCTTGTGCCTGGCCTTGTCGTAGGCCAGGTGGTTGATGCCGAAGGCGATGGTGATGTCGGGGCCGGTGGCGGGCGCCGAGATCAGGACCCGGGGGGCGCCGGCGGCCAGGTGGGTCTCGGCCTTCTCACGCGCCGTGAAGAGGCCGGTGCACTCCAGCGCCAGGTCGACCTGGTTGGCGGCGTGGGGGAGCTCGGCCGGGTTCTTGATGGCGGTGACCTGGATCTCCTTGCCGTTGACGACGATGCCGGTGGCGGTTGCGGAGACCTCTGCCTCGAGCACGCCGTGAACCGAGTCGTACTTGAGCAGGTGCGCCAGCGTCCTGGTGTCGGTCAGGTCGTTGATCGAGACGAACTCGAGCTCCTTCTCGTTGCGCTTGATGGCCGCGCGCAGGACGCAGCGACCGATCCGCCCGAAACCATTGATAGCAATGCGCGCCATGTCCAGGGTCCTCCCTCCGCAGGGGTGGTGAATCGGGGGGCCAAGCTACTTGCAGCGCCCGGGGGTGTCAACGTGGGTTCCAGCGCCGCCAAGCCGCAAAAAAAGAACGGCGCCTCGGGTGGGCGCCGTCCTCTTCTCGGTACTACCTGCTGCGAAATCGGGGCTCCTCGGAGGAGCCGTCTAGAGCGCCGCGCGCCAGCCCTCGGCCGGGGTCTCCTCGACCGCCTTGAGGTGCGGCACCTGGCCTGACTTGAGGTCCTTGGTGACCAGATCGATCAGCTCGGTGGAGAGTCCCAGGATCTGGTGGGCGGTGTAGCCGCTGCCGCGCAGCTCCTTGAAGAGCGTCTTGGCGAGGATCTGTGTACCCTTGACGTCGAGCCTGGCTGGTACCATGGAGGTCTCCAGAGCGAGCGAGGAACCGGACCGATGCGATGGAGGAATGAGGTAGCAAGCTGCGGACCAACCCCGGGGGGGCTGGCTGTTCCGCCCTGATATCGAACGGTTGGCCTTCCCACCACCTCCCCTGTAGGCTGCCCGGTGCGTAGGCGATTACGCGATGATCCCGCTGTACCCAGTCCATGGTGCGTACCGGGCTTCACGCCTCGATCAAGTCCAATTCCAGTGAAGGATGCATGCGCTACCGGATCCTGAACCTCACCCAGCGGCTCGACGAGGACCAGGAAGCGCTGCTCCGCCGGGCCGCCGAGCGGCTCTCGCTGGCGAGGTCGGCGCTGCGCGACGCGGTGGTGCTGCGCCGCTCGCTCGACGCCCGCAAGAAGGGTCAGGTCCGCTGGCTGGTGAGCCTGGAGGTGACGCTCGACGGTCCGCTCGCCTCGTTACCCGCGCATGTCCTGCCGGCCCCAGCCCCGACCCCGCCGCCGCTGCTGGCCCGCCCGCCAGCGGCCCGACCGATCATCCTCGGCGCCGGCCCGGCCGGGCTCTTCTGCGCCTGGGGGCTGCTGGAGCGCGGCGTCCCCTGCATCGTCGTCGACCGCGGCCGCACCGTCGGCCCGCGCCGCCGCGACGTGGCTGCCCTGATGCGCGACGGCACCCTCGACTCCGAGTCCAACATGAACTTCGGCGAAGGGGGCGCCGGCGCCTACACCGACGGCAAGCTCGGCACCGGCATCCACCACCCGGCGGTGCGGACCGTCGTCGAGCTCTTCGCCCGCTTCGGCGGCGTGACCCGCATCCTCTCCGAGGGGAAGCCGCACCTCGGCTCCGACGTCCTCCCCTCCGCCATCTCGGCCATGGTCGAGGAGCTGACCCGCGGCGGCTGCGAGTTCCACTGGGGCGCGCGCGCCGTTGACCTCGAGCTGCGCGGGGGGCACTTCGCCGGGCTGCGGCTCGCCGACGGGCGCACCCTCGACTCCGACCGGCTCATCCTCGCCCCCGGCAACTCGGCGCGCGAACTCTTCGAGCTCTTCGCGGCCCGAGGCTGGCCCATCGAGTCGAAGCCCTTCGCGGTCGGCTTCCGCGCCGAGCACCCCCAGCCGCTCATCGACTCGATCCAGTACGGCGCTGGCAAGCGCCACCCCAGCCTGCCGCCGGCCGACTACAAGCTGGCCGACAACCCACGCCTCGGCGGCGCGCCGCGCGGCGTCTTCTCATTCTGCATGTGCCCGGGCGGCGTGGTGGTGCCGACGCCGACCGAGCCGGGCATGCAGTGCACCAACGGCATGTCCAACTCGCACCGCTCCTCTCCGCTGGCCAACGCCGGAATGGTGGTGGCGGTCTCGCCCGCCGACTTCGCCGCCGAGGGGTTCGAGGGGCCGCTGGCCGGCCTGGAGTGGCAGCGCAAGGTGGAGCGGGCCGCCTTCGAACTGGGGCGCGGCGGCTTCCGGGCGCCCGCGCAGCGGCTGGCCGCCTTCCTGGCCGGCAAGCAGGGTGCGGCGCCGGGGCGCTCCAGCTACCGGCCCGGCCTGATCCACGCCGACCTCGAGCCGCTCTACCCACCGCAGCTCAACGCGGCGCTGCGGGCCGGGCTGCGCGCCTTCGACAAGCGGATGCGCGGCTTCGTCACCGACGAGGCGGTGCTGATCGGCGTCGAGACCCGCACCAGCTCCCCCTGCCGGCTGGTCCGCGGCGACGACCTTCAGTCCCCCGCGCTGCGCGGCGTCTACCCCTGCGGCGAAGGGGCCGGCTACGCTGGCGGCATCGTCTCCTCCGCGGTGGACGGGCTCAAGGTGGCCGAGGTGATCGGCGCCGAGCTGGGGCCGCTATGAAGCACATCCGGCGCTACCAGGTCCGCGACCGCGAGGGGCGCGAGCTGACGGTGCCGTCGCTCGCCGACCTGCACGCCCTCTACGACCAGGGGTTCCTGGCCGACGACGACCTGGTCCGGCAGGAGAACGCGGAGCGCTGGGAGCCGGCCGGCGCCATGCCGGCGCTGGCCGGGGCGCGCCACCGACGGGGCGGGCCGCGCTGGATCCTGACGGTGCTGGCGGCGGCGGTGGCGCTGGTGGCCGCCATCGGGCTGCTGCTGGCGGGTCGCTAGCGGGGCACTAACGGCCGTAGTCGTCCTGGACCCGCACCACGTCCTCGACCTCGGGGGTGGAGACCTCCCAGACGTCGACGTCGGTGATGGCGCGCATCCTGTGGATGGTGCCGGGCCGGACCCGGTAGCTCTCGCCCACCTGCATCGGGTGGTCCACCAGCTTCTCGCCCTCCTTGAGCACCAGCACCATCTGGCCCGAGGCGAGGTGGATGGTCTCGTCCTTCTTCAGGTGGTACTGGAGCGAGAGTTGGAAGCCGGCCTTCACGTGAAGCAGCTTCCCCACGTACTTCTCCGACTGGGCCCACCAGAGCTCATGGCCCCAAGGCTTCTCGACGCGCTTCGGCTTTTCGAACGGGCTCATCGCGGCCGACTCTACTTGGCGCGAGACGCGACCACCATCCCCTTGGTGCCGGCCTTGGCGGTGATCGCCTTGAGCGCCTGCTCGGCCTCGCCGCGGGAGTTGTAGGACCCGACCCGGACCCGGTAGTAGCGCCCCTTGCCGGTCACCTCGGCCGCCTCGACGCGCGGCTCGAACTCGGAGAGCTTGTCGACCAGCTTGTCGGCCTCGGCGCGGTTGGGCGTCGACATGAGCTGGATGGAGAAGGTGCCTCCGGCCGGCGTGGTGGCCGCGGTCAAGCTCTTGAGCGCCGACGCCGTCGCCGTCGGGGGCGCGGCGGGGGTCGGGACCGCCGGCCTGGCCACCGCCTCGTCGATGGGTGGTCTGTCCTTGGTGAGCCGGTCGTGGAAGGTGAGCGCATCGTCCGGGATGGGCACGGCCGGGGCCGGGTGTGGCCGGTCGAGGGCGGCCAGCGCGTCGCCGCGGGTGGCTTCGAGCTGCTTCACCGCCAGCTGCCGGCCCAGGTTGAGCCCGAGCACGAAGACCACCCCGAGCAGCACCAGCGCCCCGACCACCACCGAGGCGATCTGACGGCCGTCGAGCGACAGCTCGATCCGCTCCTTGACCCTGCCGTTTCCCATCTCCATGGCTCACCCGCCTGCCGGTCGCGGGCGGCGCGCCCGCCTTGCCAGCCCGTCGGCCGAGTCTAGGCGTCGGCGGCGATATCGCCAGTTTCCGGAAGCTCCATCCGCTCCGGCGCCGAGACGCCGAGCACCGCCAGGCCGTTGGCCAGCACCTGCGCCAGCCCCAGGCAGAGGAAGAGCCGGGCCCGGGTGGTGGCCGGATCGCTCCCCAGCACCCGCTCGCCGCTGCGCCGCCCCTGCGAGTACCAGGAGTGGAAGGCAGCGATGATCTCCTGCAGGTAGAAGACCACCCGGTGCGGCTCGAAGGCCTGGGCCGCGCCCGAGAGCAGGTCGGGGAAGGCGGCGATGCGCCGCAGCAGGTCGGTCTCCTCCGGCGAGGTCAGGGTCCGGGCGTCGGCGAGATCGAAGGCCGGCAGCGCCACTCCGGTCTCGGCGGCCTTGCGGAAGATGGCGTGGAGCCGGGCGTGGCCGTACTGGACGTAGAAGACCGGGTTGTCGAGCGTCTGCTTCCTGGCCAGCTCGAGATCGAATTCGAGCGGCGCGTCGGAGCGCCGGGTCAGGAAGAGGTAACGGGTGGCGTCGCAGCCGACCTCGTCGACCACCTCGCGCAGCCAGACCACGTTGCCCGACCGCTTGCCCATCTTCACGGCCTCGCCGCCGCGGGTCAGGTTGACCATCTGGATCAGCACCACCTGCAGGTCGTCGCGCGAGTGACCGAAGGCCTCCATGACCGCCTTGAGCCGGGGCACGTAGCCGCCGTGGTCAGCGCCCAGCACGTCGATGAGCAGGTCGGCGCGCTGCCGCTTCTCCCAGTGATAGGCGATGTCGGCGCAGAAGTAGGTGGGTGTGCCGTCGGCCTTCTTGATCGGGCGGTCCACCTCGTCGCCGTACCTGGAGGAGCGGAAGAGCGTGAGCTGGTCGGTGGCGCTCATTCCCTCCTGGTCCGGTCCAGCCGGCGTAGGCGGCGGCGGGGCCCCCTGCTTGGACTTGGGCGGTGGCAGCTGGCCGACGTAGACCAGATCGCGCTTCTCCAGGTCCCGTACGAACCGCTCCACCGTCCCCGACTGGTAGAGCGCCTTCTCCGAAGACCAGCGATCGAACTCGATCTGGATGGCGCCGAGGTCGCCGCGGATCATGCCGAGCACGTGCTCCACGGCCCGGTCGCGGAAGAGCGAGAGCCACTCTGCCTCGGGGGAGTCGAGGTACTTCCCGCCCAGCTCCCGCGCCAGCGCCGCGCCGATCTCCTTCACGTACTCGCCCGGGTAGGCCCTGGCGGGGAACTCCACGGTGCGGCCCAGCGCCTCCTGGTAGCGGAGGTGGACCGAGCGGGCCAGGGTCTGCACCTGCGCGCCGTAGTCGTTGACGTAGTACTCGCGGGTGACGTCGTAGCCGGCCCAGCGCAGCAGGCTCTGGACCCCGTCGCCGGTGACGGCATTGCGGCCGTGTCCGACGTGCATGGGGCCGGTCGGGTTGGCCGAGACGTACTCGACGATCACCCTCTTGCCCTGCCCGACGGTGGTGCGGCCGTAGGCGGGGCCGGCCGCCACCGCCCTCTCCAGGGCGCGCAGCCAGAGATCGGGGTTGAGCCGCAGGTTGATGAACCCGGGGCCGGCCACCTCCAGCGAGACCAGGTCGCCGGCCGTGTCGACGGCGCGGAGCGCCTCGACGATGACGGCGGCCAGCTGGCGCGGCGGCTTGCCGGCACGCTTGGCCAGCACCATGGCGGCGTTGAGAGCGAAGTCGCCGTGCTTCGGATCCCGCGGGGCGTCGACGGCGAAGCCGACCTCCCCCTCCGGCCACTTCCCCTCGGCGGCGCCGCGAAGCAGCGCGGCGCGGACCAACTCGATGACGCGATCACGGACCATGAGGCGCGTCGTCATACCGGCTGGCGCACCGGGCCGCAAGCGTCCGCGCTTCGGCCGCCGCGCCGCTGGCCCGGTGGCGAGAAAAAGTGGACGGTTCGCCCCCCGCCGGTAGCATCGCGCCGATGGCCTCCCCCCGAACCCTCCTGCTGGTCGCCGCCGCGCTCACCGCCGGTTGCGCCGGCGCTTCCCGGCCGACCACACCGTCGTCGAACCCCCGGGCCAACCCGGCGGCGGCGAAGAGGGCGATCGAGGCCGCCCGCGCCCTGGCCGGCCAGAAGGAGATCGTGGTGGGGGGCGTCAGCTATGGCGACGGCTGCTCCGCGCTGGTGCGGGCCGCCTACCAGCAGGCCGGCCGCACCCTTCCGGCCGGGAGCGGTGACGTGCGGTCGCTTCACGCCCTGGCCCGCGCGGAGAACTCGCTGCGCAAGGGGCGCCCCGCCCCGGGCGACCTGGTCTTCCTCTCCGACCGGCCAGGCGGGCAGCCCGAGCACGTCGGCCTGGTCGAGAAGGTCGGCGACGGTGGAACGGTGACGGTGCTCCACCGGACCTCGCGCGGCGTGATCCGGATGCGGGTCAACGGGGTCCAGCCCTGGAAGGCGCGCGGCGACGACGGCCAGATCCTGAACGACGTGCTGGTGGTCGGCGGCGGGCGCGTCCCGGCCGGCCGGCTGCTGGTCGGCTACGCCACGCTGCTCTGATCGCGGCGGCGCTCCTCCCCTCACCCTCTGGTCGGATCGGGCGGCTCGGGCGGATCGGCGGGCTTGGGTACAGTCCTCGACGCTGGCGGCGCCTGTGGAGCGGGCGCGGGCTGTGTCGGGAGTGGTGGCGCTGCCGGCGCGGGCTCGTTTGGCGGCGGGAGCATGACCGGGGCGGGCGGGGCGACGACCGGCAGGTTCACGGCGGCCGGCGGTGGGGTGGCGACCGGCACGGACGGCGCGTTGACGGCGGCGGCGGGCGGCGGCGCCGCGCGCGGGGCCCATGCCTGCTTCACCGGCGGCAGCACCGGCGCCGCGGCCGGAGCGGCCTGGCGCGCCGGCGTCGTCGCCAGCTGGGCGCGGAGCCGCTGGGCGCGTTCGTGGTGCGGATTGGCGGAGAGCAGCAGCGTGACCGCGGAGATCGCCTCTTCGCGCCGGCCGGCCTCGAGCAGCGCCCGGGCCAGCACGAAGCGCGCCCGGATCAGCTGCGGGTGGGCGCCGGCCAGCGCCACCAGCCGGGGGATGGCCTGGTCACGCGAGGCGCCGTCCTTGCGGATGGCCAGCCAGAGATCGGCTAGATCGGCCCAGTGATCGGGGCCGGCGGCGCGCAGGCGCGTGGTGGCCCGTTGCACCTCCTCGGCGTTGCCGTCGAGCACCGCCAGCACCGCCTGTCCGCGGGCGGCGTCGCCCGCCCCCCTCGACTCGGCAGCCACCGCCTTCAGCTCCTGGGCGGTCCGCGACCTGAGGGCCTCGAGCTGCTTGCGACGAGGCGCCAGCTCCACCTCGACCCGGGCCGTCTCCACGGTGATGGAGCGCAGCCCGTCGCCGGCCCCTGGCGGCTGCTCCCTCTCCAGCCGCGCCCTCTCCGACGACGCGGCCACCAGCCGCTCCACCAGCGGCTCTACCTCCTCGGCCAGCGCGGCGACCAGCAGCGCCCGGGCCAGAGCCCGCTCGCCGGCGGCGCCGCGAGAGGCCAGGTCGCCCGGCGGGACGTTGTCGAGCAGGGCGATGGCGCGCTCGATGCTGGCGGCGTCGTCGAGCGAGATGAGCGCCATCGCCTCGGTCCGCTGCCGCTGCGACTCATCGTCGGGGAGCCGCTTCCAGACAGCCCAGCCGGCGTAGCCGATCACCGCCACCACCACGGCCACCACCGGGATCAGCGCCAGCTTCCAGCGACCCACCCGGCGAAGCCGGGCTTCAATGGCCGAGACGGCGTCGCGCGCCGGCGCGCTGGCGCGACCCCGGCCGCGCACGGGCGGCGCCGGCTTGGGATGCGGTTGCGGGCGCCGGTAGATGTTCGGCCCAGGCGGTGGCCGGCGGGGGGTGACGGGACCTGCCAGCGCCACGGCCGGCTCCGTGACCGCCTCGCCGGTGGCCTTGGCCAGGGCGGCCGGCGGCCCGATGGGTGGTGCGGCAAGGACGGTGGCGGCGCCGGGCTTCGGCGCCACGGCCTGGAAGATCGCCTGGCACTTGGCGCACTGGACCGGGGAGCCCTCCGCGGCGAGGAGCGTCTCGTCGAGTTCGTAGACCGTCGAGCAGCGCTCACAACGGATGATCACTCAGCAGCCTCCAGGAGCCCGGGAGTCGCCACTTTACCCCGTGGCGATGCTGGCGCGCCATGGCGGCCGGCGGTTGACGGGTGTGAATCGTCAGGGCGGCTCGACGAAGAGCGACCCATGGGCCTGGGCCAGCCGCTTCTCGCCGATACCGCTCACCCTGCGCAGCGCCTCGACCCGCTCGAAGGGTCCGCGATTCGTCCGGTCGGCCGCCACCGCGACCGCCAGCCGGCGGGTCAGGCCCGGGACGAAGGCGAGCGCCTCGGGGCGTGCCCGGTTGAGGTCGAGCGGGAGGCCGAGCAGCAGCCGCTCCTCGTCGGCCAGCGGACGCGGTGCTGGCGACCCCTCCTGGCCCGGCTCGGAAACGGCCGGGGCGCAGGCGAGCCAGTGCCGAGGAGGCTGGCCCGCTGGCAGGGGTAGACAGCCGGACGGGCCCGGCGCCGGGCGGAGCCAGCCCCTGAGCGGCAGGGCCAGCAGCAGCGGCGCGAGGAGCAGGAGGAGTGCGAGGCGACGGGCCATGTCCGGCAAGGACAGCAAGAAGCGGGCGAGCAAGCGCCCCGCAGCGACGGAGCGGTGGCGAGCGCGGTGAAAACGTGATTACTTCCTGCCCCCCCAGGGCGGCCAGACCCCGCCCTGGACAGGAGGCCAGACCATGATCACCGTCGAGAAGATCGGCGGCACCTCGATGTCGCACTTCGAGGACGTCCTCAAGAACATCATGCTGCGTGACCCGAAGAAGGTCTTCGGCCGGGTCTACGTGGTCTCGGCCTACGCCGGGGTGACCAACCAGCTCCTCGAGCACAAGAAGACCGGCGAGCAGGGCGTCTACGCCAGGTTCGCGGCCGGCGGCGACTACACCGGCGCGCTCGATGCGCTCACCGGCAAGCTCAAGGAGCTGAACCAGGGTATGTCGCCGCTCGGCCTGCCGCTGGCGGTGGCCGACGGCTTCATCGCCCAGCGCATGAGGGTCTTGAAGGAGTACCTGGACTCGATGCGCCATGTGTTGGCCTCCGGCTACCTGAAGCGCGAGAGCCTGCTGCTGGCCGGGCGCGAGATGCTGGCCGCCGTCGGCGAGGCCCACTCGGCCTTCAACAGCGTCGAGATCTTGAAGGCCAAGGGGATCCCCTCGCTGCTGCTCGACCTCTCGGGCTTCGACGACGACGAGCCGCTCACCATCGACGAGCGGATCCACGAGTCGTTCAAGGGCGTCGACCTGGCGCGCCAGGTGGTGGTGGTGACCGGCTACACCAAGGGCGTCGAGGGGATCATGCGTGAGTTCGACCGCGGCTACTCCGAGGTCACCTTCAGCAAGGTGGCGGTGGAGCTGAAGGCCGACGAGGCGGTCATCCACAAGGAGTTCCACCTCTCCTCGGCGGATCCCGAGATCGTCGGGGCCGGCAACACGGTGGTGGTCGGCAACACCAACTACGACGTGGCCGACCAGCTGGCCGACGTCGGCATGGAGGCGATCCACCCCAAGGCGGCCAAGCCCATGGAACTGGCCAGCATCGCCATCCGGCTAAAGAACACCTTCGAGCCGGACCACCCCGGGACGCTCATCACCAAGGACTACGTGGGCAAGCAGGCCCGCATCGAGGTGATCGCCGGCACGCCCAAGGTGACCGTCGTGGAGATCCACGACCCGGGCATGGTCGGCACCGTCGGCTTCGACCTCGGCCTGATGCAGATCTTCGAGCGCCACGGCGTGAGCTACATCCTCAAGGCTACCAACGCCAACTCGATCACCCACGTCATCTGGGACAAGTCGGCGACGCCGGGCTTCATCGAGGAGCTGGAGAACACCTACCAGCTGGTGACGGTGGTGCCGTCGGCGGTGGTCTGCGTCATCGGCTCCAACATCGCCATCCCGGGCGTGCTGGCGCGGGCGGCCCAGGTGCTGGCCGACAACGGGATCAACGTCAACTGCGTGTCGCAGTCGCTGCGGCAGATCAACATGCAGTTCGTCATCGACCGGGCCGCGTACAAGAAGGCGATCACGGCGCTCAACAAGGCGCTCTGCCTGGAGCCGAACCAGGCGGCTTGAACTGACCGTGCGCCCACGCCCGGGGCCGGTCCCGGATGGGTCGTCCGGCGCGAAGCGATCGATCCCCCTGATCCTGAGAAGTGGGCGCTTGCCTACACCCTTGATCACGCTACACCCTTGAAGTTGCAGGTAAGTTTCTGAGCGGCTATCCTTCGAATCGACGCGGCGCAAGATTCTGGCCTCGACGAACCGAAGGAGAGCACCCTCCGTGAACCGCCTCGTCATCCGCACCATCTGCGTGGCCGCACTCGGCGCCGTTTCTGCCTGCGGCGCAACGCCGCTGAGCGACTTCCCTCAGGCCGCCGTGCCCGGGCAGCCGCTGCAGCACGCCTCCTTTACGGGAGTCGCCGACCCGGTGACCGGCCGGCTCCAGATCTTCATGGGGCCGCAGGCGGCCATCGGCGCGATCCCCGAGGACTCCGACGGCAGCGCCAGCACGGTGGCCGCAGACAAGGCGCAGGTCTACAGCCCGACCGTCTCCTTCATCGCGATGGGCGGGCCCGGGTACCCGGCGGCGTGCACGGGTCCGCAGGCCATGGTCGCCAACGTCGAGGTCTTCTCCGGCTTCAAGGAGCAGCTCCGCAACGTCCACGCCCGGATCACCTCCAGGAGCGCCGGCCCGACCTTCTGCGCCGTGGCGTCGCCCGGGGCCATCGCGCCGCCGGGCGCGCCCTACATCGGGCTCTACTTCTACCAGCCGCTCGACAACGGCACCTCTCCGAGCCTCATCAAGCGGTCGGTGCAGTGGTCCCTCAACCTGCTCGACAACAGCCCGTTCTTCTTCAGCGGCGATCTCTGGGCAGAGGTCATTCCACAGCTGCCCACCAACGTCCTGCCGATCGGCGGAGCCGTCATCATCCCACCCAGGAACGTGGACTTCACCTGGACGGACGACCCCCGCGCCGATGGCTTGAACACCGGCGAGAACTACCTGGTCGCGCGGCCGGCCGGCGGCGCGTCCCTGACCGTCCTCAAGTGTGGCACGAACGCGCTCCCCTACGATCCGGCCCCCTGCGCTTCGATCGGGATCGACAACCTCGTGGTCACCCGCGGGGGCCACACCGAGCGGGGCATGGCCAAGGGCTTCTGGTACCAGTGGTCGCTGCGGACCTCGTTCCTCCTGCCCGGGAACACCTCCAGGACCCTCGGAAGCACCGTCATCACCCGCCACTTCAAGGTGCAGTAGCCGCCTCGACAGGCCCCCGCATGGACATGCCGACCTCCGACTCCACGAAGCACGCAGCGCCGCCGGCCGTTCGGTGTGGGCGCCCCTACGAGCCGCCCCGCCTCACTGGCAAGCGGGCGCTCGAGCAGGTGACGCTCTTCAGCTTCGTCTGCACGCCTCCCAATCCGAACTGCCCAATCGGCCGCCCCTCGTGCCGCGACCCCGGCTTGTTGACTCGACGAGAGCGCCGAGACCGAAGCGAGGCTGGCGCCCGAGAAGGGAGCAGCGGAAGCGTAGTAGATCTACGTCTAGAGGCCGTGAAACAACCCCCTCCCGTCGCCAAGTCGGCCGATGTGCGGCGCCGGGCATTGTCGGAAGCCCTCGCCGTGGAACGAACCACGCCTTCGGGCTTCCTCCTCGCCCGACTTGCACCTCGACCACCTGGCTCGGTCCGGGGGTTGCTACACGGCCTCTGAGCAGCGGACCGACGAGGCCGCCTGCCGCAGCGAGAGGATCGGCGCTCGCAGTGGTCAGTATGCCTGGGTCGGGGCACTAGTCCCGCTGACGGCCCCCGCACCCCTCGCACCTCGCGACGTCGTGCCGGCTCCCGGCTTCCGGCTCCCGGCTCCCGGCTCCCGGCTGGACCGCGCGCCACGCCCTGCTATCCTCCCGGCTCAATGCGCATCGCCTACCTCGGACCTCCTGGCACCTTCAGCGAAGAGGCCGTCGGCCGCTGCGACCTCGCCGCTGGCGATGAGCCGCTCCCCCGCGCCTCCTTCCAGGCGGCCTGGGAATCGGTGCTGGCGGGAGAGGCTGACGCCGCCC
>JANPOM010000278.1:0-2195 GCA_031427995.1 Anaeromyxobacter sp. | reverse complement strand
AGCGTGAACCGGAAGCGAGCTCTCACGGGAAGTGACGGCCCTCGGCTCCAGGCAGGCTACCTCTTCCCCTTCTTCGGGGGCGCCTTCCGGGCGGGTGCTTTTTGCGTCGGCGGCGACGCCTTGGCGGTGGCCAGCAGCTTCCTGGCCTCGGCGTCGGACGGGTCGAGCGCCACCGCCTGCTGCAGCGGGGCCAGCGCCTCGGCGGCGCGGCCGCCGGACAAGAAGACCTGCCCGAGGCAGCGCGGACCCTCGGGCGCCCTGGCATCCCGCGCCATGGCCGCCCGGCAGGCCACCTCGGCGTCGGCCGGCCGCCTGGCCGCCAGCAGCGCCTCCCCCAGCGTGGCCTGGGCCAACGCATGCGAGCCCGGGGCGGCGGCCAGCTTGGTGAGCAGTTCCACGGCGCGATCGGTCCGGCCCATGGCCAGGTCGGCCCGGGCATACCAGGTGGCCGCGTCGGCCGGCATCTTGCCGTCGCGGATGGTCTTCTCCAGCTCGGCGCGGGCCTGCTCCTGGCGCCCCAGCCCGTGCAGCGCGATGCCGCGCTCCAGCCAGACCGGGCGGCCGTCCCGCCCCTCCAGTGCCTGGAGCGCGGCCGTGAAGCGGTGCGCTCCGTTGCGGGCCCGGGCCAGCTGCACGACGTGGTCGGTCAGCTTAGGCTCCAGCCGAACCGCCTTGGCGGCGGCCGCCTCGGCCTCGTCCCATCGCCGGGCGTCGAGCAGGAGGCCGGCCCGGACCGCCTCCAGCCGCGACGAGTCGCCCAGCGCGCCGGCGGCCAGCGTGAGCCGGCGCACCGCGGCCGTGAGCTCCCCGGTGGCGGCCAAGACGCGGGCGTAGGTCAGCTCGAAGCGGAGCCGCTCGCCGACCGGTGGCGGGCTGGCCGGGTCGCCCTCCACGGCGGCCAGCTCCTTCAGCGAGCCGTCCAGCGGCCGGCCCAGCGCCAGCCTCGCCTCGGCCGCGCCCGTCACCGAACGCGGATGGGTGGCGTGGGCCCGGATGGCGCCTTCGAACCAGGCCAACGACCGCTCGGCCTCGCCGGCCTTCAGGTAGCTGTCGCCGAGCGCCGCCAGCGCCGCCAGGTGGGGCGGCGTGGCGCCGGCGGCCTTCTCCAGCCGGATCCGCCCCAGGTCGAGCTCGCCGCGCGAGAGCAGCACCTCGCCGGCCAACCGGTGAATGATCGGCTCAGGCGTCGAACCGGCCGGCGTCGAGAGTAGCGCCCTGGCAGCCTCGGCCCTGGCGGCGGCGTTGGCCGCCACCAGCCACCGCGCCGCCAGCGCTCCATCACCGGCCACCGCGCCGTCGATCAGCTCGACCGCCAGGACGCGGGCGGCGGGGTCGCCGTGATCGGCCGCCAGCACGGCGTTGACCTGCGCCACCAGCGAGAGCAGGCGCGGCTCGCGGGGTGAACCCTGGCGCGTCTTCTGCAGCACCTCGGCCGCCTTGGCCAGCGCCCCCTTGGTGTCGCGGGCCAGCCCGATGCGCGCCTCGCGCAGCGTCCGCTCCAGCTCCTCGCCCCGGGACCTGGTACGGAACCAGGCGAAGGTGGCTCCGGCGCCGGCCAGCACCGCCACCAGCGAGACCAGGGCGACGATCCGCCCTCGCCTGGAAGGGGCGGCAGCCTGCGCCTCGGAGTGGGCCGCCTTTTCGCGCAGCTCGCGCTCGTAGGCGGAGGCGACCCGGGCCGCCTCGGCGGCGTCCGGCGCCGAAGCCGGGGAGAGCCGCCTGGCGGGCTCGGCCTCGGAAGGGGGGAGGATGCCGAGCAGCGTGCGAGGGCCCGGAAGGCCGGCCTTCTTCCCGCGGGGGACGGGGGGAGGTGGGGGCGACGGGGGGGCGTGATCCGCTTCGGCCGGCAGCTCGTCGAAGGCGAGACGCAGCGTCATCTCGTCGGTCGGGGCGTCGTCGGCGTGGGCGGCGACGCTCGGCGCCAGCTCCTGGCCCGGCTCCCGGGCCGCGGGGATCCCGGCGCGGGTCGGTGCGGCGCGGCGGGCCGCCAGCGCCGTCCCATCGACGGGGGGTGAACCGGGAAGGTGGTCAAAGTGCGCGGGTCCGGCCGTCGGGGCCGGGGTGGCGGTCCCGGTCGCCGCCGGGATGGCCGCGGAGGTGCCGCCGCTGGCCCTGCGCCGGGTCTCCTCCAGCCGGACCCTGGCCTGGGCGTCTGCCGGCTGCAGCTCGACGGCGCGGGAGAGGACCGGCAGGGC
>JANPOM010000277.1:0-1532 GCA_031427995.1 Anaeromyxobacter sp. | reverse complement strand
GAGGGCGTGACGGCCACCGGCGCCGGGGACCGGCCGGTGGTGGTGGAGCGGCTCGACAAGCACCGCTTCCGGGTGCGGAGCGGCGGCGCCGCCTCGGTGACCGTGCGCTGGAAGGTCTACGCCAACGAGCTGACGGTGCGGTCCAGCCACCTCGACGCCACCCACGGGTTCGTCTCCCCGGCCGGGGTCTTCCTCTCGGTGCGTGGGCGGGAGGCCGAGCCACACCTGGTGGTGGTGGCGCCGCCGCCCAGGTGGCAGGTGGCCACCGCGCTGGCCGGCGGGCCGTCCGAGTTCAAGGCGCGGGACTACGACGAGCTGATCGACTCGCCGCTGGAACTGGGGACTCACCGGATCGGGAAGTTCGAGGCGCTCGGGGTTCAGCACGAGCTGGCGGTCTGGGGGCGAGGCAACCTGGACCTGACCCGGCTCACCGCCGACCTCAAGACCATCGTCGAGACGGTGGGCGGCTTCTGGGGCGGGCTCCCCTACGACCGCTACCTCTTCATCCTCCACTTGACGGGGAAGGGGAGGGGCGGGCTCGAGCACATGGCCTCGACGGCGGTGCTCTACCCGCGGCTCGGCTTCTCCGACCCGGAGGCCTACGGCGACGCCCTCTCGCTCCTCAGCCACGAGTTCTTCCACGCCTGGAACGTGAAGCGGCTTCGGCCGGCGGCGCTGACCCCTTACCGGTACGCGGGCGAGCAGTACACGCGGCTGCTCTGGTGGTTCGAAGGCGCCACCTCCTACTACGAGCAGCTCCTGCTCTCGCGGGCCGGGCTGCTGCCGGCGCGCCGTTACCTGCGCTCGCTGGGGCGGTTGCTGACGCAGCTGGCGCGGACGCCAGGGGCGGGGAAGCTGACCGTGGAGGAGGCGAGCCAGCTCGCCTGGGTGAAGCTCTACCGGCCGGACGAGAACAGCGCGAACAGCAGCGTCAGTTACTACCTGAAGGGCGAGCTGGTGGCGCTGGCGCTGGACCTTGCGCTGCGGCGGGCCGGCCACCACCTCGACGGCGTGATGCGCGAGGCGTACGCCCGCTGGGCCAGCGGCGGCCTGCCGGAGGACGGCATAGAGGAGCTGGTGGCGGAGCGGCTCGGGATCGAGGCGTCGCGGGCGCTCTTCGACGCCACCGTGCGTGGTCACGGCCTTCCCTCGATCGACCTCTCACAGGTCGGCCTGGGGCTCAGGCGGCGGGTGGCGCAAGGGAGCGACGACAAGGGGGGGGCGCCGGCCAAGGGGGAGGAGCGGCGCGCCGGCTGGTTGGGGGCCGAGTTCGGCGCCGGCCTGACCGTGAAGACGGTGCGCGAGGGGAGCCCGGCCTGGCGAGCGGGGCTGACCGCCGACGACGAGCTGCTGGCCGAGGGTGGCTTCCGGCTCGACGGGAAGGGGCTGCTGCAGCGGCTGGAGGAGCAGGGGCCGGAGGGGCGGCTGCGCCTGACCCTCTTCCGGCGCGACGAGCTGCTCGAGGTCGAGGTGCCGCTCACCGAGCCGCCCGAGGACACCCTTTGGCTCGAGCCGCTGGCCGAGGCGACCCT
>JANPOM010000276.1:0-14731 GCA_031427995.1 Anaeromyxobacter sp. | reverse complement strand
CCGTCCCCGGCGGCCGAGCCTACCCCGGCCGCGCCTGCCGACCCGGCCGCGACCGTGGCGCCGACCCCGTCCCCGGCGGCCGCGCCTACCCCGGCCGCGACCGTGACGCCGGCCCTGACCCCGGCCCCGGCGCCTACCCCGGCCGCGACCCCGGCCGCCACCTCGACCGTCGATGACCAGGCCCGCTTCCTCGCCGGCCTCCCGGTTCCGGCCGGCTCGCCGCTGGCAGCCTGGCAGGCCACCTCCGACTACCGCGACCACGTCACCCTCATGAACTCGGAGTGGAGGACGCTGAGCGACCGTCTCGACAAGGCGACCGCCTGGCAGCAGGCCGAGCTGGCCCCACGCATCCAGGGCAACCGCAACCTCATCTACTTCTTCGGCGGGCCGGACGCCGTTCACGCGGTCCGCATCTTCCCCGACGCCCCGGTCTACCTGCTGGCCGGGCTCGAGCCGGTCGGCGTGGTCGAGCCCCCGGAGAAGATGAAGAGCTCCGACGTCCACACCGCCATCGACGGCCTCTCCCACGGGCTGCGCACCTTCGTGGCCAAGAGCTTCTTCCGCACCACCGAGATGGGGAAGGACCTGCAGGGGCGTGGCATCAAGGGCGTCCTGCCCGTGCTCTACCTGATGCTCTCCCGCTCCGGAGCCACCATCGACGGCGCCGCCTTCTTCGAGATCGACCAGAAGGGCGCCGCCAGCGAGAAGCCGGCCGGCCAGAAGTGGGGCCAAGGCGTGCCGGGCGTGAGGGTGAGGTTCCACTTCGCCGGGAAGGCGCCCCAGGAGCTGCTCTATGTCCGGGTCAACCTGATCAACAAGGAACTCGACAGGCAGCCCGGCTTCCTCCCCTGGGTCCGTTCCTTCGGTCCGGCCAACAGCTTCCTCAAGGCCGCCTCGTTCATCCTCCACGACAACGACTTCTCCAAGCCGCGCGCCCTGCTGCTCGAGACCAGCGCCGCCGTGGTCGAGGACGACTCCGGCATCCCGTACCGGGCCTACCCCAAGGGTGAGTGGGAGTACACCTGCTTTGGCAAGTACATGGCCCCCCGCGATCCGTTCGAGAAGCAGTACCAGCGCGACCTCGACAAGGCCTGCTCCGAGCAGCCGCTCAAGCCCTTGCCGTTCATCATCGGTTACCGCCGGCAGAGCGACACCTTCCTGCTGCTGGCGGTGAAGAGGCCGGTCCTGCCGGTCGCCGTCCCCGCGGTGGCGTCGGCGGTGTTCGACCCGGCCGCCGCGCTCGCGCCGTCTCCCCCTGCGGCGACCCCCGCCCCGCTGGCGCCCGCCAAGTAGTCACCACCCTCACGACATCCCGCTCCGCCGGAGGCCGCACGTGACCGATCTCCTCGCCACCCTTGAGCCCAAGCCGCTCTGGCGTTACTTCCTCGAACTCTCGAAGATACCCCGCCCCTCCAAGCAGGAGTCGGCCGCCGCCGCCTGGGTGGTCGCCCAGGCCAAGGCGCTCGGCTGCCAGGTGGAGCAGGACCAGGTCGGCAACATCCTCATCCGCAAGGCCGCCTCGCCGGGGCGCGAGGGGCGTCCGGCCGTGGTGATGCAGGCCCACGTCGACATGGTCTGCGAGAAGAACGAGGGGACGGCGCACGACTTCGCCAAGGACCCCATCAAGATCCGGCGCGACGGCGACCTGCTGCGCGCCACCGGCACCACGCTGGGGGCCGACAACGGCATCGGCGTCGCCTCGGCACTGGCGGTGCTGGCCGACCCCGACCTGAAGCACGGTCCGCTCGAAGTCTTGATCACCATCGACGAGGAGACCGGCATGACCGGCGCCAAGGGGCTGGCCGGCGGCTGGTTCAAGGCCTCGATGATGCTCAACCTCGACAGCGAGGAGGAGGGGGAGCTGACCATCGGCTGCGCCGGGGGCATCGACACCGCCTGCACCCGCAGGCTCTCACCCGCCGCGCCACGCGCCGGCACCTCGGCGCTGCGGCTCAAGGTCTCGGGGCTCAAGGGCGGCCACTCCGGCATCGACATCGGCGCCGGGCGCGCCAATTCGCTGCGCCTGCTGGCCCAGGCGCTCGATCGGCTCATGGCCCGGTACGCGCTTGGCCTGGCCTCGGTGGCGGGCGGCAACAAGCGCAACGCCATCGCCCGTGAGGCCTCGGCGGTCTTCTTCGCCGATCCACGCGACCAGGCTGGCATCAAGGGCGACGTGGCCCGGCTCGACGCCGACTGGAAGGCCGCCTTCGGTGCCTTGGACCCGACCGTCTCGATCGGCATCGAGGCGGGGAGCGCGGAGTGGGCCATGTCGGCCGCCGACGCTCGCGCCGTGGTCGGCCTGCTGCTGGCCGGCCCCCACGGCGTCGAGGCCATGAGCCCCGACATCAAGGGACTGGTCCAGACCTCCACCAACATGGGGCTGGTCGAGACCCGCGCCGGCGAGGTCGAGGTGAACTTCCTCACCCGCAGCTCCATCGACGCCTCCAAGTACGCGCTGGCGGCCCGCATCGGCGCCATCGCCGCCGTCTGTGGCTTCGAGGCGCGCGACTCGAACGGCTACCCGGGCTGGAAGCCGGAGCCGGGCTCTGGCGTGGTCAAGCTGATCCAGCAGGTCCACGCCGAGGTGTTCGGCAAGCCCATGGAGGTCAAGGCGATCCACGCCGGGCTGGAGTGCGGCCTGATCCGGGAGAACTACGGCGACGTCGAGATGGCCTCCATCGGGCCGAACATGTGGGATGTCCACACGCCCGACGAGCACGTCTCGATCCCCTCGGTGGCCAACTTCTGGAAGCTGCTGCGGGCCATCCTCGAGAAGGTTTGATCGCGACGACGCCGGCTTCTGGTGGCGCTCTATCGCGACGGCGACGGCTTCTGGCTTCGCCGCCGCAAGATTCGAGGAACATCTCGGGATCTCCAGTCCCGGGCCGCTCCAATCACGGTGGCTTCGAGAACCCAGCGGGCCGGCTCCACTCCGGCGAGCGGGCCTCCGCCGCCTCGCGGGGCTCCGCGGTCAGATCACCTGCGGCGGCTCCGGGAGTCTTGGCCGGCAACGTTTGGCCGGCGGCTCCGATCGCAAGACCCCGCCGCAGCGGCTGACGCGCCAACCGGGCGCTTTGCTCGTCGCAGGTCCTGTGCCCGGCTGTCACGCCTGCTGCAGGGCGGTCCGATCTGCCAGCGGCACAGTACCGGCACGCTCCCTCCGCTCGCCGCATGCGATCTGGCCGCTCCGCCCCCACGTCGGCTCCGTTGGCCAGCGGGGGGCGCTGCGGGGGCAAGCGGTCGCATCACCCATGAAGGCGCCCATGCCGGAGCGGGTCAGCTCCTGCCCGGCCAACTCCTCAGAATACCCCCAGCAGCTCCACCTCGAACACCAGCGTGGCGTCGGGCGGGATCTCCGGCGGGGCCCCTGCGGCGCCATAGCCGAGCTCGGGCGGGAGGGTGAGCTTGCGCTTGCCCCCCACCCTCATGCCAGCCACGCCGCGGTCCCAGCCATCGATCACCTCGCCGGCCCCGAGCGTGAAGGAGAACGGCTCGCCGCCCACCGAGGAGTCGAACCTGGTGCCGTCGGTCAGCCAGCCCGTGTAGTGGACGCTGACCGTCTTGCCCCGGACCGCTTCCGGTCCCTTGCCCTTCACGACGTCGTCGATCTTCGGCTTGGCCATGTTCGCTCCACGAAGGGGGGGGGCGCGAGGTGTACCGCGGCGCCGTGTTTGCGTCGAGAAGCCGGACCGTGCCACGACTCGCCGCGCGGACTGGACCTGGCCGCTCCGGATCTCCCTTGCAGGGATGCGTGGACGTGTGGCGCGGAGGCGTGCTTTCATCATCGCCCCGCAGCAGCACCCGGAGCTGGTTGACCTCCCGAGGAGACGCCCGCCATGGCGACGCCCGTGTTCCAGTACCACGATCCGTTCCCGCTCTCGCACGACGAGACCTCCTACCGGCTCATCGGCAAGGAGGGCATCCAGGTCGCCTCCTTCGAAGGCCAGCCGATCCTCAAGGTGGCGCCGGCCGCGCTCACCACCCTGGCGCGCGAGGCCATGCGCGAGTGCTCCTTCTTCCTGCGCAAGGCGCACAACGAGCAGGTCGCCAAGATCCTCTCCGACCCGGAGGCCTCGCAGAACGACAAGGGGGTGGCGCTGGCCTTCCTGCGCAACGCCGAGATCGCGGCGCGCGGCGAGCTGCCCATCTGCCAGGACACCGGCACCGCCACGGTGATGGGGAAGAAGGGGCAGGGGGTCTGGACCGGCGTGAAGGACGAGCAGTTCATCAGCCAGGGGATCTGGGAGACCTACCAGCAGCAGAACCTGCGCTACTCCCAGACCAGCGCCCTGACGCTCTACGAGGAGAAGAACACCGGCGACAACCTGCCGGCGCAGGTCGACCTCTACGCGACGCCCGGAGCCGAGTACAAGTTCCTCTTCGTCGCCAAGGGCGGCGGCTCGGCCAACAAGACCATGCTCTGGCAGGAGACCAAGGCGCTGCTCAACCCGGTCACCCTGGAGAAGTTCCTGGTCGAGAAGATGAAGTACCTCGGCACCGCGGCCTGCCCGCCCTACCACATCGCCATCGCCATCGGCGGCACCTCGGCCGAGGCTTGTCTCAAGACCGTGAAGCTGGCCTCGACCAAGTACTACGACGGGCTGCCCACCCAGGGCGGCGCCACCGGCCAGGCCTTCCGCGACCTCGAGCTGGAGCAGCGGCTCCAGGAGGCGGCCAACAAGCTCGGCATCGGCGCCCAGTTCGGCGGCAAGTACTTCTCTCACGACATCCGCGTGGTGCGCCTGCCGCGCCACGGCGCCTCCTGCCCGGTCGGGATGGGGGTCTCCTGCTCGGCCGACCGGAACATCAGGGCCAAGATCGACAAGGACGGGATCTGGCTCGAGGATCTCGACCACGATCCGGGCCGGCTCATCCCGGCCGCCTTCAAGACCGGCAAGCACCAGCATGGGGTCAAGATCGACCTCAACCGGCCCATGAAGGAGATCCAGGCCGAGCTCTCCAGGCACCCGGTCTCCACGCCGCTACTCCTCAGCGGCACGCTGGTGGTGGCGCGCGACATCGCCCACGCCAGGTTCAAGGAGCTGATCGACGCCGGCAAGGGCGTGCCGCAGTACCTGAAGGACCACCCGGTCTACTACGCCGGCCCGGCCAAGACCCCGCCAGGCAAGCCGTCCGGCTCCTTCGGTCCCACCACCGCCGGCCGCATGGACTCCTACGTCGACCTGCTCCAGTCGCAGGGCGCCTCGCTGGTGATGATCGCCAAGGGGAACCGCTCGCAGCAGGTGACCGATGCCTGCAAGAAGCACGGCGGCTTCTACCTCGGCTCGATCGGCGGCCCGGCCGCGGTGCTGGCCGAGGAGAACATCAAGAAGGTCGAGGTCCTCGACTTCGCCGAGCTGGGGATGGAGGCGGTCTGGAAGATCGAGGTGGAGAACTTCCCGGCCTTCATCCTGGTCGACGACAAGGGGACCGACTTCTTCAAGAAGCTCGGGGTTTAGGAACACTTCTCCCCCGGCCGGGTGTTATGACCCCGACGCCTCTTGGACGGGCGGAGCCCCACCATGTCGAAGCGCCTGCGCTATGCCCTCATCGCCGCCGCCGCCGCCGCGGTCGTCATCGCCGTCGTGGCCTGGCGTGGAAGCACCGGGAACAAGCCCAAGACGCAGATGGAGACCGCCAGGCTCGAGCGCGGCCGCATCGTCGCCAAGGTGACCGCCAGCGGGACCCTCTCGGCCATCGTCACCGTGCAAGTCGGCAGCCAGGTCTCCGGCCGCGTCGCCGAGCTGCGGGCCGACTTCAACTCGCAGGTCAAGAAGGGGCAGCTCATCGCCAAGATCGACCCGCAACTCTTCCAGGCGACCGTGGAGCAGGCGCGAGCCAACCTGGCCGCCTCCCTGGGCAACCTGGCCAAGGCCAAGGCGCAGGCGATCGACGCCCAGCGGCAGGCCGACCGCTCCAGGGCGCTGGCCGACAAGAAGCTGATCGCCCCGGCCGACGCCGACACCGCTCAGTCGAACGCCGACGCCCTCGCCGCCGGCGTGGCCGCCGCCGAAGGGCAGGTGGCCCAGACCCGGGCCGCCCTCCACTCCTCCGAGGTCAACCTCGCCTACACCGACATCCGCTCGCCGACCAACGGGGTGGTCATCTCGCGCAGCGTCGACGTGGGCCAGACCGTGGCCGCCTCGCTCTCTGCCCCGACCCTCTTCGTCATCGCCGAGGACCTGGCAAAGATGCAGGTCAACACCAGCGTGGCCGAGGCCGACGTGGGCCGCCTGAAGGCCGGGATGGCCGCCACCTTCACCGTCGACGCTTATCCCTCCGAGGTCTTCAAGGGGGAGGTCCGGCAGGTGCGCAACGCCCCGCAGACGGTGCAGAACGTGGTCACCTACGACGCCGTCATCGACGTGGCCAACCCCGAGTTGAAGCTCAAGCCTGGCATGACCGCCAACGTCACCTTCATCTACGCCGAGAAGAGCGACGTCCTGAAGGTCCCCAACGCGGCGCTCCGCTTCAAGCCGCCGCCGAGCCTGCTGGGAGAGGCCGGCTCGGCCGGGCGAACCGGTCCCCGCGGCGAGGGTCAGGGCCAGGGTGGCCGGGCCGAGGGCGGCGGGGGCGGGCCGGGTGGCCGGCCGGCGCCGCGCGGCCCCGAGACGCTCGATCGCCGCACCGTCTGGGTCGTGAAGGGCGGGGCGCTCTCGCCCGTGAAGGTCCGCACCGGCATCTCCGATGGCAGCTTCACCGAGGTGGTGGAGGGCGAGGTCGAGGCCGGCGCGGAGGTGGTGATGGACGCCGCCGGGCCGCCGTCCGGGTTCGCCGCCGCCATGCGCCGTCCGTTCTGACCGGGAAGGCACCATGGCCGAGCCGCTGGTCCGCCTCGAGGAGGTCACGAAGGTCTACTGGATGGGCGACGTGGAGCTGCGCGCCCTGGCCGGCGTGACGCTCGAACTCCAGCCCGGCGAGTTCACCGCCATCATGGGTGCCTCGGGCTCGGGCAAGTCGACCATGATGAACCTGCTCGGCTGCCTGGACCGGCCCACCAGCGGCCGCTACCTGCTGGAGGGGCGGGAGATCTCCCGGCTCGACAACGACCAGCTGGCCGCCCTGCGAAACCGGACCATCGGCTTCGTCTTCCAGAGCTTCAACCTGCTCTCGCGGACCAGCGCGCTGGAGAACGTCGAGCTGCCGCTGCTCTACTCCAACGTCCAGACCGTCGAACGGCATGCGCGGGCCAGGGAGTCGCTGGAGCGGGTCGGCCTCGGGGACCGGCTCGACCACCACCCCAACCAGATGTCGGGCGGTCAGCAGCAGCGGGTGGCCATCGCCCGGGCCCTCGTCAATCGTCCTCGCATCCTGCTGGCCGACGAGCCGACCGGCAACCTCGACTCGCGCACCAGCCAGGACGTCATGGCGCTCTTCCAGGAGTTGGGGCGCACCGGCATCACCGTCATCATCGTCACCCACGAGCCGGACATCGCCGCCCACGCGGCCCGGGTCATCACCATGCGCGACGGGCTGGTCCGCTCCGATGCGCGGCAGGAGCCGCGGGTCGCGGTGGCGCAGGCCGGCCAGGAGGCGCACCCGTGAGCTGGCTCATGACGCTGCGGGTGGCGCTGCGCGCCCTGGGGCGCAACAAGCTGCGCTCCGTCCTCACCGGCCTCGGCGTGGTCATCGGCGTGGCGGCGGTCATCGCCATGGTGGCCATCGGCGACGGCGCCAAGGCCCGGGTCGAGCAGGTCTTCGCCTCCATCGGCGCCAACATGCTCATCGTCCTCAACGGCTCCTCGCAGGGCGGCGGGGCCATGGGCGGGGCCGGGTCGCTCCCCTCGCTCACCTGGGACGATCTCAAGGCGATCCAGACCGAGCTCTCCGCGGTCAAGGAGGCGGCGCCGGTGCTCCGCGCCGGCTCCCAGGTGATGTCCGAGGACGCCAACTGGAACACCTCCATCCAGGGGACCACGCCCGAGTTCCTGCGGGTTCGCAGCTGGCCGGTGGCGCTGGGCGCGGGGTTCAGCCAGACCGACGTGGATGGCGGCATGAAGGTGGCGCTGCTCGGCCAGACCGTGGTCGAGAAGCTCTACGGGCCGAACGCCAACCCGCTCGGCCAGGTGCTCCGCATCAAGAACATCCCCTTCGTGGTGGTGGGGGTGCTGGCCAGGAAGGGGCAGTCGCCGTTCGGGCAGGACTTCGACGACGTGGTGCTGGTGCCGGTCACCACCTTCCAGCAGAAGATCTCCGGCGGCCTGAAGAACTTCATCGCCGGGACCATCGTGGTGAGCAGCCGGGGCGAGGACGGCAACGCCCGCGCCCAGCAGCAGGTCCGTGGCCTGCTGCGCGACCGCCACCGGCTCTCCATCGACGCCGATGACGACTTCCAGATTCGCAACCCCTCCGAGATCGCCAGCGCCCAGCAGGAGGGCACCAGGACCCTGACCACGCTGCTCATGGCCATCGCCGCCGTCTCGCTGCTGGTGGGCGGCATCGGCATCATGAACATCATGCTGGTCTCGGTCACCGAGCGGACCCGCGAGATCGGCGTCCGCATGGCGGTGGGGGCCCGGGCCCGGGACATCCAGCTCCAGTTCCTGGTCGAGGCGCTGGCCCTCTCGGTCAGCGGCGGCCTCATCGGCGTGGCCACCGGCCTGGGGATCGCCGGCTGGCTGGCCAGCGCCTTCGGCTGGTCGATGCTGATCCGGCCCGACGTGATCCTGATCGCGGTCGGCTTCTCCGCGCTGGTCGGCGTCGGCTTCGGGTTCTACCCGGCGCTCAAGGCCTCGCGCCTCGATCCCATCACCGCCCTGAGGTTCGAATGACGTCCCTGCTCGCCGCCGCTCTCCTGCTGGTGGCCGGTTCGGGCCCGGTCCTGACCCTCGACGAGGCGGTCCGGGCCGCCCGCCAGGGCCAGCCGGCGCTCCGCCAGGCGCGCGCCGCCACCGCCGCCTCCGAGGCACGGTCCGACGGGGCCCGCGCCGGATTGATGCCGCGGCTCGACGCCAACCTCGGTTACCAGCGCCTCTCCTCCAACGGCGCCGCCTACGCGGTGCCCGACAGCTGGAGCTCGACCGGCCGCTGGAATGCCGGGGCCACCGCGTCGATGACGGTCTGGGACTTCGGCGGGACCATCGGCCGGTACCGTGCCGCGCGCGAGTCGGCCAACGCCCAGCAGGCCACCGAGCGGGCCACCACCGCCGAGGTGCTGCTCAACGTGCGGACCGCCTTCTTCGCGGCCCGCGCCCGCAAGGACCTGGTGACGGTGGCCGAGGAGACGCTGGCCAATCAGGAGGCCCACCTGAAGCAGATCCAGGGGTTCGTCGAGGTCGGCACCCGCCCCGAGATCGATCTCGCCCAGGCCCGCACCGAGCGGGCCAACGCCGAGGTCTCGCGCATCGGCGCCTTCGCCAACTACCAGACCGCCAAGGCCCAGCTCAACCAGGCCATGGGGATCGAGGCCAGCACCGAGTTCGACGTGGCCAACGACCAGCTCCCGGCCGTGGACGGAGAGGAGGCCTCGATCGACACGCTGTTCGACGAGGCGCTCAAGGCCCGGCCGGAGGTGGCGGCGCTCGAGGCCCAGCAGCGGTCGCGGGAGAACTCGGTGACCTCGGCCCGGGGCGGCTGGTTCCCGTCGCTCGGCGTCTCGGCGGGCGTCAACGACACCGGCCCGGACATCACGGCCGGCAAGTCGCTCACCTGGAACTGGAACGCCGGGGCCACGCTCAACTGGAACCTCTTCCAGGGCGCCCTGACCCGGTCGCTGGTCGGGGAGGCCGAGGCCGGGCTGGAGACGGTGAAGGCGCAGCTGGCAACGCTCCGGCTCCAGGTCCGGCTCGAGCTGGAGCAGGCTCGCTTCGCCGTAAGCTCGGCGCGCGCCAAGCTGGTGGCGACCGGCGAGGCCTTGGCCGCCTCTCGCGATCGGCTGCGGCTGGCCGAGGGGCGTTACAACGCCGGCTCCGGCAGCGCGCTGGAGCTGGGTGACGCCCAGCTGCAGGTGACGCTGGCCGGCGCGCAGCGGGTCGGCGCCGAGTACGACCTGTCGTCGGCCCGGGCCCAGCTGATGGTCTCGCTCGGCCGCCAGTAGCTATTTTTCTCCAAAACGGGCGTTCGGGTCGTCATCGCGGTACATCTTGGTCATGCGCATCGCCCCCTTGGGGTGCGGCCCTCTACTCCACCCGAACCAGGAGCCCACCGTGAACGATACCTACAAGCAGGTGAAGGATCGGCTCCGCACCCTCGACACCGTGCTGACACGCGGCGGCAACAGCAACCGTGACCTGGCGCAGGCCGTCTCCATGGTCCACCGGCTCGTGAAGAAGGGGGATCGCTCCCGTGAGCCGAGCCCGGAGATCCTGCGCTCGCTCGACAAGGCCGAGGCCCTGGGGCGCACCATCAGCGCCTAGTGCCCCGACCCAGCCAGGGCGCTCCGCCGCCCGGCCATGCTATGGAGGGCGCCCGTGACGCTCCTCCACGCCGCCGGACTCCGGCTGACCTTCGGCAGCCGCACCGTCTTCGACGCCCTCACCATGACCATCGAGGAGGGTGAGCGGGTCGGGCTGGTCGGCGTCAACGGCTCGGGCAAGTCGTCGCTCATGAAGCTGCTGGCCCGGACCATGGTGGCCGACCGCGGTGAGCTGCAGCTGAAGCGCGGCGCCACCGTCACCTACCTGCCGCAGGAGCCGGAGTTCGGGCCGGACGCCAGCGTCGCCTCCGAGCTGGAGGTGGCGCGGGCCCCGCTCAAGGCGGCCATCGAGGCCCATGCGGCGCTGGCGGCCAGGCTGGAGACCGAGCAGGACCAGGCGCTCCACGACAGGCTGCTGGCCGAGCTCTCGTCGCTCTCGGAGCAGGTCGAGCACCTCGGCGGCTGGGACACCGCCCACGAGGCGCGGCGGCTGCTCGACCGGCTCGGCGTGAAGGAGTGGGACCAGCCATTGGCCGACCTCTCCGGCGGCACCCGCAAGCGGGTGGCGATCGCCCGGGCCATGCTCGCCAAGCCCGACCTGTTGCTGCTCGACGAGCCGACCAACCACCTCGACGCCGACACCGTCGACTGGCTGGAGGACGAGCTCGACCAGCACGCCGGGGCGCTGCTGCTGGTGACGCACGACCGCTACTTCCTCGACGACCTGGTAGACCGGATCGTCGAGATCGTGCCGGGCGGCGGGGTGAAGTCCTTCCCGGGCAACTACGAGACCTACCTGGAGCAGAAGCTGGAGGCCGAGGAGCAGGCCGGCCTGGCGGGGCACAAGCGGGATCGCTGGATCGCCCAGGAGGTGGCCTGGCTGCGGCGCGGGCCGGAGGCGCGGCGCACCAAGTCGAAGGCGCGCATCGACCGGGCGAGACGGCTGATGGCTGAGACCGGGCACGTCCGCCCCAAGGTGGCGGAGTTCCAGATGGCGCCGCCGCCGCGGCTGTCGAAGGTGGTGATCGAGGCCGAGGGGCTGGTGAAGCGCTACGGGGCGCGGACCATCCTCGACGGCATCGACTTCCGGCTGCAGGCGGGCGAGCGGATCGGGCTGGTGGGGCCGAACGGCGTCGGCAAGACCACCTTCCTGCGGGTGGTGCTGGGCGAGGAGCCGCCCGACGGCGGGGAGGTGGTGACCGGCAAGCGGACCCGGGTCGCCTACTACGACCAGCAGCGCACCTCGCTCGACGGCGAGCAGTCGGTCTACGAGTCGGCCGGCGGCGGCGCGCCGGGCTGGCGTGGCGAGGACTTCATCGACGTCTCGGGCCGGAAGGTGGCGCTGCGCGATTACCTCTCCGACCTGCTCTTCCCGCCCTCCATGCAGAAGATGAAGGTCAAGGCGCTCTCCGGCGGCGAGCGGAACCGGCTGCTGCTGGCCCGGCTCTTCATCGAAGGGGCCAACGTGCTGGTGCTAGACGAGCCGACCAACGACCTCGATCTCGTCACCCTCAACGTGCTGGAGCGGCTGCTGCTCGACTTCGAGGGGAGCGTGCTGCTGGTGACGCACGACCGCTACTTCCTCGACAAGGTGGCCACCTCGATCCTGGCCTTCGAGGGGAACGGCAAGGCGGTCAGGTACCCGGGCAACTACGCCATGTACCGGCGGTTGACGGAGCAGGCCGAGCGGGCGGCGGCCTCGGGGGCGCGGGCCGGAGCCAGGACCGGGTCGCAGCCGGTGGCGGTGGCCCGGTCCGGGGGAGGGTCGAGGCCGGGGACCGGCCCGAAGTCGCCCGCGGGGGCGCCGTCGCTGGCGCGCCGCCCGGGCAGGCTCGGTTTCAAGGAGCAGCGCGAGCTGGAGGGGATGGAGGCTGCCATCCAGCTGGCCGAGGCGCGCCAGGGTGTGGCCGAGACGGCGCTGGCCGATCCGGTCTCCTACCATCAGGGCGGCTCGGCGGTGGCGGCCATGCGCGCCGAGCTGGGCGCGGCGGAGGCCGAGGTGGAGCGGCTCTATGCCAGGTGGCAGGAACTGGAGGCGCGGAAGGGCTGAGAGGGCGTGAAACCGTCCGTGGCGCGGCGCACCTCGCCGGCCAGCCTGGGTCGGGGCACTAGCTGGCCGGCCGGCCCATCTGCTCGAGCCAGCGGAAGTGGGCCGAGAGCGCCGCGGAGAGGGTCGGCCAGGCGCGATAGCGCACGCCATGATCGCGGCAGGCCCGCTCCACTAGCGGCGCCAGCGCCCGGTAGTGGACGTGGCTCACGGTGGGGAAGAGGTGGTGGACCACCTGGAAGTTGAGTCCGCCGAGATACCAGGCGGCCAGCCGGCTGCCGCGGGCGAAGTCGACGGTGGTGGTGACCTGGTGGGTGGCCCAATCGGTGGTGAGCCGGTCGCCGCGGGGCTCGATGAAGTCGGCCTCGCCGACGGCGTGGGCCAGCTGGAAGACGGTGGCGAGGGTGACGCCGAGCGCGCCGATGGTGAGCAGCGCCAGCGGGATGTACCAGGGGGTGGGGTGAAGCCAGAGCGGAAGGATCACCGCCCAGCCGAAGAAGAGCAGCTTGCCGCCGAGGAAGACCGCCAGCGCTCCGCCGCGCGGCCGCTGGAAGGGCTGGCCACCAATCCGCCCGGTCAGGACGTCGCGGAAGTCGTCGAAGAGGAACCAGCGGAGGGGGAAGACCAGGTAGAGCCCCCAGGCGTAAAGATGCTGGAGGCGGTGGGCGCGCCGGCGTGGCTGGCTGGGCGCGAGCCGCAGCAGCATCCCGCTCTCGAGGTCCGAGTCGAGCCCGAGCACGTTGGTGTAGGTGTGGTGCAGGACGTTGTGCTTCTGCCGCCAGACCGCGCCGGCGCCGCCGATCAGGTCGGCCGAGAAGGCGAAGACCCGGTTCCAGGCCGGACGCTTCGCCGAGCTGCCGTGGTTGGCGTCGTGCATGACCACGAAGCCGATGCCGGCCCAGGCCAACCCGAGCGACACCGCCAGCAGCGGCGCCTGCCAGGCCGCCGGGTGGCCGAGCAGGAGGAGCAGGTAGGAGGCCAGGAACCAGCCGATGACGGCGGCCGATTCGAGGGCGAGACGCCAGCCTCCGCGTGAGGAGCGGTTGGTGGCCACGAAGAAGGCGTCGACGCGCGCCTTGAGATCGGCGTGGAAGGGGCCGGCGGGCTGGAAGGTGACCCTTGGTTGCGCGAGCATGGGAGAGCCTATGCCCGGCCAGTCACGGCCAGGTCACAGGCCCGGCGGGCGCCGGCGCCGCCGCGGTCGAGGCGCCATGGTGCGCCGTGAAACCGGCCGCCCGGGTATGCTGCGGCGCATGAGAGATCGCGCCTACGTCACCAGCCCCTATCGCCCCAGCGAGATCGAGCACAGGTACGGCTCGAACATCCACATCCTGGCCAATCCGTTCCTGCTCGGCCACCTCGCCACCCTCTGCGCCAAGGAGACGGTCCAGCCGACCATCAACCGGTTGGTCCGCCTCCTCTACGAGGACCTGGTCCGGACCGTCATCGCCGCCGAGTTCCCGCGCCGCCGCGTCTCGGTGCCGACGCGGATGATCGACTCCTCGCCCCGCGCCATCTTCGAGGGCGAGGTGGTGGACCGGCAGGTCCGCGTCGTCACCGTCAACATCGCCCGCGCCGGCGCCGTGCCGTCGCAGGTGGCCTACGACCTGCTCAACGAGACGGTCGACCCGGTCCTGGTGCGCCAGGACCACATCATCATGAGCCGCATGCTCGGCGACAACGACCAGGTGGTCGGGGCCGGCATCGGGGGGATGAAGATCGGCGGCGATATCGACAACGCCTTCCTGCTCTTCCCCGACCCCATGGGCGCGACCGGCGGCTCGCTGGCCACCGCCATCGACACCTACAAGAAGAAGGTCCCGGGGACGCCCAGGCGGATCGTCAACATCCACCTGATCGTCACGCCGGAGTACCTGAAGACCATGACCAGGGCCCACCCCGACGTGCTGGTCTACGCGCTGCGCGTAGACCGTGGCCTCTCGGCGCCCGACGTGCTCGACACCGTCCCGGGCACCCGCTGGGACGAGGAGCGAGGCCTCGACGACCACCAGTACATCGTCCCGGGCGGCGGTGGGTTCGGGGAGATCATGAACAACGCGTTTGTCTAATCGCGACGGGGCCGGCTTCTAGCGGCCCCGCCGCAAGATGCGGCAGCATCTCCTGCCCTGGCTTCCCTTTTCGCCTCCCGAGCCGGCGCCCGCTGCAGGCGCCGTCCCCTGACGGAGAAAGGCCCGCGTCCCCCGAGGCGGGAACGCGGGCCGTGTCATGTGCGTGAGATACTGACGTGTCTTGCGCTGGCGCTCTAGAAGCCAGCGCCAGCACGATTAGGAGCCGACGCGACTAGGCGCCAGCACGACTAGGCGCCAGCG
>JANPOM010000275.1:0-1664 GCA_031427995.1 Anaeromyxobacter sp. | reverse complement strand
CGACGGGCTCCGCACCTGGTTCGGCCTCCCAGCGGCCGCCATCGCCGTCCTCGAGGCCGACCGCGAGGTTCTCAAGATGGGGCGGTACGAGTACCTCCTCCACTTGCTCTTCCAGCGGAGCCTGGAGCTGCGCGAGAAGGGCCCTGGCTTCGACGGCCCTGACGCCGGCATGCGGAAGCGGCGCTGACCAGGGACGGAGGCGCATCGTGCCGCGGCAGAAGGGCATGGTCCTCACCGAGCGCGACCGCGCGCTCCTCGGCTACCTCGGCGTAGCGCGCTACGTCACCGGCGCCCAGGCCCACCGGCTCCTCGCCCCGGGCCACGACAAGGCCATTACCTCCCGCCGCCTGGCCCGCCTCTGCGAACTCGGCCCCAACCCGGGCGACGACGCCTACCTGCGCCGCCTGGAGTACCGCCGCTCCAACGGCCTCCCCTTTCCGGTCTGGACGCTCACGCCCCACGGCCGCGCCCTGGCCGAGCCGATCGCCCCGGGGCCGGTTGCGGCGGTTCAGCCGGACGTCGGCATCCTCTTCATCGAGCGGATCCTGGCGCTCAACGAGCTGCTCACCGCCCTCATCCTGGCCGCCCGCCGGTCCGAGTCGGCCCCGCTCGCCGACCTCCCCTTCCGCTGGTGCGTCGCCGACCAGCCGCTCCGGTTCGAGACCTTCGACCGCGTCTACATGACCAGGCGGCCCGCGGTCCTGCGCCCGGGCGCCGTCATCGACCTCCCGCGCACCCGAAACCGCATCTTCCTGGAGCCGGAGCTGGGCACGACGAGCCTGGCGCCGGCCGACCCGCGCCAGGGCCACGTGAAGCGCCGCCTCGAGCGCTACGTCGAGTTCTTCGGTTCCTTCACGGGCCGGGACAGGCAGCAGACCTGGTACGGCGCCGCCTTTCCCGATGGCCATTACCCGGAAGTCATCGCGCTGGCCCGCACCGAGGCCCGGCGCGCCAAGGTCGAGCGGCACATCAAGGACTGGTTCCAGGGCGGCGAGTCCCGCTACGCGCTGCGCGCCTTCACCTTCGCCGGCGCCAAGGCAGCGCTCACGCCGCTGGTCGCCCCCGCCGCAACCCCCGCACCTCACCCGGCTGCTCCTGCGCCTGCGCCCGCCCCTGCTTCCTCCCCTCCGATCCCCTTGACTGCGCGCGTCGTCGTCATTGACGGCGACCTGGACCGCCGCCTCACCGCCGGGTTCCAGGCCTTCATCGACGCCTTCAACAAGCTCAGGCAGCAGTCGGTGGCGCACGCGGAGACCTGCCCGGCCCGCTTCAGGCCCGAGCCGATACCGCTGGCCGAGATACGAGCCTTCCGCGACCTCTTGGCCCACGACGTCTTGGGACGGCGGCCCGACCCGTCGAGGGACCGGAAGTCATGACCACCCCCCGCGACGACACCAGTGGCCTGCTGGCCGTGCTCGAAGTGGCCATCCGGGAAGTCGTCCGGAAGGAAATCCAGACGGCGATGCAGGCAGTCGCCGTAGGTGGCGCCACCACAACGAGCCGCTGGATGACTCCACCGAAAGTGGCGCGAGAGGTCGGGATCTCCGAGAAGGCCGTGCGTGCCATGATCAAGAGCGGCGCCATCCAGCCCCGCCTGCGCAACGTGGACCAGAACCCGCTGCAGCCGAAGTACCTCGTCAACGTCGACGAGGTGGCCGCCGCCG
>JANPOM010000274.1:0-1804 GCA_031427995.1 Anaeromyxobacter sp. | reverse complement strand
CCCCCCCCCCTCCCCCCCCCCCCCCCAAACCCCCCACCCCCCCGTGCGCCACCCACACCACCCCCCCCCCCCCCCCCCCCCACCCACCCACCCCCACACCCACGCGCGCGCGCACTTTCACCAGCCGCATCCGAGCGCGCGCGCCCCGATCTCGACGCCCCTGACCGGGCCCTGGCCAATCACCTACCAGGCCTGAAAATCCCCGTGTGCCAGGTCCGGTTCCGGGTCCAGGCACTTCCACCTCGTCCGACATCCCGGCCCCGCCAGACCGCAAGGTCTCGCGGGGCCTCTTGTCGGCGGGGGGTGGAAAGGCGATGCGGACCTCGGCGAGGCGCAGGTCGCCAGCCAGGGCGTGGCGCGCCCGGTCGAAGATCACGGCCAGCGTGTACTCCTGTGCCGGCCGCGGGAGGGGCTCGCCGGAGGCCAGCGTGGCGGCCGTTCGCCGGTTCCTGGAGGAGCGGTGAAGCCCTGGGGATGACCGGAACCATCCCCAGGGCGAGTCCGACACGGGGATCTTCCGGGTACTCGTGAAGGCCCAGCCGGCGTTGGGAAGCGCCTCGAGCCGGAAGCGTGGCCATTTGGGTGAAACCGGACCGGAGACCGCACGGACGCAGCGGATCCGTGATGCGCGGCCTCGCCTCCGCCCCTGACCCCAGCCCCGGACGCGCCTCTCGGCACCGTCCGAAACTGCTCGCCCTCCTGGCGCCTCCCGGCCGACAGTCGGTATCGCTCGCCCGCGCTCGTGCCCGGCTCCTCCTCACGACACCGCCCGAACCCGCGCACCTCGTCGCCGCGCCTCGACCGGCGAACGGAAGCGGTCGGGGCCAGGACTGGCGTGGGGTGGGTACCGAGGCGCTCCTCGAAGCTTGCGGCGGGGCCACCAGGGGCCGGGCCCGCCGGGACTCCAAGATCAGCCGAAAAATTGACCGGTTGCGCCCGATATCGGAACCTCGCTGGGACATGCCGACGGTCATCGAGTCGATGGAACTCCTGCAGGTCCTCGGCGAGGCCGAGGACATCGCACAGAGCGTGAATCAGCCGCTCACCAGCGCACACCAGCTCCTGGCCTTCTTCACGGTGCCGAACCGGGCCGAGATCCTGCTGCGCGAGAAGCGCCTCGACGAAGACAGGATCCTGGCGGTGATGGCCGGCAAGCCGCGCGAGCCTGAGTCGGTCTCCAGAGCCATCCGCGACGGGGCCCGCTCACTGGCCGAGGGGTCCGGCGCATCGGAGATCGACTGCCTCCACCTGCTGGCCGCCATGACCCGCGAGCGGACCGGCTGCGCCCACCAGTTGCTGGCTGCCTGCGGCGTCGATCCTCGGCGGCTGCGGACCGAGACCATCTCACTCTTCGCCAACGGCCTGCCGCGAAAGTACCAGCAGGTCCGCTCGGTCCCGGTGGCCGCCCGCCCGGCCCCCCGCCGCGCCGAGCCCCACCGCGCCGCCCCCGGCCCGGGCTACGAGGCCGACGCCACCGTGGCCGGGGATCTCGAGTCTGCCGTCGCCGAGCTGGCCCGGGATCTCGGCGACTTCGGCGCCCCGCAATCCGGCCAGCCGCAGCCAGCCCCGGCTTCGGCCTCCACGTCACACGCCACCGCCCCTCGCACCCGCCACGCGCTCGATCCACGCACCTTCCCCTGGCTCTCGCAGCTCGGCCGCAACCTGACCGAGCTGGCGGCCGAGGGGCGGCTCGACCCTCTGGTGGGGCGCGAGCGCGAGGTCGAGGAGGCCATCGACATCCTCGGCAAGCGGCGCACCAACAACCCGCTGCTGGTGGGCGAGCCGGGCGTCGGCAAGACCGCCA
>JANPOM010000273.1:0-16614 GCA_031427995.1 Anaeromyxobacter sp. | reverse complement strand
TCGCGGACGGCGGTCAAGCTGACCGACTTCGGCATCGCCCGCATCCTCGCCTCCGAGGAGCGAATGACCATGACCGGCGCACTGGTCGGTTCTCCCAACCACATGGCCCCGGAGATCGTCGAGGGGAAGGAGGCCGACGAGCGCAGCGACATCTTCTCTCTCGGGACCATCCTCTACTGGTTGGCCACCGGAAAGCTCCCCTTCGCCGCCCCCAACCCGACCGCCACGCTTCGCCGCGCCATCACCGGCGAGTTCACCGATCCGCGCGAGCTCTCCCCGCGGATCTCGAGCAAGCTGGCCGCGCTGCTCTCCCGCTGCCTCTGCTCCGAGCCGGCCGGCCGGCCCGCCAGCGCGGTAGAGGTCCGGACCACCATCGACGAGATCCTGGCCGAGGTCGGGCTGGAGCGACCCGAGGAGGAGCTGCAGCGGCTGCTCACCGATCCCGCCGGCTACCAGGCCGCCTTCCCTCCACGGGCGGTGGCCGCCCTGATCCCGCAGGGCGAGGCCGCCCTGCGCGTGGGCCAGAGCGCCCGCGCCCTGGCCTGCTTCGACAGGGTGCTGGTGCTCGAGCCGGGCAACTCGCTGGTGGAGGCTCACCTGCGGACCCTCTCCCGCCGCCGGCGTTGGCGCCACGCCGCCAGGGTCGTCGCGGTGGCGGCCCTGGCCGGACTGTTCGCCTTGGCCGGAGGCAGCTGGTGGAGCAGCCGGCCCGCCGGCACTGCCGAGTCACGCGCCGCTGCCTCCCTGGCGCCGCCCCCGGCCGCGACCGGAAGCTCCCCCAGCCAGCCCCCGGATGCCGCCACCGACCCCCCGTTGACACCGACCCGCCCCAGCCTGGTCGCCGCCGCCGCCTCCAGACCCCGAGCGCCGACCGATCCGCCGGTGGAACTTCTGGTCCACGTCCGCCCTTACGCCCAGCGCGCCCTGCTCGACGGGGTCGAACTCCCGGCCGGCGACCAGGTGGTCCGCTTCCGCATCAGCTCGGACCGGGTCCACACCATCCGCATCGAGCACGCCTGCTGCGACAGCTTCCAGCGCGAGATCTCGGCGGAGGAGGCGGCGCTCCAAGGTGAACTGCGCGTCTCGCTGGAGCCGAAGCCTGCCCGCCTCCGCGTCGAAGGGGCGCCGTCGACGCGGATCCTGGTCGACGGGCTTCTGGTCGGCACCGCCGGCGACTCGCAGCGCGCCACGCTCGCCATCCCCATCCCCGCCGGTGGCGAGACCCCTTACGAAGCCAACGGCCGGATACTGCTCGAACCACCCAGCGGCCCTTCCCGGACCGTCGTCGTCAAGCTGCGCGCCGGAGCCGAGCTGGTCGTCGCCTCGCCCACTTTGGAGAGCTCGCCGTGATCGCCATCGTCCCACTGCTCCTGGCGCTCTCCCTGGCCGTCCCCGCCGAGTTGAAGCGGGCCAAGGGCCGCTTCGAGTTCGGCTCCTGGGCCGACTCCGCCGGAACCCTGCGCCCCTTCCTGGCGAGCCAGCCCATCCTCACCGACGATGAGGCGGTCGAGGCCTGGCGGCTGCTCGGCCTCTCCGAGTACCACCTCGGCGATCAACCGGCCGCCCGGACCGCCTTCGTCAATCTGCTCTCCTTCGATCCCGACTACACCCTCGACCCCTTCCTGGTCCCTCCCCCCATGGTCGACTTCTTCGACAGGGTGAAGCGCGAGCACGAGCCGCAGCTGGCGCCGCTGCGAGAGCAGAAGCGGGCCTTGCGAGAGCAGCAGCGGCTGGCGGAGGAGGCCAGGCGGCGGCTGCTGGCCGAGGAGCATGCCCGCAACGGTCCGCCCTCCAAGGTGGTGAGGGTCCAGGAGCACGTCTACCTGCTCAACTGGATGCCCTTCGGCGCCGGGCAGTACCAGAACGGCGAGAAGACCAAGGGAACGGCCATCGCCATCGGGCAGGTCTCCCTGGCCCTCGTCAACGTGGCCGCCATCGTGGCCCATGGCCAGATCGCCGACGACCGCTCGCGGCTCTGCACCTCCAGCGAGCCCAACTGCACCTCGCCCCCCTACAGCAACGACGACCGGAAGCTGCTTGGCAATCTCGAAGCGGTCAAGTACGTTTCGGCCGGCATGTTCTGGGCCCTGTACGGCTACGGCGTCTGGGACGCCCACCGCCACTTCATCCCCATCGTCGAGACCGAGGTCGGGCCGGCCGGGCAGCCGACCGGCGTCAAGGTCGGCATCCAGGGGAGCTTCTGATGGCGTCCTTGACGGTGCGCGGACCGGGCGGGCTGGAGCGGCGCGTGGTACTGACCCGCCGGATCACCAGCCTCGGCCAGGCCCCGGAGAACGACATCGCCGTGGCCGACCCGGGGCTGCCGGCCACCGCCCTCCACCTCCACTTCGACGGCCGGGACCACGACGTGGCCGTCCACGAGGGGGCGGCCATGACCGTCAACGGCCGGAAGCGAACCACCTGGCGGCTGGCCCCCGGTGACCGGATCCGCATTGGCGCCACCGAACTGCTCTTCGATCCCGGTCCGGTCACGCCGCCAGCCCCGGCCCCGTCCGGTCAGCGCCTGGTGGCGCTCGAGACGCTGGTTCGCTTCTCCGAGCGACTGCTGGCCGCCACCGACCTCAATCGCCTCCTCGACGAACTCCTCGACGCGCTGGTGGAGGTGACCCAGGCCGACAAGGGCTTCCTCATCCTCCTCGAGGAGGGCGAGATGTCGGTCCGCGCCGCCCGCAACGTCGGCCGGGAGAGCATCGATGGGGCGCTGAGCCGGGTCTCCGACTCGATCGTCCGCAGGGTGGTCGAGACTGGCAGGCCGCTGGTGGTGGCCGACGCCCTCCATGACGCCGAGTGGTCGGGCTCCTCCTCGGTCGTCAACCTCAAGCTCTGCTCGGTGATGTGCGCCCCACTGAAGCAGAAGGGGGTGGTCTTCGGCGTCATCTACCTCGGCAACGACAACGTGGTCTCGCTCTTCGACGAGCGCGCCCTCGAGCCGCTCACCGTCTTCACCGCCCAGGCCTCGCTGCTGGTCCAGAACGCCCTGCTGCTCGACTCGCTTCGCCGCGAGAACGTGGCGCTGCGCGAGGCGGTCACCACCAAGCGCTACGGCGACCTGGTCGGCTCGGGCGCCTCGATGCGCGAGGTCTTCCGGCGCATCGAGAAGGTGGCGGCCACCGACATCTCGGTGCTGATCACCGGCGAGACCGGCACCGGCAAGGAACTGGTGGCGCGCGAGCTGCATCGCCGCTCCACTCGCGTCAACGGCCCCTTCGTCGCCGTCAACTGCGGCGCCATCCCCGAGACCTTGCTCGAGTCGGAGCTCTTCGGCCACGCCAAGGGGGCCTTCACCGGCGCGGTGGCGGCGCGGGTGGGCCGCTTCCAGGCCGCCGCCGGCGGCACCCTCTTCCTCGACGAGATCGCCGAGATGGCCCCGGCCCTGCAGGTCAAGCTGCTGCGGGCCCTGCAGGAGCGGGTCATCATGCGGGTGGGCGAGAGCCGGCCGGAGCCGGTCGACATCCGCGTGGTGGCGGCAACCAACAAGGTGCTGGAGGAGGAGATCAAGCGCGGCGCCTTCCGCGAGGATCTCTACTACCGGCTCAACGTGGTCTCGATCCAGCTCCCGCCGTTGCGCGAGCGCGGCGACGACGTGGTGGCGCTGGCCCGCTACTTCCTTCAGCAATATGCCCGCGAGTTCAACGGCCGGGTGCGCGGTTTCACCCCCGGGGCGCTGGTGGCGACGCGCCGCCACCCCTGGCCGGGAAACGTGCGCGAGTTGGAGAACCGGGTGAAGAAGGCGGTGGTGCTGGCCGAGAAGTCGCTGGTCTCCGCCGAGGACCTCGGGCTCGACGCCGACCTGCTCGAGCCCATCGCGCCGCTAACCCAGGCCACCCGTGAGTTCCAGCGGCGCTATCTCAGCGACGTGCTGGAGAGGAACCAGGGAAACCGGACCAAGACCGCCAAGGACCTCGGCGTCGATCCGCGCACCATCTTCCGTCACCTGGAGCGGTTGGAGGCGGAGCGGCGCGGCGAGGACCCACCGACGGACGAGGAGGAGGCATCATGAGGCTCACCCTGCCCCGGCGCGGCCTGTTGGCGCTCCTGCTCGGCGGCGCCCTGGGCGGCTGCCCCTTGCCGCAGACGCTGCCGGAGTACCCGTCCAGTGGCACCATCACGCCGCCGCGCATCCAGTCGGACACCGTGACTCCCAACCCCACCGTGATCGCGATTCGGGCCGACTGCCCAGCTTCCCCAACGCCCACCTTCACGCTCAGCGCCAAGCTGATCGACGAGAACACCTTCGAGAAGGTCGAGGCGCGCTGGTTCGTCGACTACCACCCGGACCGCGCCACGGTGACGCCGATTCCTCCTGGCCAGATCATCGTGGGCCCAGCCGACGGCGTGACCATCGAGCGGAAGCTCAACGACTTCAGCTTCAAGCCGTACACGTTTGATCCGCTGGGGATCGAGCAGGCCTACCGCGATGGAGGTGGGATCCACGTCGTCGAGTTGGTGGTCTCCAACAACTTCGCGCTCGAATCCCCCCCGCCGGACCCTCCGCACCAGCGCCCTTGGCGCACGCCGCTGACCACGGCCACGCAGCGGTTCGAGACGCAGGTCTATCGCTGGATCTTCCATTACGTGCCCGGGACCACCCCCGGCGCGCTCTGCGCCTATCCCTGAGCAGGGACGCTGACTCGGGAAACCGAGCAGGGGGTCCGAGCAGGGAGACCTGGTAGAGGAACTACGGCTGTCGGCCGGCCCGCTCGCGGGCCAGCTCGATGGCGGCGGCGGCGCCACGCGCCAACTCGGCCTGCTCCATGGCGAACCGGTTGACCTGGGCCCGGTAGGCCCGGTGCAGGGCCAGCACGGCGTCGCGGGCCATGGCCAGCTCCTCCCGTCCGCTGAAATCCCCCGGAGCGCCGGACCAGCCGTCGAGCCGGCAGCGATCCGAGAGGTCATCGAGCCGCTGCTCCCACTCGCCCGACCAGGTCATGAAGCGCCCCACCGCATCTCCGCCACCGATCTCACCACCCAGCTTCCAGGCCCGCAGATTGAGTTCGAGGTTGAGGGCGCCGAGTTCCTCCGCGCAGACGCGGGCCACGGCCCGGGTCGGGAGGGCCCCCCTGGACGGAGAGCGGTTTCCGGTCAGGTTCCTGCCGATGCTGGCGATCATCGCCCCGATGGCCAGCGCGATGGCCAGCAAGTAGGCGGTCCACATCAGGAAGCGGTAAGGCCGGAGCCGTGGATCCCGTTGGTTCACCGGGAGAATCTGCCTCAAGCCCTGTTCGGCGTCTACCCGGAGGACGTCAACGTCGCCCTACCCTCTTTTCCAGCTCGGCCAGCGGCAGCTCGAAGACAACCGGCCGTCCGTGCGGGCAGCGGGCCTTGAAGTCGACGGCATCGAGCCCGTCGAGCAAGGCCCGTGCCTCCTGGGGCGTCAGCTCCTGGTTGGCGCGCACCGCCGCGTGGCAGGCCATGGTGGCGGCGAGGTCGTGCAGCGCCTCGTCTACGGCGCTCCCCCGCCCCAACTGCTCCAGTTGCTGGGCGAGATCGATGAGCAGGCCGGGGAGTTCCAGCCCACCGAGGAGCGCCGGCGCTCCCTTCACCGCGAAGGCGTCGCCGCCGAAAGGCTCGAGATCGAGGCCGAGATCGCGCAGCTCCGCTGCGCTGGCCTCCAGCACGCGGGCCAGGGGCCCGGGGAGAGTCACCACCTGCGGCACCAGGAAAGGCTGCACCGGAACCTGGCGGAGCCGCTGCGCCTCCCGCAGCCGGTGGAAGAGCAGCCGCTCGTGGCTGGCGTGCTGGTCGATGATCACCAGCGCGCCGCCCGGGGCCTCGCAGAGCAGGTAGGTCCGGGCGTGCTGGCCGAGGTAGCGCAACGAGCCGAAGTAGCCGAGTGGCCGGGGAGGCCCCCCTTCGAAGGCCGCCTGGAACTGGAGCGGCCGGCTCCCGTCCGGCGCGAACGCCGGCAAGGGCAGCAGCGCGCCACTCTCTCCCGGCGGGTGGATGGCGCGGGCCCAGGCCAGGACCGAGGCCGCCTCCTCGGCGGCGAACGGGACTCCACCGCTCGCCCCACCGGCGACGCGGTCCGACCAGGCCCCACCGGACCGGCCGAGCCATGGAGCGGTCTTGAGCGCGCCGGCCACGGCCTGGTGGATGGCGTCCTGCACGCCCCTCGCCTCGGCGAAGCGGACCTCCAGCTTCTGCGGGTGGACGTTGACGTCTACCCGATCGAGCGGCAGTTCGACGAAGAGGACGCCGCCTGGATGGCGCCCGGGCGGGAGCACCCCGGCGTAGGCCCGCAGCACGGCGTGGGCCGCCGAGCGATCGCGGAAGTAGCGGCCATTGACGAAGAGGTAGAGAGAGCGGCTGGTGGCCTGGGAGTGGTCGGGGGAGGTGACCAGGCCGTGGACCCGCACCTCGCCGCGCCGGCCGTCAACGGCCACGAAGTGAAGGGCCGCGTCGCGCCCCAGCGCCTGAGCCGCCCGCTCCGCCAATGGCTCGCCAGCGCGTGCCGAGAGCAGCACCCGGCTCCCGGAGCGGAGCGTGAAGCCGACGTCGGCCCGGGCCAGCGCCAGGCGGGTCATGGCCTCGCTGACGTGTCCCGCTTCGGTGGCGGCCGCCCGCATGAACTTTCGCCGGGCCGGGGTGTTGAAGAAGAGGTCCCGCACCTCGATGGTGGTGCCGCGCGGTCGCGCCACCGGGGTGCTCTCCAGCAGCGTTCCACCCTCCACCACCACCCTGGTGCCGGCGCCATCCTCGCCCGGCGAGGTGTCGAGCCGGAGGCGCGAGACAGAGGCGATGGCCGGCACCGCCTCGCCGCGGAACCCCATGGTGGCGATGGTCGCCAGCCCCTCTGCGTCGCGCAGCTTGGAGGTGGCGTGGCGCTCCAGCGCCAGCATGGCGTCCTCGTGGTCCATCCCCGCGCCGTCGTCGGCCACCCGGACCAGGGCCAACCCTCCCTCCTCGATGTCGACGGCGATGGCGCGGGCGCCGGCGTCGAGGGCGTTCTCGCAGAGTTCCTTGACGACCGAGGCCGGCCTTTCGACCACCTCGCCGGCCGCGATCTGGTTGACGAGCCCGGGGGGCAGGACACGAATGTTGGGCACGCCGTCTTTTAGCACGCACCTCCCACGCCTCCAGCTACGAAGGCAGGCCCGCGCTCCGCGTCATCGCCGGCGGAGCGTCGTCATGAAAGAGCCATACCCATTTGTTTATGCGTGAGCCGTCACCTATGCTCGCCCCATGCTTTGGATGTATGCCGGCTTCATCGCCCTCGTTCTGATCCTACTGGCCCTGGACCTCGGGGTCTTCCACCGCACGGCTCACGTGGTGTCCGTTAGGGAGGCCCTGGGGTGGTCCGCCTTCTGGATCGCCGTCGGCCTCTCCTTTGCCGTGTTCATCTACTTCGGCTACGAGCGCCACTGGCTCGGCCTGGGCCTGACCCCCGACCTCATGACCGTGGCCCCGCAGACCGTGGAGGGGGTGGGGCTCGTCTACAACGACGGCTCCAGCGCGATGGTCAAGTACATCACCGGGTACTTGGTCGAGAAGTCGCTCGCCGTCGACAACATCTTCGTGATCGCCATGCTCTTCGGCTTTTTCGCCGTCCCGGCCATGTACCAGCACCGGGTGCTGTTCTGGGGGATCGTGGGCGCCCTCGTCATGCGCGGGGCCATGATCGCGGTGGGCGCCCAGCTCATCCAGCGCTTCAACTGGATCATCTACGTGTTCGCAGCCTTCCTGATCGCGACCGGGGTCAAGATGCTGCTGCTGAAAACCAACGAGACGGACCCGAATCGCAACCTGGTGGTCCGGCTGACCCGGCGCCTCTTCCCAGTGAGCGAGCGTTTCCACGGGCAGCACTTCTTCGTCCGCGCGGATACGGCCGCCTCCCACGAAGCGGCCACCCCCGGCGCCGTCGTTGAGGTGGACCGAGTCGTGGACGCGGCCCGGGCGGGGACCTTGCTCGCCACCCCGCTCTTCCTGGCCCTGGTCATGGTCGAGTTCACCGACGTCATCTTCGCGGTCGACTCGATCCCGGCCATCTTCGCCATCACAGCGGACCCGTTCCTGGTTTACACCAGCAACGTGTTCGCGATCCTGGGGCTGCGCAGCCTCTACTTCGCCCTGGCTGGGATGATCGACACGTTCCGCTACCTGAAGGTTGCGCTCGCGTTCGTGCTCATGGTGGTGGGAGTCAAGATGATGACCCACGTCTGGCTCAAGGAACTGCTGGGCCGGCACTTCAACCTCTACTTGCTGGGCGTCGTGCTGCTGATCCTGGCCGTTGGCGTGGTGGCCTCGCTCGTGGCCAAGGGGCGAGAGGAGGTCTCGGCGAAGGGCGGTGCGTAACGGCACGGTGTCGCTTCCCGCGTAGCAGCGAAATCCACTGCCCCGACCTGGCCAGTCTCGGCCACCGCCGAGCGCTCGGCGCCGCAGGCAGGCCTGCGCTCCGCGTCGTCGCCGGCGGAGCGTCGTCATGAAAGAGCCACACCCGTCTCATTTTAGGGGATCGGTCAGCGCTGGACCGTCAGCGTGGAGCCGCGCTAGCATTTGTGGCGGCCGACGCCCCATGCATCGCAGTCCACCCGTTGCCCTCGCCACGGCGCGAGAAGAGGAGATTCAATGAAGGCACTCGTCTACCACGGACCCGGGAAGAAGGCCTGGGAGGAGAAGCCGAAGCCCACCGTCAAGGCCCCGACCGACGCGGTCGTGAAGGTGGTCCGGACCACCATCTGTGGCACCGACCTCCACATCCTGAAGGGGGACGTCCCGACCGTCACCGACGGCCGGATCCTCGGTCACGAGGGGGTGGGCGTCATCGAGGAGGTCGGCGCCGCGGTCTCCAACTTCAAGAAGGGGGATCGCGTCCTCATCTCCTGCATCACCTCGTGCGGCAAATGCGACTCCTGCAAGAAGGGCATGTACTCCCACTGCGCCGACGGCGGCTGGATCCTGGGGCACCTCATCGACGGGACCCAGGCCGAGTACGTCCGGATCCCGCACGCCGACAACAGCCTCTACCTGGTTCCCAAGGGCGTGGACGAGGATGCGCTGGTGATGCTGAGCGACATCCTCCCCACCGGGTTCGAGGTGGGCGTGCTGAAGGGCGCGGTGAAGCCGGGCGACACCGTCGCCATCGTCGGTGGTGGGCCGGTCGGGCTGGCGGCGCTGCTGACCGCCCAGTTCTTCGCTCCGGCCGAGCTGATCATGGTGGACCTCGACGACAACCGGCTCGCCGTCGCCAAGAAGCTGGGCGCCACGCATACCGTGAACAGCGGTGACGGCCAGGCGGTCCAGAAGGTGATGGCCCTCACCGGGGGCAAGGGCGTAGACGTCGCCATCGAGGCGGTCGGCATCCCGGCCACGTTCGACATCTGCCAGGACATCGTCACCGCGGGCGGGCACGTCGCCAACGTCGGCGTCCACGGGAAGAGCGTCTCGCTCAAGCTCGAAAAGCTCTGGATCCACAACGTAACCATCACCACCGGGCTGGTGGACACCAACACCACGCCCATGCTCCTCAAGAACGTGGTGGCCGGGCGGCTGGCAACCAAGCAGCTCATCACCCACGAGTTCAGCTTCGACGAGTTCATCAAGGCCTACGACACCTTCGGGAACGCCGCGAAGGAGAAGGCGCTCAAGGTGGTGATCAAGAACAAGGGCTGAGGCGACGCGCGACCGGTCTCGGCGCCAGCTCGCGAGGCCGGTCCGGCAATGGCCCCGTGTTGCTTCCCGCCTAGCGCAATCCACCGGCCACTCCTTGCCGGTCTCGGCTACCGCCGCCAATCGTGTCTGAGGGGCCGGACCGCGCCTACGGCGTCGCCGCGTTGGTGCCGCCCTGCCCTGCCGCACCCGAGCCGAGGTGGGCCAGGCGGATCCGCTCCGGAGGCGTGCGCAGACCGCTGACCAGGCCGACCACCCGGAGCGCGCGCAGCATCAGAAAGGAGATGTCGAGCTCCCACCAAAACCAGCCCTGGTTGGCGGTGGTCGGGTAGAAGTGGTGGTTGTTGTGCCAGCCCTCGCCCAGCGTGATGAGCGCGAGCGCGAAGCTGTTCCGCGATTCGTCTCCGGTCTGGTAGCGCTGCCGGCCAATCACGTGGGCCAGCGAGTTGATGCAGAAGGTGCCATGCCAGAGGAGCGCGGTGGAGACGAAGAAGCCCCAGAGCAGGGCCGGCCAGCCGCCGGCCAGGTAGAGCCCACCGGCCAGCAGCGCCGGCGGGAGGGCGTGGTACCGATCGAGGAAGACCAGCTCCGGGTAGCGCGCCAGGTCCTTGATCCGCTCCAGCTTGGTGGCGTTGTAGCTGGTGGAGAGGAACCAGCCGACGTGGCTCCACCAGAAACCGCGCTGCACTGGCGAGTGGATGTCGTCGGGGCCGTCCGAGTAGCGGTGGTGGTCGCGATGGTGGGCGGCCCACCAGAGCGCCCCCTTCTGCGCCGAGGTGCCGCCGAGGAAGGCGAGCAGGAACTGGACGACGCGGCTGGTCCGGTAGGCGCGGTGGGCGAAGTAGCGGTGGTAGCCGGCCGTGATCCCGAACATGCGGAGCAGGTAGGCGCCTGCGGCCAGGCCGGCCAGCCCGGCGGTCGGGGGCGCCAGCCAGGGTGTCGCCAAGGCTACCAGGTGGATGGCGATGAACGGGCTGGACGCGAGCCAGTCGATCCGGTCGGGGTCACGAGCGTTGCCCATGTCCCCTTCTTCCCACGCCAGCGTCACCGCTTCGTCATGACAGGCCTTTCCCCGCTCCGGGAGGAGTTCGAGCGACGGGCGAATCGTCGCGCCGTGGAAATCCCTGGCCTCGCCCCTTAGGGCCCGCGCCGCGTTGTCCTGCGCAGGATTCCCTTGCCCCCACCAGGACCTGCGCTATCTTGCGGCCTCAACTCAACCCAACGGAGCTTTCGATGGCCAGCGCGACCGTGAATGGTGTTCTCTGCCGGGTCACCGCTGACAAGGACCTGGGCGATAGCTGGGCGGTCGCGGTTGTGCCCCCCGCCGGCTCCGTGCTGCCCCAGCAGGTGGTCAAGCTCCAGGGAAACGACCGCGCCGCGGTCATCAAGGGGGCCCTCACCACGCTCAAGTCCCGAGGCCTGATCGAGGGCTTCGAGCTCGATCCGGCGCCGCCAGCGCCCGCCGCCGCTCCGGCCGCCGCTCCGGCCGCCGCCCAGCCGGTCACGCCGGTCACGTAACTCAGGACGGCCCAGGACCTTCTCCGGGCCGCGTCACCCGGACCACGGCGTCGGCCGGCAGCGCCGCCAGCAGGGCCTCGAGCGCCGCCAGGACGCCATCGCGCCTCCGGGATTCGACGGTGAGCTTCACGGCGTGGTCGGCCTCGTCGAAGCGCGGGTAGCTCCCCAGCTCGACGTCCGGGTGGGCGGCCGCCACCGCGGTCAGCGCCGGGGCGATCTGGTCCTCGACCACCGAGAGGTAGACGCAGGCCAGGTGGAACGGCACGCCCCCCATGGCTGGAGCGAAGCGGTCGAACTGGTAGCGCAGGAACTTGGGCACCCCCGGCAGCATCACCACGCCGTCGCAGACCAGGGTCGGAAAGCCCAGGTCTCCGGCCAGCTCGGTGCCCTCCGGGACATCGGCCATGCGCAGGCCGGCTTCCGGCATCTCCACACCCCTGACCCGGCGGTGGATGGCCCGGTAGATCTCGGCCAGCCGCGGGTGACGCACCACCTTGCGGTCCAGCGCCACGCCGACCGCCTCGATGGTGACGTCGTCGTGCGTCGGCCCGACGCCTCCCGAGGTGATGAGCCAACCGGCCCGTGGCCGCTCGCGCCGGATCGCCTCGACGATCTCCTCGACCCGGTCGCGGACCGTGGCGATGGAGCGCAGCTCGACGCCGAGCTGGTGCAGACGCCCCGCCAGCCAGGGGCCGTTCTCGTCCACCACCTTGGCGGAGAGCACCTCGTTCCCGACCACCACCAGTGACGCGGACGGATCGCGCATGCGGGATCCCGTGGGCTAGCGGCGCCGCGGCGCCGCCACCAGCCGTCCCACCAGTTCGGCCACCTGCTCGACCGGCAGCTCGCCGTCGAGGACCTCGATGCGCTGGCCGCTTCCCTTCAGGGTGACCAGCGCCTTCTCGTAGCTCCGCGCCACCCGGCGCTGGAAGGCGTCCACCTCGTAGAGCTCCGGCGTGGTCCCGGCCCCGCGCCTCCGCCCCAGCGCCAGCCCGGCCCTCACCCTCAGGAAGATGGTCAGGTCCGGGGCCCGGGCCCGCCGGTTGATGATCTCCACCCACTTGCCATCGCCGGTGGTGAGCGACTGGTAGGCGAGCGAGGAGAGCGTGTACCGGTCGGAGATGACGTCCTCGCCGGCGGCCAGCCGGGGCAGGACCTCGGCCGAGAGGTGGTCGAGTCTATCGGCGGCGAAGAGCAGCGCCAGCGCGCCAGCGTCGAAGCCCTCCCCGGCCCCTCCGTTGATCCGTTGCCGCAGCACCTGGCGGAGCAGCGCGCCGGCCGGACCACCCGACGGCTCGGCGGTGACGTGGGCCCGCCGCCCCAGCCCCCGCAGCCGCTCACCGAGCAGGCGCGACTGGGTGGTGGTCCCGGCCCCGTCGAGCCCCTCGAGGACGATGAAGCGCCCGGCGCGGCTCACCTGTCGAGCTCCAGCGCCCGGCGCAGGACCAGCAGGCGGGCGAACTTCTCGGCCTCCACGGCGCGGAGCAGGCGCGCCCGCAGGAACTCGCGCACCGTGAAGCCGACCAGCACGGCGGCCAACACCATCGCCAGGAGGAACCACATGGGCACCCCGGGCGGCGGCTGTGGCTTGTTGACCGGGAGCCATCCCCAGCGGTCCCAGCCCAGCTTGACTGTGAGGCCGACGCCGATGAAGGAGAAGAAGGCCAGCACCCCGCCGTTCTGGACGTGGTCGACCGAGAGCCGGGTCCCGATCTCCTCGGCGATCCGGTCGTGCTCGGCGCGCAACGACAGCCGGTGCTCCTGGTCCAGGCTCTCCATCGGTCAGCCCCTCGTGGCGCGCCCGTGCCGGGCGGCGATGGCGTCCTGCACGGCGCCGAGCGATGCGGCCACGCGGACCGCCGGGTTGCGCAGCGGCGACCGGAGCCCCGGCAACGTCCCGTCGTGGTAGCCGACCTTGAAGTCGGAGAACTTGAGGCCATGGGCCGTGGAGATGACCACCACCCGCTCTCCCTTCTTGACCTCACCGCGGCTGGCCAGCTTTTCCAACGCCGCCAGGGCCACGCCGGTGTGCGGGCAGGTGAAGAGCCCGGCCCGGTCGGCGCGGGCCGCGGCGTCGGCCAGCTCCTGCTCGCTGGCCTGCTCGACCAGCCCGTCGAGGGCGGCCAGCGCTCGCAGGGCCCGGCCGGCCGAGACCGGGTCGCCGATCTGGATGGCCGAGGCCAAGGTCTTGCGCGCGGTCACCGGCTTCACCGCCACCCCGGGCGCGGCCCGGAGCCCGGCGCCGGTGGTCGCCTGGTAGAGCGGGTTGGCGTGCTCGGCCTGGGCCACCAGCAGGCGCGGCAGCCGGTCGACGAGGCCGAGCGCCTTCAGCATCGTGAAACCCTTGCCGATCGCGCTGGCGTTGCCGAGGTTGCCGCCCGGGATCACCACCCAGTCCGGCACGGTCCACCCGAGCTGCTGGGCGATCTCGATGGAGGCGGTCTTCTGCCCCTCGATGCGCAGCGAGTTCATCGAGTTGGCGAGGTAGATGTCGGGCGTCTCGGAGAGCGCCTGCACCACCTTCATGCAGCCGTCGAAGTCGGTGTCGAGCTCCAGCACCAGCGCCCCGTTGGCGATGGGCTGGACCAGCTGGGCCGTGGAGATCTTGCCGCGCGGCAGCAGCACCACGCTCGGGATCCCGGCCGCGGCGCAGTAAGCCGAGAGCGCCGCCGAGGTGTCGCCGGTCGAGGCGCAGGCCACGGCGCGGATGGGCGTGCCACGGGCCCGCATCTCCTGCACCGCCGAGACCAGCACCGTCATCCCCAGGTCCTTGAAGGAGCCGGTGTGGGTGACCCCGCACTCCTTGACCCACACCTCGTCGAGCCCGATCTCCCGGGCATAGCGATCGACGCGCAGCAGCGGGCTGCCGCCCTCGAACATCGAGACCACGTTGGCGTCGGCCAGCTCCGGGTAGATCCACTCCTTCTTGCCCCAGACCCCGGAGCCGTAGGGCCAGGGGCCGAGCCTGAAACGGCCGTCGAAGGTGGCCTTCCACTCCACGGCGCTCCGCGTCCGCAGGGCGTCGAGATCGTGCTCCACCTCGAGCAGGCCACCGCACCTCGGGCAGCGGTAGATCACCTGGGTGAGCGGGGCGGAGAAGTCACAGCCCTCCCCACAGCGGAAGGCGGCGGTGAAGAGGGCGGGGCTGGGGGCGGACGAGCCGGTCATGAGGGGGGTCTGCACTGTGCGATGCGCCTCGTCGATTTTCAAGCCTGGGTCCTAGTTGCGTGCCCCGCAGGCCGGGCAGATGGAGCGCGTGACGGGCGTTCCGCAGCTGCAGCGCCGGGGTCCGGCTTCGGCCCTGGCGGGCGCCGGGAACCCTGCCGACAGCTGCATCCCGCAGCGGTCGCAGATTCGCTCTCCCGGGCCGGCCGGAGTCCGGCAGTAGCGGCAGACCGGGAAGAGCGGGAGCTCGGTGCGGGGGTCGCCCGAGGTGGCCGCGGCGGTCGGCTCGAGGTCCGGCAGGAGTTCGCCGGCCGCCTCGACCGGCGAGGCGGCGGTCGGCTCCAACTCGGGGACCGCCTCCAGCGCCACCTCGCCGGCGCTCGCCTGCAGCGTCGGCTCCAGCTCGACCATGACGGCGTCGTCGAGCGGGGCCGGCTCGGGCGCCGCCAGGGTCGGCTCCAGCCCCTCCAGCGGCGTCACCGGCACCTCGGCGGCGTCCAGCGCCAGCAGCGCACGGCCGCAGACCTCGCACTCTGCCCCCTCCGCCTGCGGGTGCTCGCAGACCGGGCAGGTGGTCACTAGTGCCCCGACCCAGGCATGATGACCCGACGAGGCCGCCTGCCGCAGCGAGAGGATCGGCGATCGCAGTGGCCAGTATGCTTGGGTCGGGGCACTAGCTCCCTTCGCGGGCCGTGAAGCGAGCGTGGAACTCGCCGAGGAGGCGGACCACCTCCTCCATCTGGTCGAGCGGCGGAAGGATGGTGGTGCGCAGGTGCCAGGTCCCGGCCGCCTGGCCGAAGCCGCTGCCGTCCACCACGCAGATGCCGGTCTCCTCGAGCAGCGCCATGCAGTAGTCGCCGTCGGTGACCCCGGGCGGCAGGGTGAGCCGCGGGAAGGCATACATGGCCCCGGCCACCGGCTGGCAGCGGATGCCGGGAACGGCGTTGAGCCCACGCTCCAGGATGGCGGCCTTGCGAGCCAGCAGCTCGAGCACCTCGCGCCGCTCGCGCTCCCAGCGCGAGTAGGACGGGCCGCCGGGACGGGGCGGCCGCGCCTGCAGGTAGAGCACGATCTGGCCGGCGGTGTTGGCGCAGAGGGCCACCGACTGGAGCTTGGTCAGCTCGGCCTGCACCTCGGCCGGGACGTGGCGGCACTCGACGTAGCCGCCGCGGTGGCCGCACTCGCCGAGGTACCCCTTCGACGTGGAGTGAAAGCTGAAGAGGGAGACCTCCGGCAGGCCGAGGCGGGCCAGCACCTTGGCGAAGGAGGTGAAGCGAGCCCCCTCCCCGTAGACGTTCTCCTGGTAGACCTCGTCGGCCAGCACCGCCAGGTCATGGGCCCGGGCGAACTGGAGCACGCTCTCGATGTTCGGCTCGTCGAGGACGGCGCCGGTCGGGTTGCCCGGGTTGATGACCACGATGGCCCGCGGCCGGATCCCGCGCGCCACCGCGGCTGCCAAGGAGGCCTCCAGGGTGGCTCGGGAGAAGCCCCAGTCGCGGGCCTCGTCCAGCTGGTAGGGGATCGGCCTCCCCTCGTAAAGGGCGATGGTGGCCGAGTAGAGCGGATATTGCGGGATGGGGATGAGGATCCCGTCCCCTGGCCCGGAGATGAGCATCCGCAGCACCGACTGGACCGCCTTGCTGGCACCGTCGGTCAGGTAGATGGCCTCTGGGTCGGCGCTCAGCCCGTCGCGCTCCTCGATGAAGGCCGCCACCGCCTCGCGGACGAAGCGGAAGCCCTTGCTCTCGGTGTAGGCCCCGAGGCCGTGCTGGCTGCGCGTGGCGATGAGGCGGGCGGTCTCGAGCACGTCGTCGGGGAAGGTGCCGGACTGCACCTGCTCGGCCAGCTCCGGGTACTCGGCCAGCGCCAGCACCTGGCGAACCCAGGTGAGCGGCCGCTGCCCGAGCGACTGCGGGTTGCCGATGTTGCAGTAGATGATGGCTCGCCCGGCCCGCTCCAGCTCGGCGGCGCGGGCCACGATGGGGCCACGCACGGCGTACTCGGTCGAGCGAACCTGCGGCGAGACGTCATCCAGCTTGAGCGCCATTCGGAGAGGCCTCCGGGGGCGGCGCGCGCGGACCGCGAGCCGGGCCGGGCAGTCTAGCAGATCCAGGAGCGCAAACAGTGCCCCGACCCAGGCATACTGACCACTGCGAGCGCCGGTCCTCTCGCTGCGGCAGGCGGCCTCGTCGGTCCGCTGCTCAGAGTAGCGCTGCTACGCTTCCGCTGCTCCCTCCTCGGGCGCCAGCCTCGCTTCGGTCTCGGCGCTCTCGTCGGGTCATCATGCCTGGGTCGGGGCACTAG
>JANPOM010000272.1:0-22140 GCA_031427995.1 Anaeromyxobacter sp. | reverse complement strand
GACCCCATCGCGCGGCTGGTCCGCGAGTTGGCCCGTCTCCCCGGCATCGGGGAGAAGACGGCGCAGCGGCTCGCCTTCCACGTGCTGGAGGCAGGGCCCGAGCAGGCCCGCGAGCTGGCCGAGGCGGTGGTGGCGGTGGTGCGTGACGTGCGCTGCTGTTCCAGCTGCCAGACCCTCACCGAACGTGACCCCTGCCCCATCTGCCGCGACGCCGGGCGCGACCCGAAGATCATCTGCGTGGTGGAGGGGGTCCCCGACTTGCTGGCGGTGGAGCGGACCCGCGAGTTCCGCGGCCGCTACCACGTCCTGCACGGCGCCCTCTCGCCCCTCGACGGGGTCGGCCCCTCGGACCTCAAGATCAAGGAGTTGCTGCTCCGGCTCGAGCACGCCCCCGCCGAGGAGGTGCTGGTGGCCACCAACCCCAACGTCGAGGGGGAGGCGACCGCGCTCTACCTGCAGCGGCTGCTCAAGCCGCTCGGGATCAGGGTCACCCGGATCGCCCAGGGCGTCCCCATGGGCGGCGATCTCGAATTCGCCGACCAGGCCACCCTGGCGCGCGCCGTGGCCGGCCGCCGCGAGTTCTGAGCCGGAGGCAAGGCCGATATCGGCCGGTCCTGGGTGGAGGAAGATTGAATGCCGAGCGATTCCTTGGTATTCGGCGTGGTACCCGATAGCGACGTGGAGAGCGACGGATCATGAGTTCCGGCCTGGTGATGTACGAGGAGGAGTTCCGGCTCATCACCGGGATCTGCGACCGCCTCACGCGTGACGCCAACGCCAAGGTCGTCTTCCTGGTGGACAAGAACGGGCAGCTCATCGCCGCCAGCGGCCAGGCGCAGAACCTGGACACCACCTCGTTGGCCTCGCTGACGGCCGGCAACGTGGCGGCCATGGGCGGCCTGGCCAAGCTGATCGGCGAGAAGGAGTTCCCCAACCAGTTCCACGAGGGCGAGAAGGAATCGCTCCACATGAGCATCGTGGGGGGCCGGGTGGTGCTGGTCGTCATCTTCGACGCCAAGAGCTCGCTGGGGCTGGTCCGCCTGCGGGTCAAGAAGGCGGGCGAGGAGCTGGCCAGGGTCTTCGATGTCCTCGCGAAGAAGCAGGCGGCGCCCGGCGCGGCCAGCCCCTTCGCCGAGATCACCGACGACGACATCGACAACCTCTTCAGCGAATAGCCATGAGCTTCATCAACTACAGCTCGCGCGAGATCAACTGCAAGATCGTCTACTACGGCCCCGGCCTGTGCGGAAAGACGACCAACCTGCAGTACGTCTACGCCAAGACCAACCCGGACGCGAAGGGGAAGATGATCTCCCTCGCCACCGAGACCGAGCGCACCCTCTTCTTCGACTTCCTGCCCCTCTCGCTCGGCGAGATCCGCGGCTTCAAGACCCGCTTCCACCTCTACACGGTGCCAGGCCAGGTCTTCTACGACGCCTCCCGCAAGCTGATCCTGAAGGGCGTCGACGGGGTGGTCTTCGTGGCCGACTCCCAGATCGAGCGCATGGAGGCCAACCTCGAGTCGGTCGAGAACCTCCGCGTCAACCTGGCCGAGCAGGGCTACGACCTGGACAAGGTCCCCTACGTGGTCCAGTACAACAAGCGGGACCTGCCCAACATCGCCACCGTCGAGGAGCTGCACCGGCTGCTCAACCCGCGCCGGGTGCCCGAGTACCAGGCCGTGGCGCCGACCGGCGTCGGGGTCTTCGACACCCTCAAGGCCGTGGCCAAGCAGGTGCTCACCGAGCTCAAGAAGTCGGGGTAGGAAAAGCACCTCGAATGTGCGACCCGGCTCTGTTTACCCAGCTGCCGGCCCAGATGATATAAGGGGCCGTTTTCACGCTTCTCCGGGCCGGCTTCCGCCGCCCAAGCGAGGGTGAACGTGCCGCGTCGCTACCGCTCCACAGCACCGCTCTGGCTCCTGCTGCCAGGGCTTCTCCTTCTCCCTGCTCAGCCCCAAGCCCAGGCGGCCGGCGCCAAGCCACCCGCCCCCAAGCCAGCGGCTGCCAAGCCACCCGCCGCGGCGCCCTCCAAGGCCGCGGTGCCGCCGGCCGCCGCCGTCCCGGCGCTGACCGCCGAGGAGCAGAACGACCTCAAGGTCCGCACGCTCGAGGAGCGGGTCTCCGACCTGAAGGAGAAGGTCTTCCGGACCAAGGCGCGCCTCATGAACCTGCAAGAGCTGGTGATCGGCGGCGACATCACCACCGGCGCCAAGGCGGTGCTGATCCACCGCAACGAGATGGGCTCCTCCTTCTACCTGGAGTCGGTCACCTACGCCCTCGACGGCGCGCCCATCTACACCAAGACCGATCTCGACGGCGACCTCGACAGGCGCGACGAGTTCGAGGTCTTCAACGGCCGCATCGTGCCGGGCAACCACCAGCTGGCCGTGCAGATGGTCTTCCGCGGCCACGGCTTCGGAATCTTCAGCTACCTGCAGGACTACAAGTTCAAGACCCAGTCGGCCTACACCATCGAGGCCGAGCCGGGAAAGGTGATCACCGTGAAGGTGATCGGCTTCGAGAAGGGCGGCTTCACCTCTGAGCTCAAGGATCGCCCGGCCATCAAGTACGAGCTGGAGATCCAGAAAGAGGAGCCGGCCGCGCGCAAGACCAGCGGGGCCACGGAAGGCGCCAAGAAGTGATCCTGGGAGGTCGAGGTCGCACCGCGGCGGCGCTGGCGCTGGCGCTGAACGCGACCCTGCTCCTGCCCGGCCCGGCGGCCGGCGCGCCGCTCGAGGGCGTGGAGCGGGAGACCGTGGAGGTGGAGTCGCGGCTGGTCCTGGTGGAGCGGAGTTACGCCCGCCCCGACGAGACCGCGCCGATGCGGGCTCGCCGCCAGTTCTCCGACGGCGAGACCCAGTTCCTGCTCGGCGACTGGCTCCACGCCTCGGTGCTGCTCTACGGCGCGCTCGACGAGCCCGAGTTCCGCGCCAGCCCGGACGCACCCCGGGCGCTGCTCTACCTCGCCGACGCGCTCCGGCAACAGGGCTCCTGCGGCGCCGCGCTGCTGCCCTACCAGGAGCTGCTCCGGTTGGCGTCCGTGACCACCCTGGCGCCGGCGCTGATCGGGGCGCTCGACTGCCGCATCAGGCTGAAGCGGCTGGAAGGGGTCCAGTCCCTGCTCGACACCGCCAGGCCGCTCCTCAAGGACGGCCAACCGTCCGAGCTGGCCTACCTGGCCGGCAAGGCCTCCTACTTCCGCCCCGACCTGCGTCCCGTGGTCCGGGTCGAGCAAGCCCTGGCCGCCTTCGGCGCGGTGGCCCCGCCGTATCACCTGGCCGCCGCCTACTTCCAGGGCGCGCTGCAGGTCGAGGCCGGCGACCTGGCCGCCGCCGCCGACCGGTTCGAGGCCTGCCTCAAGCTGGAGGGGAACGACGCTCGGCAGGTGGAGATCCGCGAGCTCTGCGCCATGGGCGCGGCCCGGGTCGATGCCGCGCTGGGCAAGTTCGCCGAGTCGCTCGACCGCTACCTGCTGCTCCCCTACACCTCGCCGCGCTTCAACGAGGCGCTCTACGAGGTCTCCTGGGGCTTCGTCCGCGCCGGCAACCATGAGCAGGCGCTGCGCACCGCGGCCATGATCGTCGATCTGGCCCCCGAGTCGCAGCTGGCGCCCGAGGCCACCATCCTCACCGGGCACCTCAACCTGCGGCTCGGCCACTATGCCGCCGCGAGCGAGTCCTTCAACAAGGTCATCAACAACTACGCCCCGGTCCGCGACGAGATCGACGCGGTCCTCACCTTGCACGAGGACCCGGTCCGATACTTCAACGAGCTGATCGGCCGGCAGGGAAAGGCCTTCGACGTCTCCTCGGTGCTGCCGCCCGTGGCCGTCAAGTGGGCCTCGGCGCAGCGGGAGGTCGGGAGCGCCCTCGACCTGGTGCTGTCGCTGGACGGGGCCCGGCAGGACCTGGCCGACTCGCTCCATGTCATCGGCCGGATCGAGGACCTGCTGGAGCGGGGCGGCGGGCTCGACGCCATGCCTCTGGCCCGCGACGGCTGGATCGCCGCCGACGCGGTCGAGAATGGCTCGGCTCGCGCCCGCGGCGAGCTGGCCGACCGGGCCGCCGAGCGGCTGGCGCCGCTGCTGGCCCCGGACCAGCGGGCCGAGCTGGAGCGGGTGCGCGCGGCGCGGCGAGCCCTGCAACCCCGTCTCGAGTCGCTGCCGCGAACGCAGGCCGAGGTGGAGGCCCGGGGCAAGCGCATGCGGGCCCGGGTCGACCAGGCCGAGAAGGTAGCCTTCCAGCTCGGGATGCAGGCCGACTCCGCCGGCGCCGCGGTGGCCGCCACCGAGGCCTGGTTGGTCCAGCACCGGGGCGAGATCCAGTCGGACCTGTCCGGGCGAGGCGAGATGGGGGCCGAGCTGCGCAAACACCGCGCCTTCGTCACCGAATACAACCAGACCCTCCGCGCCCTGCGCCAGGAGATCGCCGCGGCCCGCGACGCGGTGGGCGGCACGGCCCAGGCGGCCGGCGACGCCGGCCTGCGGCGCGAGGTCCTGGAGCTGATGGAGCAGGAGCAAGCGGTCCTGCTCCCGGCCCGGGCCGCCCTGGCGCCCGGTGACGCGCAGGAGCTGCGGCGCGGCGACGCCATCTTGGAACGGCTCGATCGGGCCGACGCCAGCGCCGAGCGGCTCAAGGAGCAGTTCGCCGGCGTGGCCCAGCGAAACGCCGTGGTGGTGGGCAGCTGGATCGCCGCCGAGCGGGCCGGCCTGCTGAGCCAGCAAGAACAGCTGGCCGCCATCAACGGCGAGGCGCGCGACATCATCGGTCGCATCGCCTTTCGCTCCTTCAGCGCGGTGCGGGCCCAGTTCTACAGGCTGGTGCTCAAGGCCGACGTCGGCATCGTCGACGTGGCCTGGTCGCGCAAGCGCGAGCGGGTGGAGAAGATCCAGCAGCTCTCCCAGCAGAAGGCCAGCGAGCTCGAGGCCATGGACCGCGACTTCAAGCTGGTGCTGCGGGAGGTCGAGTGACCGTTATCCGCGCCCTTGGCACGCTGGCCGGCCCGCTCTGCCTCGCCCTCTGGCCCGCGCTGGGCCTGGCGGCGGCTCCGACCAGCGGCTACCTCTCCTGCCGCGACCGCGGCAGGCAGGGCGCGCCGGCGCCAGAGCAGGCCATGGCGCCCGCTCCGCTTCCAAGTGCGTCGGCCACGGCCCGTGACCTGGAGAGCTTCGAGGAGGCGCTGCGGCTCTTCGAAGTGGAGGCCGGCGCCTTCCGCGGCGAGATCCAGGTCACCGTGCAGAAGCAGTTCGACCAGCGGCGCCGCTTCCTCTCCGAGCAATTCGAGCAGGCCATCAGCGGTCTCGACGGGCTGGAGCGGGTGGAGCGCGACGCCGCCATCTTCCGCTTCGAGGAGTTCCTGTCACGCTACCCGGACGACCCGCGGTTCACGCCCGACGCCATGTTCCGCCTGGCCGAGCTCTACTACGAGAAGGCCAACGACGACTTCCTCATCGCCAGCGACCAGTTCCGCGCCGAGAGCAAGCGGGCCATCGCCGAAGGGCGCGAGCCGCCCCCCGAGCCGATGAAGAGCTACGCCCCCTCCATCGCCCTCTACCAGCGGCTCCTCACCGGCTTCCCCGACTACAAGTTCACCCACGGCATCTACTACCTGCTGGCTTACTGCCTCGGCGAGATGGGGCAGGGGCAGGAGGCGCAGGCCGCCTACCAGAGCCTCATCGAAAACTACCCGGCCAGCCCGTTCGTGCCCGAGGCCTGGGTGCGGTTGGGCGACTGGCACTTCGACGACGTGGCGGCCGACTCGCTGCCGCGGGCCGCCGCCGCTTTCTCCAGGATGTACGCCTTCCCCGAGCACTCGCTCTTCGCCCGCGCCGTCTACAAGCTGGGCTGGACCTACTACCGGATGGACGACTACCAGCAGGCGGTGGAGTCCTTCACCCGGCTGCTCGACAACTACGTGGCCAAGGCCGGCAAGGCGGGCGAGAAGCCGGGCGGCGACGTCTGGCCGGAGGCCATCCAGTACTCCGCCATCAGCTTCGCCGACGAGCGGTGGGGCGGCGTGGAGAAGGCCAAGGCCTTCTTCGCCTCGCTGGGAGGGCGCTCCTACGAGGCCGAGATCTTCAGCCGGCTCGGCGACGTCTACTACGACGAGACCAAGTTCCCGGCGGCGGTGGAGGCCTACCAGGTGGTGCTGGCGCGCGACCCGCTCTCGCCGGACGCGCCGCGCATCCAGGGCAAGATCGTCATGGCCTGGTCGCGCCACCGCCGCTTCGAGCGCGAGGCCCTGGAGCGGCAGACCCTGGTCGACGCCTACTCGGAGGAGACGGCCTGGTGGCTGAAGAACAAGGGCGATCCGGACCTGGTGGCCTCGGTGCGCGACCTGATCGAGAAGAGCCTGCTGCGCGCCGCCAGCTTCCACCACGCCCAGGGCCAGCAGTTCAAGGCCGAGGGCAAGCTCGAGAACGCGGTCTCGCAGTACCGGGTGGCCGCCAAGGCCTACGGAGACTACCTGGCGCGCTTCCCGCACTCCAAGGTGGCCCACGAGCTGACCTACAACTACGCCGACTGCCTCTACAACGCGCTGGCCTTCGAGAAGGCGGCCCGCAGCTACGCGGCGGTGCGCGATGATCCGGCCGACGACAAGTACTGGACCGAGGCGGCGGTCTCGGCGGTCATCTCCTGGGAAGGCGAGGTGACCCGGCTGCAGCGGGCCGGTGAGCTCCCCGAGCGCAAGGTGCTGCTCTCCACCGACCGCAAGGAGCGCGAGGAGGTCGAGCTGCTGCCGCTCCCGGCCGTCTACCAGGACCTGGTGCGCGACTCCGACGTCTTCGTGGCCCGCCGCGGCGACGCCGCCCAGGCGGCCACCCTGGCCTTCAAGGCCGGCGAGGTCTTCTACAAGCACAACGACTTCGGCGAAGCGCGCTGCCGTTTCGAGGAGGTGGTGGGCCGCTGGCCGGGGGACGCCGTGGCCCAGTTCGCCGCCAACCTGATCATCGAGTCCTACCTGGCCGTGAAGGACTGGAAGGCGGTGGAGTCGGCCGCGGCCCTCCTGCAGACGGCCGAGGTCTCGCGCAACCCCGCCCTCCAGGCCTCGCTGCAGAAGTTCAAGCTCGGCGGCCGCTTCAACCGGGCCATGGAGCTGATGAACCAGAAGCAGTTCGAGCCGGCCGCCGCGCTCTTCATCGCGCTGGTGCAGGAGGACCCGAAGCACGAGTTCGCCGACAAGGCGCTCTACAACGCCGCCAGCTGCTACGAGGGGGCGCGACGCTTCGAGTCGGCGCTGCGCATGTACGAGCGCATCAGCGTCGAGTACCCGAAGTCGGCGCTGGCCGACGAGGCCCTCTTCCGGGTCGGCTTCAACGCCGAGAACACCTTCGACTTCGAGAAGGCGGTCGACCGCTACCTGCTGCTGGTGGAGAAGTACCCGAAGTCCAAGCACCGCAAGGACGCCATCTTCAACGCCGCCCGGGCCCAGGAGAACCTGCAGCGCTACGACGCCGCGGCGGCCGCCTTCGCCCGGTACGCCAAGGCCTACCCGGACGCCGAGGACGCCGCCCGCACCCAGTTCCACGCCGCGCTGATCTACGAGAAGAACGGGGAGTGGAAGAGGGAGATCGCGGCGCTGCAGGACTTCAACCGGCGCTTCGGCAAGTCGAAGGAGCATGAGCTGGTGGTCCAGGCCCAGCTCAAGATCGCGCTGGCCTGGCGCGAGCTCAAGGACCAGAAGGCCGCCAAGGCCGGCTACGCCGCCACCGTGGCCGAGTTCGCAGCCCGCGGCCTGAAGCCGGAGACCGCGGCGCGCGCCGCCGCCGCCGCCGCCGAGGCCCGCTTCCGGCTGGCCGAGTACGACTTCGAGCGCTACGACGCCATCACCCTGCCCACCACCACCGATCCCAAGAAGCTCAAGAGGGCGCTGGAGGCCAAGTTCGCCGAGGCCAAGCGGGTGGCGCCGCTCTACGACGAGGTGGCGAAGTACAAGCGCCCGGACTGGATCCTGGCCGCCTTCTACCGCAAGGCCTACTTGCTGGAGCGGCTGGCCCAGACCATCTACGAGGCCCCGGTGCCACCCGAGTTCAAGAAGCCGGGGAACGAGGAGTACCTGGCCGCCTACCAGGACGGCCTGGCCCAGTTCGCGCAGCCCTACGAGGAACAGGCCGTCACCGTCTACGTCCAGGCCATCGAGGCGGCGCGCAAGCTCCACGTCAAGAACGAGTGGACCAAGAAGATCGGCGAGTCGCTGGCCCGCTACCGGCCGCGCGAGTATCCCATTCTCAAGGAAGCCAAGGCGCGCATGATCACCGAGGACCTCTCCCCGGTGCCGCTTGCCGGCACCCCGGACGGCCCGGCCCGGAACAAGGCTCCCCCTCCCGCCCCGCCCGCCTCTTCCACCCCACCCACCGCCGGCGGCAAGCTTGGCGGGACCGACGACAAGTGAACCGGCGCCGCACGCACCAGAGGAGCACCACCATGACCCGAGTCCTACCTGCTGCCACCCTGCTCCTGGCCCTGCTGGCCGGCTGCGTCACCGACGGCGGCGGCGCTGGCGGCGGCCTCCGCTACAAGCAGGCCGATCATAAGTTCCCGCCGGGCAACAACGAGTTCTCCGACGAGTTCGAGCGCGGCTTCGTGCAGAACATGAACACCCACCACCAGGCCGGTGGCATGGCGGCCAACTCGGGCAACATGGACCAGGCCCGGGCCGAGTGGGGCACCGAGGCCCAGGCGCTGGCCGACTTCGCCGACAAGTTCACCTCCAGCGAGTGGGGCGTCAGCTTCCGCTACAACGCGGCCAAGTACTTCCTCTACGCCAAGCAGGAGGCCAGGGCGGTCGAACAGGCCGAGAGGCTGCTGCTCAACCCCGGCGCCAACGACACCTCCCGGGCCATGGCCGCCAAGCTGGCCTACGCGGCCTCCAACGCCCTGGCCAACGCCAAGGTGCAGGCAGGGCAGCTCGAGCCCCTCCGCCTCCCGCTCTGGGAGCAGCGCAAGAGCACGCCGCTGGCTCCGCGCTCCCCGCCCGGCGAGTGGAAGCGGATCGTCGACTACGCCGACACCTACGTGAAGCTCTCGGGCAGCGACCCCGACAACAAGAAGGCGCCAGGCGAGCGCTTCATGCCGACCAGCGCGGCGCAGATCGCGTTGAGCGGGGCCCAGATCGAGTACGCCTTCGACAACATGGAGGACGCCCGCGGCCGCTTCGCCAGGAACTTCGAGGCCTGGCCGGCCGAGACCGACATCAGCGGCGTGAAGCTCTACCTGCAGACCTTCCTGGCGCTCAAGGACCTGCCCGGCTACGAGGCGGCGCTGCCACGCCTCAAGTCCCAGGTGGCGTCGGCGAGCGCCCAGGCGACCGACCCGAAGGCGAAGGAGACCCTCGGCAAGGTGCTGGAGCAGCTCTCGCTGCTCGAAGTGGAGGCCGGGTTCAATCAGGCCAGGCGGCTGCTCGACGCCGGCCAGTTCGCCCAGGCCGGGGCCGCCTTCGAGGCCTTCGTGACCGCCAACCCCGCCAACCCGAACGTCTCGCTGGCGCTCTACCAGTCGGCCAACGCTCATGAGAAGGCCAGCCAGCTCGACAAGGCGGCGGTGCTGCGCGAACAGCTCATCGCCAGGTTCCCCGACAGCAAGGAGGCCGAGAGCGCCCAGCTCATGCTGGCGGCGCTTCGGGCCAAGCAGGGGAAGACGGAGCAGGCGGTCAAGCTCTACCGGTCCTTCGTCGAGAAGTACCCGGACAGCCCCATCCGCTGCAGCGCCGTCTTCAACCTCGGAAGGGAGCTCGACCAGCTCCGCAAGGGGACCGACGCCGCCGCGGTCTACACCAGCTTCGGCACCGACGCGCGCTGCTCCAAGGATGACCCGAACGCCGCGGCCAACGTCCTCTTCCGGGCCGGCGAGCTCTTCGAGAAGGCCGGAAAGCGCGCCGAGGCCAGGAAGGCCTACCAGTCCTGCGCCGACCTGGCCGGCGTGACCGACACCGTCTGGAAGGTCAACCAGGTCGAGGCCAGGAAGCGGGCCAAGAGGTAGCCGATGCGGACCGGGCCTCCGACGGCTTGGGTGGTGCTGCTGGCGATCCCGATCGCCACGATGCTTTCGTCGTGTGCCGGCGCGCAGAAGCCGCCGGCCCCCGTGGCGGAGGCCGCCGTCGAGGCCGCGCCGCCGGCCGAGGCAGCGGCTCCAACTCCGGCTCCGGTTTCGCCTTCGGCATTGGCGAGCCCGGCTGCTCCTCTTGTGGCCGATGGCGCGCAGCCGGCACCCAGTCCCCCCCGCCCCAGGGTTTCACCGGAGGTGGAGAAGCTGGCCCGCGCCACCTTCGAGCAGGCCGTCAGGCTGCTGGAGATGGGCGATCTGGAAGGGGCGGCCGCCGCCTTCGAGTCGGCGCGCGGGTCCGGCGCCGATCTGCCCTGGGCCGGATTCAACGCCGGCGTGCTGCAAGAGCGGCTCGGCTCCCCCCAGCGCGCCGCCGCCGCCTACCAGGCGACCCTCGACGCCTTCCCCGGCTTCGCCCCGGCCGGACAGAACCTGGTCCGCCTCTGGCTGCGCCAGGGGCGGCCGCTCGACCAGGTCGAGGCCGAACTCAAGGAGCGGCTGGGCCGGGCCGACGGAGTGGCCCTCCGGGTCGGGTTGGCCGAGGTGCTGCTGGCCGCCGGCAAGAACGCCGCCGCCGAGGAGGAGTGCAAGAAGGCCCTCAAGGCTGACGAGAAGAGCATCCCGGCCATGGTGGCCCTCGCCAACAGCTACGCCGGCAAGAAGCGCTTCGAGCTGGCCCGCATGGTGCTGCAGAATGCCCGCCAGCTCGACGAGCACGATCCGGCCGTCTGGAACCGGCTCGGGTTCGTGGAGCTGGCGCTCGGCAACCGGCCCCAGGCCATCGAGAACTTCAAGACCGCCGCCTCGCTGCGCCCCGATTACCCCGAGGCGCATGCCAACTACGGCGCGGTCCTGGCCGACACCGATGACTTCGCCGGGGCGGCGCGGGAGCTGGAGCTGGCCGTCAAGTACGCGCCGCGCTCGGCCGGCACCTGGCTCGGTCTCGGCAACGCCTTCCGGGGCCTGCAGGAGTTCGAGAAGGCCGAGGCGGCCTACCGCAAGGCGCTGGAGCTCGACCCGGCCATGAACGAGGCCCGCTTCAACCTGGCGCTGCTCTACCTCGACGTCGCCAGCCCGGGGCTGCCGGCGCTGCAGCGGCTGGAGCAAGGGCTGGCCTGGTTCGACGAGTTCGAGAAGCAGGGCGGGAAGGAGCCGCGGGTGGAGCCCTATCGCAAGGACACCGCCCGCGAGATCGATCGGGAGAAGAAGCGGCTGGTGCGCCAGGAGAAGGACCGGCTCCTCAAGGAGACCGAGGCGAAGAAGATGGCGGAGCAGGAGGCCAGGCGGCTGGAGGAGGAGCGCAGGGCCGCCGCGGCCGCGGCGCCGCCCCCCACACCTGAGCCCGCGCCCTCGCCGGCCGTGACACCCGGCCCTGCTCCGGCGCAGGATGGTGCTTCGCCAGCCACGGCCGTTCCGGCCGGGAGCAAGCTGAAGGAAGGAGGCGACAAGTGATGTGGATCCGGTCGCTTGTGGCGCTCTCGGGCGCCATGCTAACCATCTCGTTGGCCCAGCCGCTGCGGGCCGCTGCCGCGCCGCCGGAGAAGGGAACGGCAAAGGGCAACCAGAAGAAGAAGCCGGCGCCGGCCAAGATCCTGCGGCTCGAGGAGCTCAAGGTGGAGGGGCGGATCCAGAAGCCCCAGGCCATGTTCCTCATGCCCCGGGCCAACCTGAACATCGGAGAGCTGGACCGCTCCGAGCCGCTGCTCCCGAAGGTGTCGCAAGCCGTCACGAAGCCTCCGTTCTAGCGTTGACGAGACAGGTGAAACGAGATGGCGGCTCAGCGGTCCAAGGTGCTTCGACTCGGCGTGATCCGGGGCGGCAAGATCGTCGAGGAGCGCATCCTCACGGCGCACCAGGCTGTCACCGTCGGGACCGACGCCCGGAACACCATCGTGGTCCCCATCTCCGACCTCCCCAGCTCCTTCACCGCCTTCACCGTGCACGGTGACGCCTACCACCTCTGCTTCGATGAGGGGATGGACGGCCGCGTGCAGGACCAACACGGGTCGGTCGATCTCGCCACGCTGGTGGCGCAGGGCAAGACCCGCAGGGAAGGGAAGGGGCATGCGCTCGCCCTGGTCGAGTCGCAGCGCGGCCGGCTCACCCTCGGCGAGGTGACGCTGCTCTGGCAGTTCGTGACACCGCCGGCCGAGGTGCCACGCCCGGTGCTTCCACCCAACGCCCGGGGCAACCACTTCAGGAGCATGGATGGCCTCTTCGCCTCGGTCCTTGCCGTCTCGATGCTGGTCCACGGCGGCGCCTACGTGGCGCTCGCCCACGCCGACATGCCGCCGGAAGTGACCATCGAGCAGATCCCCGACCGCTACGCCAAGGTGCTGATCCCCGACCGTCTCCCGGCGCCCCCGGTGGAGAAGAAGGAGGAGGCCAAGGAAGCGGTGGAGGAGAAGAAGGTCGAGGAGAAGAAGGCCGACCCCGAGGCCAAGAAGGCCGAAAAGAAGGCCGAGTCGAGCGAGCAGGCGGCGGCGCGCAAGGCGGCCAGGGCTGCCGCGGTGGCCAGGGCGGTCCAGAGCAAGGGGATGCTCAAGGTGCTCGGCGCGCTCGGCCCACGGAGCGGCGGCGGCGCGGTGGCCGACGTCTTCGGGGCCGGGGGCGGCATGACCGACGTGGCCACGGCCCTCTCCGGTGCTGGCGGCGTGGCCGTGACCACCGACCCGGGCGCGGGCGGCGGCCGCAAGGGAGGCGGGCAGGGTGGAGCGGCCAGCATCGGCGACCTGGCCACCAGCGGCGGCGGCGCGGTCGGTTACGGCACCAAGTCCGAGGTCAAGGTCACCGGCACGGTGGCCACCGAGGCGGCGGAGATCGACTCGAGCGACATCGACCAGGGCAAGCTGGGCGCCTTCGTCCGGGCGCGCATGGGGCTCATCAAGGCCTGCTACGAGAACGCCCTGAAACGGAACCCGACCCTGAAGGGCAAGCTGGTCATCCGCTTCACGATCCTGGAGACTGGCGGCGTCTCAGAGGTGGGGGCCTCGCAGAACACGCTCGGCTCGCCCGACGTGGCCTCCTGCATCATGAACACCATGCGAAGCTGGCGCACGCAGTTCCGGCCTGGCGGCCCGGTCACGGTCGAGTACCCTTTCCTCTTCACGCCCTCCAACTGATCCGCCACCGCGCTTGCGTCGCGCTGGCAGCGCACCACCAACGCAGCTGACGGCCCGCTCCGCGCCGGCCGCTCGTCACCGGGGAATCCACGTTGCTCCACTTCCTCCTCTCACTCACGCTCGGTGCCGCCGCGCTCTCCAACTACCCGCGCGACGCCGGCGGCCGCGTCTCGCAGCCGGCCATCGGACTGACGCTGGAAGGGCAGCCGGTGGTGGTGGTCTCGGCGGGGGACCGGCTCAACGCCTTCCGCGCCGACGGCAGCTCGCCAGGCGGCTTCCCCTTCATCATCCCCGGCGGGGAGCAGCTGGCGGGAGCGCCGGCCGCGGCCGACCTCGACGGCGACCGCCGGCCCGAGATCGCGGTGGTGACCGTCTCCGGCAAGGTCTACCTCTGGGCCGGCGGAGGCCTGGCGGCCGGCTTCCCGGTTTCGTTGGGCGCGCGCGCCAGGGCCGGCGCCTCCTTCGCCGACGTGGACGGTGACGGCCGGCCTGAGCTGCTGGTGGGCGACGAGAAGGGGCGGGTCCACGCCCTCAAGCGCGGGGGCGTTCCGGCCAGGGGCTTCCCCATCCAGGAGGGCCGGGCCGCGGTCACCAGCTCGATCTCGAGCAGTGGCTTCGCCGCCGGCCCCTCGCTGGCCTGGGGGTGCGAGGACGGCAAGGTCCAGGTGGTCTCCAGCGCCGGGAAGTCCAGGCCCGGCTTCCCGCTCGCCACCGGCTTCGCGGTCACCGGCGCACCGGTCTTCGCCGATCTCGACGACGACGGCGCCATGGACCTGCTGGTTGGGAGCCAGGACTTCAAGCTCTACGCCGTGGACGGCACGGGGAAGGCGCTGCCCGGCTTCCCGGTCGCCTCCGCCTACCGGATCTACGAAGCCCCCGCGGTCGCCGATCTCGACGGAGATGGCCGGCTCGACGCGGTCTTCGCCTCGGCCGACGGCCTGCTCCACGCCGTGGATCGGACCGGCAAGCCGCTCAAGGGCTTCCCGGCCAGGGTCGGCCCGCGCCTCTTCAGCGGTCCGGTCATCGGCGACGTGGACCGCGACGGCGCCCTGGAGGTGGTGGTGGCCGCCGCCGACGGCTCGGTGACCGTGGTCAACGGCGCCGGGCGCGGCCTCTCCGGCTTCCCGGCCTCGCTGGGCGAGCCGGACCTGGCCGCCTCGCCGCTGCTCTTCGATCTCGCCAGTGACGGTGGCCTGGTGATCTTCGTCGGTACGCCCTCGGGGCGGCTGCATGGCCTGCGCGCCGCGCGGGGTGGCACGACGGCGGCCGCCAACCCGTGGCCCGGCCCGGCGCGCGACGCCGCCCGGACCGGGCGCTCCGGCCCCAACCCGCCCTCCTACAAGGACCTCAAGCTCTCGCCGGCCGAACCCCGCCTGGCGGACAGCCTGCAGGCCAGCTGGCGCGCCACCTGGCTCGACGCCGGGCCCGCCGACGCCATACCGGCGCCGCGGCTGGAGTGGCTCCGCAACGGCAAGCCGGTCCCTGCCATGGAAGGCCGGGCCAAGCTCCCGCCCGGCACCGCCAGGCGGGGTGAGCGCTGGCGTTTCTCGCTGGCGGCGGCCGGGGGGACGTCGCTGGTGGAGAGCGCCGAGGTGCGGGTCCTCGACACGCCGCCGGGCCCGCCGGTCGTCAGGCTCCAGCCGGCCGCGCCAGAGCGCGGCACCGCGGTCAGGGCGCTCATCGTCACGCCGGCCGCCGACCCCGACGGGGACGCCGTAACCTACCGCATCGACTGGTTGCTCGACGGGCTGGAGACCGGTGTCAGCGGCGAGAGCTTCCCAGGAGACAAGCTTCGACGCGGCCTGATGCTGACCGCCCGGGTGGTCGCCAACGAAGGCGAGCTCGACGCGGCGCCGGCCCTGGCCGAGGCTCGGGTGTCCGACGCCGCTCCGGGGCCGCTGGTGATCGCCATCGATCCGGCCCAGCCGCGCCGGACCACCCCGCTCCTTGTCCAGGTGCTCAAGCCGGCCACCGACGTGGACGGCGACCGTCTGGTCTACCACCACCGCTGGTCGACGGACGGCAAGCCCATGGGACTGCCGCTATCCGCCACCGAGGTGCCGTTCGGAATGCTCCGCAAGCACCAGCGGGTCCAGGTCGAGGTCCGGGCCTTCGACGGCCTGCTGGAGGGGCCGCCGGCCGCCGCCGAGGTCGAGGTGCGCAATTCACCGCCCGGTTCACCCAAGGTCGAGATCCGACCGGCTCGCCCGCGCCGCGGCGAGGCGCTGCGGGCCGTGCTGGTGGAGCCGGCCGGGGACGCCGACGCCGATCCGCTCAGCTACGGCTTCGCCTGGACCCGGAACGGCCAACCGCTGACCCCGGGCGCCGATCCCAGGGAGGTCCCGGGGGCGCTGGTGGAGCGCGGGGACCGCTACGAGGTGGTGGTGCAGGCCTTCGACGGCGAGGAGAAGGGGGTCAAGGCGCAGGCCATCGTCACCGTCGTCAACACGCCGCCCGAGCCCCCGCGGGTCGCCATCGAGCCGCGCCATCCGAGGGGTGGCCAGGAGCTGAAGCTGGTGATCGCGGCGCCGGCCCGCGACGCGGACGGCGATCCGGTCAAGCTCAGCATCGGCTGGACCCGCGAGGGGAAGGTGGTGGCCGCGGCCACCGCCGGCGAGACGCTGGCACCCCAGTTCTTCCGCAAGCACGAGCGGGTGCGGGTCATCGTCACGCCGAGCGACGGCATGGAGTCGGGGGTCCCCGCCACCGACGAGGTGCTGGTGGAGAACGCCCCGCCCACCGCGCCGGTGGTGATCTTCGGGCCGGCCCGCCCCACGGTGAGCGACCGGCTCCGGGTCGTCGTCCAGTCACCGGCCGCCGACCCTGATGGCGACCCGCTCACCTACCGTTACCGCTGGCTGCGCGACGGCTCGCCGGTAGACCTGCCAGGCGGCGACGGCAAGCAGGGGGCCGGCTGGACCAGCGTCAACGAGGCCCCGTCCTCGCTGCTGGCCAGGGGGCAGCGCTGGGAGGTGGAGGTACAGGCCTTCGACGGCGAGGTCCACGGTCCATCGGGCCGGGCCGCCGTCGAGGTGGTCAACAGCCCGCCGCCACCTCCCGAGGTGGCCTTCTCGCCGGGACGGCCCCGCGCCATCGACGGCCTGACGCTGCAGTTCACCCAGCGCCCCGATCCCGATGGCGACCAGGTCACCTGGCGCACCAGCTGGTTCCGCCAGGGCGTTCGCTTCGAGGCGCCGCCCGACCAGACGCAGATCCGGCGCGGCGTGCCGAAGAAGGGAGAGCGCTGGGGGGTCGAGGTGGTGGCGCTCGACGGGCAGGCCGAGAGCACGCCGGTCCGCGCCGAGGTGGTGATCGCCGACACCGTGCCGGGAGCGGTGGTGGTGGCCCTCTGCGACGGGCCGGTCCCCTCGGGCACCGTGCCGGAGCTGAAGGTGGTCAAGCCGGCCACCGACCCCGACGGCGATACCGTCACCTACAGGTACGAGTGGAGCCTCAACGGCTCGCCGCAGCCGGGCTCCCAGCCCCGCCTCGGCGTGGCGCTCAAGAAGCACGACGTGGTGCGCGTCCAGGTGACCCCCTGGGACGGTGAGCTCCCCGGACCTTCGGTGGTGGCCACCTGCGCCGGGCGCAACACCCCGCCGACCGCACCGGTGGCGGCGCTGGAACCGGCCGCGCCGACCGCCCTGAGCGGCCTGGCCGTGAAGATCCAGAAGCCGGCCAGCGACGCCGACGGCGACCCCGTCAGCTACCGGTACCGCTGGTGGCGCGATGGCCTGCCCTTCGCCCTGGAGGGGTCGGTGCTGGCGCCGCGCTCGCTGCGCCGCGGGGAGGCCTGGCGCGTCGAGGTCGTGGCATTCGACGGCGAGCAGGCCGGGGCATCGATCCTGCTCGGCGGCATCGTGGCCAACACCGTCCCCGAGCCGCCGGTGGTGCGCCTCAAGCCGGCGGAGCCAGTCACCGGCTCGGCGCTCACCTGCGAGGCCCTGGTCCCCGACCGCGACGCCGACCAGGAGGCGGTCACGGTCGGTTTCCGGTGGAGCCGCAATGGCAAGCTCGAGCCACTTGGAGAGGGGCAGGCGGTCCTGCCTGCCGGCGTGATCCGGCGCGGCGAGCGGTGGCGCTGCGAGGCCTGGGCATGGGACGGCCACTCGGAGAGCCAGCGAGCCTCGGCCGAGGTGGTGGTCCTGAACAGCCCCCCGGGAGCCCCGCAGGCGGTCATCGAGCCGGAGGCGGCGCGCACCCGCGACGAGCTCACCTGCCGCGTGCTGGTCCCCTCGACCGATCCCGACGGCGACCAGGTGACCTACAGCTACGCCTGGTGGCGCAACGACAAGCCGCTGGCCGGGGCCGCTGACTCGGGCAAGCTGCCGTCGGTGGCCACCATCAACCGCGACCGCTTCAGGTGCGCCGTGACACCGAGCGACGGCACCGCCAAGGGGCCCGCGGCTCAAGCAGAGCGGGTGATCACCAACTCCCCGCCTGGGCCGGCCAGGCCTACCCTGGTGCCGAGTACCCTGGTCACGGGACAGGCCATCCGCTGCGAGATCAAGGTGAAGAGCGAGGAGCCAGACGGCGACCCGGTACGTTACCGGTACCGCTGGCAAAGAAACGGGGCGCTCCAGCCCTTTGCCGAGACCTCCGACGAGGTGCCGGTCCGGATGGTGAGAGCCGGCGACCGGTGGCGCTGCTTGGTGATCCCGACTGATGGTGACCTGGACGGTCCGGAGTCGGGGAGCGAGGACGCCCTGGTGGGGGCCACCCGATAGCGGTAAGAGCCCCGGATGCCTACATTGACGCTCAGCATGTGAGGACCTATTATCTCCCGTCGGCTGAAACCCTCTCTGATAGGGCGGAAACATCCATGAACAGACTGCTTCGCTTGCCCGCCTTCGGTGGCCTGCTGCTCCTCGCCGTGGCGGCCGCTCCGGCCTTGGCGCAGACCGCGACGGCGGCGCCGGTGGTGATCGGCGGCAAGGCCAACGGGATCGCGGACGCCGATCGTGCCAGGCAGGCGAACGACGCCGTTCAGTCGATGCGCGACTCACTCCGCCAGGTGACGGCCCGGGTCAGGGATGCGCGCAACGAGAAGGACGTCGTGAAGCTCAACTGCGTCAACGAGAAGCTGGCGCAGATCAAGGGGCTCCTCAAGGTGGCGGAGCAGTCGGAGACCGCCCTCAAGGATGCGCTCGCCAGCAAGGACCCGGCCGCCAGCTCCGAGTTCGCCAAGATCGGGATCGCCAAGGGCAAGGTCGATGGCCTGGGCAACGACGCCCAGCAGTGCATCGGCCAGCTCGCCTACATCGTCGACGAGAAGACCACGGTCGAGGTGCAGCAGCCGATCAACCAGCCCGACCGCGACATGTCGGGACGCTACCGGTCGCCGCCGCCGCCCTCCGCGCCGGTGGTGCTGCGGCCGCCGTCCGCGAGCACCGTCTTCTAGCAGCGCGACTCCGGAGAGCGAAACCGCGGTCGCGGTCCGCGTCGGCGAACGAGCATTGATGTGAGGGGGAGAATGTTCAAGGAACGGTTGGTCGGACGGCTTGCGGTGTTGGCGCTGCTACTGGCGGCGTCGCCCGCTCACGCCGCCTTCGGGAACGGCGTCCGCGTCGGTGGGGCCGAGGGACGCCTCCACCCGTTCGTGGAGCTGGAGCTGCGCTACGACTCCAACGTCGCCTACTTCATGGATATCCCCGGTTCGACCACCACCACTGGCGATCTGGTCCTCCACGTGCGTCCCGGCCTTCAGCTCAGCGTCCCTGGCGACAATGTCGCCGTCGAGCTGCGCGCTGCGCTCGACTGGGCCCAGTACTTCGGCATCCAGGACACCAGGTCCAGCGACCTCTCGAAGCTCTACGCCAACGCCTCCCTCGGAGTCGGCTTCAACCGCAAGGGACAGGTCGGGTTCGAGATCGACGAGACCTATGTCCGAAGCAACCAGCCGAGCGTCTACTCGATCGCCGCGGGCGTGGTCTCCAACTACAACAACCTCGCTCTCAGCCTGCCCTGGCGCCCGGGCGGCGGGGCCATGACGGCGACCCTCTCCGGCGATTGGGTCCTCGAGTCCTTCGACGCCTTCAAGTCCGGGCAGATCTGCAACGCCGTGGTCAATCCGTACTGCAACCCGGCCTACCTGTACGACCTCGGCTACAACAACGTCGGGGTCGGCCTGGGGCTCAACTGGAAGTTCCTGCCCAAGACCGCCGCGCTGCTCGAGCTGGCCTGGTTCGACCGGCTCCCCAACAGCTCCGCCCTCTCGATCGGAGGGACCGGGATGCGTGCGCAGGCCGGCGTCAGCGGGCTGCTCACCTCGCACCTCGCGGCCACCGTGAAGGCCGGCTACGGCACCACGCTCGGACTCACCCTCGACGCGGCGGCCGGCCCCCCGACCGACTTCGGCACCTGGCTGGCCCTGGCGTCCCTGGAGTGGATCCCCTCCTCTTTCTCGACGCTCAAGCTCACCTTCAACCACGACCTCGGCTTCGACCCCGGGACCACCTGGGCGCTCTACACCAGCACCCACCTCTCGCTGGAGGGGAAGAGCAAGTTCAACAGGATCTTCTCCGCCTCGCTGCTGGTCGACTGGGCGCTGCTCGGGTACACCGACGCCGCCTCGACCACCTCGCAGGTCTTGACCGCCAAGCCGTCGGTGCAGGCCGAGTTGTCGCGCTGGCTGCTGCTCGAGCTGGCTTACCAGTACACCAGCCGCACCACCGACCTGGCCGCCCCGCCGCCTGGCTGGGAGTACTCCAAGAACGAGATCTGGCTGCGCGGCGTGGTCACCTACTAGAGCTAACGGCGGGTGTTCACCTTCGGACCAGCCCTGAGACTCGTCGTGACCGCCCTCGCGGTCCTGGCCCTCGGCTGCTCGACGACCAGCGGCCGCACCGCCCTGGTGGGAGAGCAGGGCACCAGCGGCGGGCTTCCGGCCTCCACGCTCGGTCCCAACGATCTCATCGAAGTACGCGTCTACCAGGAGCCTGAGCTCTCCGGCATCTACCAGGTCGGCCCGCAGGGCGACATCATGTTCCCGCTCTGCAAGCAGGTGGTGGTGCGGGGCCTGACCGCCAACGGCGCCGCCGAGAAGCTGCGGGACTGCCTCTCCCAGGGGTACCTGCGCAGTCCGCAGGTCTCGGTGCTGGTGAAGGAGTTCAACTCGCGCAAGGTCTTCGTCTTCGGTGAGGTCCAGAAGCCGGGTACCTTCGCCTTCGAGGACGGCATGTCGGTGGTCCAGGCCCTGACCCTGGCCGGCGGCTTCACCAAGCAGGCCGCCCAGAACTCCACCTCCGTGACCCGGCTCATCAAGGGGCAAGAGGTGAAGATGAAGGTCAACGTGCAGGACATCGCGCTCGGCAAGGCGGCCAACTTCACGCTCGAGCCGGGCGACATCGTCTACGTGCCGGAGTCGATGTTCTAGATCGCTGGGCCGGGGCCGCGGCGCGGACCGATCGACCGCCTCCCGGACGCCGCGCCCTCCTTCCAAGGACGATTCAGGCCGATTCACGCTGGCACGCTCGCTGCTCCGTGGGGGCGCATGCTGGCGTGCGTCCGCTCCGCGGTGGTGCTGGGTATCGAGGCCCTCCCGGTCGACGTCGAGGTCGAGTCATCGCTGGGGATGCCGGACTTCCACCTGGTCGGCCTGGCCGCCGGTGCCGTCGCCGAGGCCCGCATCCGCGTGCTGGCGGCGGTCCGCAACTGCGGGGTCGAGCTCCCCTCGAAGCGGGTGGTCGTCAACCTGGCCCCGGCCGACCTGCGCAAGGACGGCGCCGGGCTCGACCTCCCCATCGCCGTGGCCCTGCTGGCCGCCAGCCACGAGCTGCCGCCGGCGGCGCTCGAGGGCATCCTGTTCCTCGGTGAGCTCTCGCTCTCGGGCGAGGTGAGGCCGGTTCGCGGGGTGTTGCCGGTGGCCATGGCGGCGCGGCGCGCCGGGGCCCGGGCGCTGGTGGTCCCGGAGGCCAACGGCCTGGAGGCGGCGGTGGTGGAGGGGCTGACCGTCCACGCCGTCCGGCACCTCGCCCAGATCGTGGCCTGGGCATGCGGGACCGCCCCCCTGCCGCCGCTCCCAGCGGCGACACCACCTCCCGAGGCGCCGCCCGCGCTCGACCTCTGCGAGGTTGCCGGGCAGGAGGTGGCCAAGCGGGCGCTGGAGGTGGCGGCCGCGGGAGGGCACAACCTGCTCTTCTTCGGCCCGCCCGGGGGCGGCAAGACCATGCTGGCGCGGCGCATGCCCGGGCTCCTGCCACCGCTCGAATTCGACGAGGCGATCGAGGCCACGGTGGTCCACAGCGTGGCCGGGCTGACCCGCCACCGCGGGCTGCTCAGCGAGCGCCCCTTCCGCGCCCCCCACCACTCGATCACCGACGCCGGGCTGGTGGGGGGCTCCTCGCCGCCGCGCCCGGGCGAGGTCTCGCTGGCGCACCACGGGGTGCTCTTCCTCGACGAGCTGCCCGAGTTCCGCCGCCACGTCCTCGAATCCCTGCGCCAGCCGGCCGAGGACGGCGAGGTGACGCTGGCGCGGGCGGCGCGGAGCATCACCTACCCGGCCCGCTTCGCGCTGGTGGCGGCCATGAACCCCTGCCCCTGCGGCCACCACGGCGACCTGAGCCGGCGCTGCCACTGCACCACCAGCGAGCTTCTCAAGTACCGGCGGCGCATCAGCGGCCCGCTGCTCGACCGCATCGACCTGCAGGTAGACGTTCCGGCGGTGCCACCGGCCGCGCTCGGCGCCGCCGGGTACGGCCCGACCAGCGCCGAGGTTCGCCAGCGGGTGGCGCGGGTGAGGGCCTGCTCGGCGGCACGGGGTGGGAACGAGCGCCTCAACGCCCGCCTGCGCGGCGCGCACTTCCGCCGTCACTGCACCCCCGACGCGGCCGGCCGGCAGCTACTCACCACCACCATGGAGCGGCTCGGCTTCTCGGCCCGGGCCCACGACAAGGTGCTTCGGGTGGCCCGCACCATCGCCGACCTGGAGGGAGTCGAGGGCATCGGCTACCTGCACGTCGCCGAGGCGATCCAGTA
>JANPOM010000271.1:0-10991 GCA_031427995.1 Anaeromyxobacter sp. | reverse complement strand
CGTCGGTCCGCTGCTCAGAGTAGCGCTGCTACGCTTCCGCTGCTCCCTCCTCGGGCGCCAGCCTCGCTTCGGTCTCGGCGCTCTCGTCGGGTCATCATGCCAGGGTCGGGGCACTAGCGCGTCGCGCCTCCGGCCGTTCACCGCGGCTCGGCGCCGTTCAGGGTGTTGCGCCCCGCCACGCCGGGCGGCTCCACGATCACCTCGGTCAGGTAGACCACCGGGCCACCACCAGGCAGCGTGCCGCGAGCGATCCCGACCCCGGCCAGCGTCGGGCCGTCGGCGAGCAGGTTGTCGCGGTGGGCCGGGCTCTCCTCGGTCGCCTCGTGGGCCGAGAGGGCGTCCTGCCCCTTGGCGAGGTTCTCCAGCGCCTTGCGAAACGGGATCTTGGCGCGCCGGAGCCGCTCGCCGATGTCTCCCGACCCGGGCAGGATGTGGACCAGCAGCCCGCGCCTGAGCATCTCGGCGCTCTGGGCGCGCGCCACCTCTCGCAGGGCTCGATCCGGGGCGAGCGGGCGCAGCCCGTGGCGTCCCCTGGTTGAGTTCATGGCGGCCAGCACGCGGGCCTCGGCGGCGGCCGGATCGGCCGGGTCGGGCTCGGTGACCCTGGAGGCCGCGGGTGTCGGCTCGGCGCCGGCGCTGACGGCCAGCAGGGCCAGCACCTCCGGGCCGTGCAGTGAGCGGCCGATCACCTCCACCAGCCAGCGCCCGGGCTGGTCGAAGCGCAGCTCGGCGGCGAAGCGGCGGGTCCCGGCGATCGGGCGCTCCCGGACGCTGCCATCCGGCTCGGTGACGAAGAGGCGTGGGTCGGCCAGGCCGGTCACCAACTCCCCCTCGAGCAGGGCGGTGGCGCCGACCTCCACTGCGCGAGGGAAGGGGCGCAGTGGCGCCCGGCGGGGCGAGGCGAGGAGCACCAGCCAGGCGGTTCCGTCGCGCTCGACCAGCCCCGCGCCGAGGTGGCTGGCGCTGGAGGTGCCGGAGATGAGTGGAGGGAGCGCCTCGGCGATGCGCCCGACCGGTCCGGAGACCAGGTAGGCGAGTGGGGCCGGGTCGGAAGCGGCGGCGCTCCAGAGAGCGCTGCGCACCCGGGCCCGGGCCAACGGCGAGACTTCCCCGGCCGCCGCCAATCCCGCCAGTTCGCGCGCCGCCAGGGCCAGGGCCGGAGAGCGGCTCGGCGCCGGATCGCCTGGTCGGCGCAGCAGCGGCGCGGCGACCTCCATGGCGCGCGCCTCGACGGGGCCAAAGGTCAGCTCCGGCTCGACACCGTAGCGGAGCGCCGCCAGCGCCGGGGAGGGCTGGCTGGCCGCGGTCTGGGCGGCGAGGGACGGCGTGGCCGGCCGTACCCCGCTGGCGGCGGCGCAGCCAGCCGCGAGCGTGAGCAGCAGCAGCAGCAGGGGCCGGGCCATCGATCGGCCGCTCAGGGGCCTCTCCGGAAGTCGCCGACGCGAACGTCGAGGCCGCGGGCCGCGACCCGCCCGAGCCTGGCATTGATGCGGGTGCAGATCTCCCCGGAGAGCGCCTCGACCTGCGCGGCCCACTCCGCCTCGGTCACCAGGATGAGCAGCCGTCCGTCGCGCATCACGCCCCGGAAGGAGGCCACGCGGATCAACTGGCTGCCGCAAGCCTCGGCGAAGGCGGCGGCCACCGCGGCGTCACCAGTCTCGCGGTGGCGCCCGAGCACCTCGGCCAGGGCCGAGGCGACCGATTTCCTCCGTCCTCGCGTCATCTTGCGACGCTAGAGGCCGCCGGTCAGGGCGTCAAGGCGGACCGCTTCGGGTGTGAGGGGACGTCGGGTGCGGCTTAGGGCCGCGCCACGCCGCGGGCAGGTTCTCCTGTGCTACCTTCGGGTGCGGTCCAGCCCGAAATGACGTCCAGCACACAAAAGCGCACCGCCCTCGAGCGGGTGCTCTCCGCGACCATCGGCGCCTCCACCGGGGGCGCCGGCGATCTCCTGGCCGCCCGGGGCCGGCTCAAGCTCTCCTGGCTGGTGCAGCTCCACTGGTGGGCCATCCTCGGGCAGGTGATGATCATCGCGCTGGCCGAGCTCTGGACCGAGTTCGATCTCCCCATCCCGCACATCATGGCGCTGCTGACCGCCGAGGTGATCGGGAACCTGGTGCTCCGCTCCTGGGCGCGCACCGCCCATGTCACCGAGTCGATGATGGCCACGGTGATGGTTCTCGACGCCGCGGTCTTGACGCTGCTGCTCGACCTGACCGGCGGTGCCGCCAACCCGTACTCGACCCTCTACCTCGTCAACGTGGCGCTGGCGGCGGTGCTGCTGCCGGGGCGCTGGTCCTGGGTGCTGATGGCGGTGTCGCTGCTCGGCTTCGCCTCGCTCTTCTTCCACGAGTGGTTCACCGGCGTGGCCCACCACGTGCGCTTCGGGATGTCACCGGAGCAGGTCCTGGTGGCCCACGTACGCGCCTCTTGGGTGGCGCTGGCGCTGGCGGCCATCTTCATCGTCTACTTCGTGCGCCGGGTGGCGCTGGCGCTGGCCGACCGTGAGCACGAGCTGCAGCTGACCCGCGGCCAGGCCGATCGGCGCGAGAAGCTGGCCTCGCTGGCGACGCTGGCGGCCGGTGCGGCCCACGAGCTCTCCACCCCGCTCTCGACCATCATCGTGGTGGCCAAGGAGCTGCAGCGGAACCTCGGCTCCACCGTCAACGACGAGGCGGCGCGCGACCTGACGCTGATCCGCGAGCAGGTCTCCCGCTGCCGGGAGATCCTCGACCGGATGGCTGGACACGCCGGCGAGCAGGTGGGCGAGCCGCTGCGGCCACAGCGGGTCGACCAGTGGGTGGGCGCCGCGCTCGACGGCCTGCAGGGGGCCGGCCGCGTGGTCCAGGAGCGGGCGCCCGGCATCGACGGCGTGCTGCTGGTCGGTCCGCCCCGGGCGCTGGGCGACGCCCTGCGCGGCCTGCTCAAGAACGCGCTGCAGGCCGCTGGCCCGGTGGGCCCGGTCACCCTCCGGCTCGAATCGACCGTGGCCGGTCTGGTGCGGGCCACCGTCATCGACAAGGGCGGCGGCATGGCCCCGGAGGTGCTGGCCCGGGTGGGCGAGCCCTTCTTCACCACCAAGGTTCCCGGCGAGGGGATGGGGCTCGGCCTCTTCCTCACCCGGGCGCTCGCCGAGCAGCTGGGCGGCGAGCTCCACATCACCTCGAGCCCGGAACGTGGGACCGAGGCACGTCTCGAGCTGCCGGCCGCACCGGCCGGCGAGAGGAGCAACGCATGACCCAGAACGCAGAGGTCGGTCGGGACAGCCTTCCCAGCATCCTGCTGGTTGACGATGACGAGGTGCTGCGGGAGCGGCTGGCCCAGGCCCTCCGATCCCGGGGCTACGAGGTCAAGACCGCCGGCAACGCCACCGAGGCGCTGCGCGAGTCGGCCATCGAGTCGCCCGAGCTGGCGGTCCTCGACCTGAAGATGCCGGGGATGTCGGGGCTGGAGCTGCTGCGCGAGCTGCGCCACCAGGACCCCTCCACCCGGGTGCTCATGCTGACCGGCTACGGCAGCATCGCCACCGCCGTCCAGGCGGTGCGCGAGGGGGCGGTCGGCTACCTGCCCAAGCCGGCCGACGCCGACGAGATCCTCGCCGCGCTCATGGGCAAGGACACCACCGCGCCCAAGTCGGGCGCCGAGACGCCTTCCTTGGCCCGCGCCGAGTGGGAGCACATCCAGCGGGTCCTCACCGACTGCGGCAACAACATCTCCGAGGCGGCCCGCCGGCTAGGGATCCACCGCCGCTCGCTGCAGCGCAAGCTGCACAAGTACCCGCCGTCGCGGTAGGCCCGCGAACCCTTTCCGGCTGCATGGGGTCTCACTGGCAGGGACGCCAATGGCCGAATGGACGGCGGGCGCCGGGAGCGGGTGATGAGCGTGGCGACGAGCGCGGTGGTGGGCGGCACGACCGTCGAGGTGACGGGCGAGAACTTCAAGCAGGTCGTGGAGCGGGACGGCATCGTCCTGCTCGACTTCTGGGCCGCCTGGTGCGGCCCGTGCCGGTCCTTCGCGCCGACCTTCGAGAAGGCGGCGGCTGCGCACCCCGACATCACCTTCGGCAAGATCGACACCGAGGCGCAGCAGGAGCTGGCGTCGTCATTCCAGATCCGCTCCATCCCCACGCTCATGATCATGCGCGACCAGGTGCTGCTCTTCTCGCAGCCCGGGGCCCTGCCGGCGGCGGCGCTGGAGGATCTGCTCATGCAGGTCAGCGCCCTCGACATGGAGAAGGTCCGGTCCGAGATCGCCACGCAGGAGAAGAAGGCGGCCGGGTAGGGCGACCTCGGGACTTTACAACCTCGCCGCCGAGGTCATAGCGTGACTGATGTCCACTTCACGCTTCGTGGTGCTGGTCGCGCTCCTGTCGCTTGCCACCGCCGCCCAGGGGCTCGAGGTGATCACCGTCCCATGGGTGGCCGCCGAACCGGCGGTCCCGCACCTCGCCTACAACGGCCACGCCACCACCTTCAAGGCGATCGCCAGGGGTGGCAACGGCACCTACCTGGTCGAGTGGGACTTCGACGGCAACGGGACCTGGGATCTCTCGTCCAGCACCACCGACCGCTACGACCTCTCGGCGCGCTTCACCTTCGCGAACCAGGCCGCCGACGTCACCTTCCTGGCCCGCGTCCAGGTGACCTCGAACGCCGAGGTGGCCGTCGCCACCTACCCGGTGCGCGTCTTCGCCGACGTGCCCGCTGACCCCTCCACGGCGACCGATCGGCAGCTCCAGGTGATGCGCGGCGTGGCCATCGACGACGGGCTCTGGTTCCTGCACACCCAGCTGACCCGGGTGGGCGACGAGACCAACCCGGTCACGGGGGCGCAGGTCACCGGATGGCTCGATCCGGACGCCGGCCAGGCCTCCTATCGAAACATCTCCTCGGGGTCCCACCTCGAGGCGCTGGGGCTCAACGGGCACTTCCCGGCCTTCCCGACCGCCTATCTCGGCGAGCTGCCCGACCCGGCCGCCAACGCCGCCCGCTGGGCCGGGGATCCCTATGCCGAGGACGCGGCGCGGCTGGTGAACCACCTGCTGACCCAGGCCCTCGTGGTCTCGATCGCCGCGCCCGACGAGTCGAACCTGACCGGCTTCTACCCGGAGGTGGCGGCCACGCCCATCCCCGGCACCGACGACGGGTTCGGCCTCCACATCGGCTACAACACCTCGGACCAGACCAACGGTCCGCACTCCAACGCGTTGAGGGGGTTCGCGCTCGCCCACCTGACCGGGTTCGTGGCGCAGGTGGGGGACTCGAACCGCGTCCTCGGCCGCCGCTTCGAGTTCATCGTGCAGCAGCTGGTCGACGGGCTGGTCTGGGCCCAGAGCGAAGTGGGCGGCGTGGCGCTGGGGTCCTGGTACTACACGCCGAACTCCTTCATCGACATGCTGGGCGAGTTCGCCGGCGGAACGCTCGACGCCGCCGAGGCGCTCTGGCAGGCCGAGCGGTCGCTCGGGGGTCAGGGGCTCATCGTCCCGAACCTCGCGAAGGCCCGCCTGGCGCAGTACATCCTCGGCAACGCCAACACCTGTCCAGGGTTTCCCGGAACGGGAGGGTCCTACGCCTCGAGCACCAACAACGTCTGCGACTTCGCCCTGTCGGCCGCACACGTCTTCACCTGGGGCTGGCTGGGGGCGAACAGCCTCTCGACGAGCGACGTCCGCCTGGCCTTCCCGGGCTACAGCAGCCTGACCCGGGGCCAGCTGCGGACGCAGTACGACGGGAGCATGGCCTTCATCAACGCGGCCTTCAACGGAAGGTCCCCGGGGCAGAACAGCTGGGACGTCGGCTTCGTGGAGCCCGGGATCGACGGGCTGGCCGACTTCGGCCGGACCGACGGGCGTGGCGACCACTGGTCGATGCTGCACTGGACGCGCGCGGCGCACGCCGTCGAGCCGGAGGTCGTGCGCTTCGGGAGCAACGACCACGCCCGGCTCTTCGGGCGCTACCTCATCCTCAACCAGGCGGCCGGCGGCGGCTGGAACTGGACCTATTCAACCGCCAATCCCCCTTTCCCCGCGCCGCCGATCGCCCTCTTCAACCACAGCGACTATTTCCTTGGTCCCAACGGCCGTGCCGCCTGGGCGGTGATCACGCTCTCCCGGGACGGCATGGCCCCGGTCGCCAGCATCACGGCCTCAGCCCTGGCGGCCGGTGAGGGGACCGCCATCACCTTCGAGGGCAGCGCCCACGCCGGCGGCGCGGCGATCTACCAGTGGAGCATGGGCAACGGAGAGGCGCGGGAGGGACAGCGGGTCGTCTACGCCTTCCCCGACAGCGGGCCATTCGACGTGACCCTCGTCGTCACCACCGCCGCAGGCACCTCGGGGAGCCTGGTCAGGGTGACCATCGCCAACCTCCCGCCGGTCGCCCACGCCGGGCCCGACCTCGCCCTCGCCGAAGGGACGGCCCTCCTCTTCGCCGGCGGCCTGACCGACCCCGGCCTAGCCGACACCCACACCGCGAGCTGGAGCTTCGGCGACCTGCAGTCGGCCGCCACGCTGATCGCCTCGCACGCCTACGCCGACAATGGAGTCTTCACGGCCACCCTCACCGTCCTCGACGACGATGGGGGGATGGGGAGCGACAGCGTGACGGTCACCGTGCTCAACGTGCCGCCCACCATCACCTCGACGCCGGCCACCGCGGTCCAGGAGGCCGTGGGCCTCACCTATGCGCTGGCCTTCACCGATCCAGGGCTTGGCGACACCCACGCCTGCACGGCCCGGGTGGCGCCGGCCGGCGCGGTCCTGACCGGCTGCACGCTGCGCTGGTCGCCCAGCTTCGCCCAGCTGGCGGCCCCCGCGCCCGTCACCATGTGCGTCGCCGACGACGACGGTGGCAGCGCGTGCCAGTCCTACGAGCTGACGGTGACGCCCGTCGACACCGACGCCGACGGCCTGCCAGACAGCTGGGAGACCCACTTCTTCGGAAACCTGACCAGCCAGTCCGGAGCCGGCGACGCCGACCTGGACGGTGTCGGCAACAGGGAGGAGTTCCTCGCCGGGACCAGTCCCATCAGCTGGGGCGGGCCGGGCGTGCCCGTCCTCCTCTCGCCGGCCTGCGACTCGAAGGTGACCAGCACCCGGCCGGTGCTGCTGGTCGCCAACGCCGTCGATCCTCGCGGCTCGACCCTCACCTACGAGTTCGAGCTCCACGGCGACGCGGCCATGACCAGCCTGGTCGCGGCTGGGCGAAACGTCTCCGCTGGCGCCGGCTACACCGGCTGGCAGGTGAGCGTGGATCTGGTCGAGGACCGCCAGTACTTCTGGCGTGCGCGCGCGGGCGACGGGGCGGTCTCCGGGGCCTGGACGCTCCCGGCCTGTGCCGTCACCGTGGACATGAACGCCCCGGCGCAGGTGGCGCCCGTGGTGGCGAAGGCCTCCGGCTGCGGCTGCTCCGGCGCCCAGACGGCCTCCTGGCCGGCGCTGGCGGTGGTCCTGGCGCTGGGGCTGCTGCGGCGAGGGCGGGTCGGCCTCCGCGGCGGGCGCGCCCAGGGCCGGAGCGGAGCCCTGGAGGTGTAGGACGCGGGGTCCCGGGCTGCGCGGGCTGGGGCCCGGGGCGACCGTCAGGTTGGCTTGACGACTGAACGGGCGAGCAGTACGGTCGCCTGCTCGGAGCCGGTCCCCCATGTCCCTCGTCGATCCCACCCCAGCCCTGCTCGCGCGGCTTCGCGACGAGATCAAGCGCATCGAGCGCCGGCCGGCCCGGCGCGAGGGGCAGCTGGCCTGCGGGCTCGAGGGCGTGGACGCGCTGCTGCCGGGAGGCTTCCCCTGCGGCGCCCTCTCCGAGCTGCGCGGTGGGCCGTCGAGCGGCAAGACGGCCGTCGCCCTCGCCACCATCGCCAGGCTCCCGCGCGGCGCGCTGGCCGCCTTCATCGACGGGCGCTGCGAACTCTACCCGCCGGCCGCGGCGGCGCTCGGCGTCGATCTCGGCCGGCTGCTCATGGTCCGGCCACCCGGAGGAGAGGAGGGCTTGCGGCTGGCGCTCTGGGCGGCCGAGGCGCTGCTCGGCTCGGGGGCCTTCGCCGTGGTGGCCGTCGACCTCCCTCGCGGCCGGGCCTTCCGGGGCGCCGAGGTGGCGCTGCGGCGGCTCACCACGGCGGCGGAGCAGGGTGGCTCGGTCGGGCTCTGGCTCTCCTCGCCCGGCGCGATGCTGCGACCGCCGGCGCTGGTGCGGCTCGACCTGCGGACCGAGCAGGGGCGCATCGTGGCGCTGCGGGCCGATGGGCAGGCCGGGCCGGCGCGGGCTGGGGTTGTCCATGCGGCCTGAACGGGCGTGAAACGGTCCCCTCCCGTCGCCCCGGAGGGCCCCATCTGGGGTGCGACGGTTGAAAACATGGGGCGGCCTACGCATACTTTCGCGGCCCAGTATCCCACCTGCACCCATGAGGTCCTACATGCCACACGCAAGACTGCTTGCTGCCGGCCTGTTGCTGTTGGCTATCTCGGCCGCACGTGCGACCGAGCCGGCAGACACCAAGGTGACGATCATCCGAGACGAGTACGGCGTGCCCCACCTGTACGCCGACACCCTGGCGCCGCTCTTCTACGGCGTCGGATGGGCCCAGGGGCAGGATCGCCTCTGGCAGGCGGAGACGCTCCGCCGGGCCTCGACCGGGACGCTCGCGGAGTGGTTCGGCCCCGGGTCGCTCTCCAGCGATGTCCAGGCCCGCACCCTGCTCGGGCCGGCCAGCCGCCGCGCCAGCCTGTTCGCCGCGGCCAGCCCCGACGTGAAGGTCATCTTCGAGTCGTTCGCCGCCGGCATGAATGGCTGGATCGCGAAGGCCACGGCGACTGGCCAGCTGCCGTACGAGTATGCCGCGTTCGGCGTGGCCCCTCGCCCGTGGACCGTGGACGACTCGCTGGCCGTCTACATGCTGCTGGGAAGCCGCTTCGGCTGGTTCGGGTCCGACGAGCTCGACAACGCCATGGCCTACGGCGACCTCGTCGCACGCCTGGGACCGCTGGAGGGCGCCAAGGTCTTCGCCGACACCCACTGGCTCGAGGACCCGAGCGCGGTCACCACCGATCCGGCCGGGAAGCGTCGCGGCCACCAGCTCGACGATCGGCAGGTCGAGGGGCGCCACTCCGACGACGCCACCAGGGCCGCGCGCCAGGTCCGCGAGCGCGAGGAGGAGGCGGAGAAGGCCCTCTCCGAGATTGGACTCCGCAGGACCCACATGTCGAACGCCATCGTCCTCGGCCCGCGGATGTCGGCGGACGGGAAGGCGCTGCTCCTGGGCGGTCCGCAGATGGGCTACGGCGCGCCCCAGATCAACCATGAGATGGGGCTCCACGGCGCCGGCTTCGAGATCACCGGCATGCAGATCGCCGGGTGGCCGCTCATCCCCATCGGCGTCGGACGCGGCTACGCCTGGTCGCTCACCTCGGGCGGGTCGGACAACTCGGACATCTTCGAGCTCGAGCTGAACCCCGCCAATCCCGGCCAGTACCGCTACCAGGGCGGCTGGCGAAGCCTCGACTGCCGCGTGGAGGCGATCCCGGTCGCCGGCCAGGCTCCGCTGAGCCGGATGCTCTGCGCCTCGGTCCAGGGCCCGGTCATCGCCGCCGTGGGCGGGAAGGCCTACGCCTTCGCGAACAGCACCTACGGCAACGAGATCGCGAGCTTCGAGGCCTGGAGTTCGCTCGGCCGGGTCCGCAACTTCGCGCAGTTCCGCAAGCAGCTCTCGAAGGTCGCCTACAACTTCAACGTCATGTACGCCGACGCCGAGGGGAACTTCGCCCACTTCCACGTCGGCAAGATCCCGGTGCGCTCGCCCGGCGCCAACCCCTTCTTCCCCCAGCCCGGAGACGGCAGCTCCGCCTGGCTGGGGACCATACCCTTCCGCGAGATGCCTCACTCGGTGAATCCGGAGCGGGGCTGGCTGACCAGCTGGAACAACAAGCCCGGCCCGAACTGGCCGAACTCGTCGGCGGGCTTCTGGGACTGGGGTCCGGTGCACCGCGTCAACACGCTGCGCCGGATCCTCGAGCAGCTCCCACCGCACTCCGCGACGCTGGAGACGCTGGCCGCGATCAACCGCCGCGCCGGCTTCACGACCGACTCGCCGTCGGGCAGCGCGGACACCGTGGTGGTCTCCACCATGCTCGGCCAGATGCTCGACGCCGTGGATGGCTCGGCTGACCCGCGCCTCCCTGGGGCCATCGCCCTGCTCCGCGGCTGGAACTGGCTCCAGGAGGACGAGGATGGCGACGGCCACTACGACAGCCCGGCGGTGGCGGTGTTCAACACCTGGTGGGACAAGGTCCTGGCCTCGGTCTACCTGGCCAAGGCCGGTCCGGCCGCCGACACCAACGTCGGCGCCAACCTGATCTACCGGCTCCTGGAGGGTCCGCGGTCGGCGCTGCCGGTGCGAGCCGACTACCTCGGGTCGCGGACCATCGGCCAGGCGCTCACCAGCGGACTGAAGGACGCGCTCGACGCCCTGACGGCGCAGTACGGCACCGGCGCCACCTCGGCCTGGCTGCAGGCGCGGGCCGAGATCAACTGGGTCCCGGGCGGGGTCGGACGGGTCTCCAACACCATCTGGATGAACCGCGGGACCTATGGCCAACTCGTACACCTCGGCGAGAAGGAGGACCTCCGTGCCATGAACGTCATCGCGCCTGGACAGAGCGGCGACTTCCGCAGCCCCCACTTCGACGACCAGCTCGACCTCTATGCGACCTGGAAGTACAAGCCGATGCGGCTCACCAAGAGGTCGCAGCTCGAGCACGCCGAGTCGATCACCACGCTCACCGCGCCTTAGGCACCACGCTCACCGCGCCTTGGGCCGGCCGGCGTGGCGCGTCCACCGAGGCGAGCCGCGCCGGTAGCTGCCGTTGACCCGCGGGCATCGAGTGACGAGGTTCGACGCCCCGGGAGAAGTTGTCAGACCGGCTTGATAACTGAACAGACGAACAGTAGCCTCGTCTGGTCGGAGCCGGTCCATGTCACTCGCAGATCCCACTGCAGCCCTGATCG
>JANPOM010000270.1:0-2955 GCA_031427995.1 Anaeromyxobacter sp. | reverse complement strand
CGACGTGGCCCGCTTCCGCAAGCTGGTGAAGGGCGGCTTCGCGCAGCGGCGCAAGACCCTGCGAAACTCGCTGGAGGGGGCGCGGGTGACGGACGGGGAGCGGCAGGCGGCGGCGCTCTCGGCGGCCGGCATCGACGGTGGGCGGCGCGGCGAGACCTTGACGGTGGCGGAGTGGGCGGCGCTGGAGCGCGCGCTCGGGCCGGTCGAGGCGGCGCCTCGCGGCGGTGCCGCCGACGACTCCGAGTGAAAGAGGTGTGGCTCCCTCATGACGACGCTCCGCCGACGCGGCGTTCGAGTTCGTGCTGCGCACTCCCAGCCGCCTTCCTGATCTGCTCAGGCACGTCCTCCCGCCGCAACACCAGGCCTTGGCCGTCGAGGCTCAGGCAGTGAAGATCCTTCTCGATGGCTGACGTCTCGGCCGCCCGGGGCCCCTACCTTCTGGAAACCGACACCGACTCCGGCTGGTCGTAGAACCCGTCGATGCCGAAGGGGATCGGCCAGTTGGGAAGCAGCCCGGTCGGAAGCCGCCGGGCCGCAGCCACTTCGGCATTCGCGACCGCTTCAGGAGGTGGGCGGGCGCCGGGCCCCGTCCGGAGGTGTCCGGCGCGCGTACCTGCCCACGCACCGCGCACCGAAGGCCTGCCGCGCGGCCAGGCGGTTATGGGCGGCACAGAGCAGGCGCAGCCCTTCCACGGTGGGTGCACCTCCATGCGCCCAGGGGAGCCGGTGGTCGAGCTCCAGGCGGCGTGTCGAGCCGCAGCAGCCGCCCGAGTCGAGCGGCCAGGTGCAGCGGCCGGCGTCGCGCTCCCAGACGGCGCGGCGAACCGCGGCGGGGATGGTCTCGCGGTGACCGGAGCGGCGGTCAGTCGTGCGGCCTTCAGGCCGCGCAACGGAGGAGTTCCAGAGCGAGGGTTGGTTGCCTTCGGCCGTTGCCATGATCGAGGTCGGTGTCGCAGTCGCAGTCCCGCTTGCAGCGGTATCGGCGGTCGGAGTCGGCCTCGGGGGCGCGGTAGAGGTCACGGTTGTGGTCGTGGGCGGAGCAGGAACCGCAGCCGGAGCCGGAGCCGCAGCCTGAACCGCAGCCGCAGCCTGGATCGGCTTCGGGGTCACGATCGGTGTCGCGGCAAGGGTCACGATAGGAAGCACGGTCGGGGTCACGGTCGGCCTCGGAGTCGCTGACGGGGTCGTGTTCGGGACGACGCTGCGCGGCCGCTTCACCAGCCCGCGTGCCCTGGCCTGCTTCTCGAGGAGCAGGTCGAGAGCCACCTCCAGGACCTGCTCCATGGTGGCGCCGCGGATGGCGTGGGAGAGTCCTTCCCGAGCGGCCTCCAGCTTCTTCACGACCTGCTTGCCGACGTTGAAGTGGACCCGGCGCAGGTCCGCGGTGAGCGGCACGATCTGGTCGCGCGTGGCGACGAGCCGATCGCCTCCCCCATTCGCGATTCCTGGCGTCGGGACTCGCGAAAGAGGGACCACATCCGGGTGCCTCTCGGCGGTGAAGGCGGACTCGGGCGCGAACGCAGCCGCGGAGGCAAACGTGAGCAGGGGCTGCGTGTCGCCGGCCCGCGGCGCCACCGACTGGTGAAACGCCCTGGTGACCACCATCCTGGTGGAGGGAACCTGGCGCGGCTGGAGTTCCGCGACCAGCTCCTGCGCCTCCCGCGACGAGAGGCCGTAGAAGCGCGGCGCCACGACAGCCCGGTTCTCCAAGGTCAGCACCTTGGAGAGCTCCCCGATGGTGGAGAGGCAGAGCCGGCCGTCCCGGAGCGGCTCGACGACCTCGGGGAAGCCCTGGAGCAGCTGGGCGGCGCTCTTGCGGTAGTAGGCGGCGCTCTTCGAGAGCGGCAGGTCGGCGATGAGGAAGGCGAAGAGCGAGGCGTGGCCGAGCAGCTCCCAGCCGCGGCGGTGGTCGAAGTCGGCCAGCGCCACCAGGAACCCGGCCATGGCCGAGTGCTCCTTGCGCAGGAGCGCGGCGATCAGGTCGCGGAGCCTCCGAGCTTCCAGGAGTTCCAGGGGGCGGCTGGCGGGAGCGGGAGCGGAAGCCGCGGAAGAGGAAGAGGAATGGGTCGGGTGTGTGTGAGTGTTCATGCGGATATCGTCTCACGTGAATTTCGGGCCTCGCCAAACGCACGGAGCCGCGCCAGGAGCCACGCGGGAGCCCGTCCCCTCGCGACCCCAGCCGCTGCCGCCGCACGTGCGCCAAAGGCGGGCTGGGGCGGCCAGGCATGCCTTCACGAAGCGGCTCAGTTCCCGAACGTGAAATGAGCCAGGAATGCGTCAAGCCCCGAGTGCGGCCATTTGGGTACACGCGCGCGGCCAGCCACGCCGCAGCAACCATTCCGTGAGACCCCGACCCCGCCCGTCCTCCCGGCACCGCCCGAACCTGCTCTCCCCTCGCTGCGCTTCTCGCTCGATGGTCGGTACCGCTCGCATCTGAACTGGATGGGAACCCCGACACTCCCGCCGGCAAGAGGCGGGCACCGAATCTTGCGCCGGCGCCACCAGAAGCCGGCGCCGCCACGATTGAGCGCCGCCAGAGGCCACAGCCTCAAGACCTCTTTGACCTCCAGCATCGTGACCTCGCGAAACGCCATCGCCGCCTCCCGTTCGTGGAAGGCGGCAGAGTGGCAGTGAGGTCATGCCGACGGGGGAGGAAATCCTCCTGCGAATCCCCGGCTACCAGGGGGAATGCTCCTGAGAATCTCAGTTGGCCTGGGTCCCTATCTTCTGAAGATCAACACCTGCTCAGCCTGCTGGAATCACGCACTGAAACGTCGTCCCAGGGGATCCAGGTCCAGGTGAAAAGGCCACGGGCGCCCGCCCCAACCGTGCTGCCCGCCCCGACCCGACCAATCCAGCCCTCGGACGGGCGTCCGTGAAAAGCGAAGAGTACTAGAGGCCTCCGCCACGCGCGGTGGCGAGCAGGAGCCCCATGTTGCGGGCGCCGTTCTCGCC
>JANPOM010000269.1:0-3830 GCA_031427995.1 Anaeromyxobacter sp. | reverse complement strand
GGCGGCGAGCGCTAGCAGGTAGAGGAAGACCTCACCGGTCACCCGGGACGGCCGCAGCAGGAACTGGCGCTGGGCGCAGCGCCGCGTGACGAGGTAGGTGGTGCCCGGCAGGACCTGGCGAGGAGCGGTCATGCCCCCCTGGCATCGCAGGAGCCGTGCCACCAAGGCCCCGCGTCAGCGCAGGGGATTCCCAAGGGGGCCCCGTCCGCGCTGCGGTCCGCCGGCCGTTCCGCGGAACTCCCGGTCGGGTTCGCGGGGTTCGCGGGCCGCTCCGTTCCGCGGAACTCCCGGTCGCGTTCGGTCGCGTTCGCGGAACTCCCGGTCGGGTCGGGTCGGGCCCGCGGAACTCCCGGTCGGGTCGGGTGGGCAGGGCGGTCGAGATCCAGACACCGACGCCGGTGGCGTCCCTCCCGCCCCTCTGTTATCTCAAGAGGCCCCCGGCGCCCCTGACGCCAGGCCCACAAAAACGCCATGAAGACCCTCTCCGCCTCCCAGATCCGCGAGGCCTTCCTCAGCTTCTTCGAGGAGCGCGGCCATCGCCGCGTCAGCTCCTCGGCCCTCGTCCCCCAGAGCGACCCGACCCTGCTCTTCACCAACTCGGGCATGGTCCAGTTCAAGGACGTCTTCACCGGGCGCGAGCGACGCGACTACAGCCGCGCCACCTCGTCGCAGAAGTGCGTGCGCGCTGGCGGCAAGCACAACGACCTCGAAAACGTCGGCTTCACCGCCCGTCACCACACCTTCTTCGAGATGCTCGGCAACTTCTCCTTCGGCGACTACTTCAAGAAGGAGGCCGTGGCCTGGGGATGGGAGTTCGTCACCGGCCAGCAGTGGCTCGGCCTCGACACCACCCGGCTGGCCGCCACCGTCTTCAACGGCGAGGGGGGGCTGCCCTGGGACGAGGAGGCCTTCGACCTCTGGAAGGCGCAGGGCGTGCCGACCGGGCGGATCTACAAGCTCGGCGCCAAGGACAACTTCTGGGCCATGGGCGACACCGGCCCCTGCGGCCCCTGCTCCGAGCTCCACTACTTCCAGGGGGGCGACATCGCCTGCGCCGAGGAGAAGGCCGGTAGGACCTGCCAGGGCGTGGCCTGCGACTGCGACCGCTGGCTGGAGATCTGGAACCTGGTCTTCATGCAGTTCGAGCGGAGCGCCGACGGCAAGCTCACGCCGTTGCCCAAGCCCTCCATCGACACCGGCGCCGGCCTCGAGCGCATGGCCTCGGTGGCCCAGGGGAAGCGCTCCAACTACGACACCGACCTCTTCCGCAACCTGATCGCCGCCATCGAGGCGGTGGCCGGCAAGAGGTACGGCGCCACAGACGCCGCCGACGACGTCTCCATGCGCGTCATCGCCGACCACGCCCGCGCCACCACCTTCCTGGTCGGTGACGGCGTGCTGCCGAGCAACGAGGGGCGCGGCCACGTGCTCCGCCGCATAATGCGGCGTGCCATCCGTCACGGAAAGCGGCTCGGCCTGGAGAAGCCGTTCCTGGCCGGGATCTGCGGCGCGGTGCTGAAGGAGATGGGGGCGGCCTACCCGGAGACGGCCAACAACCAGCCGTTCATCAGCAAGGTGGCGCAGCAGGAGGAGGAGAGCTTCCGCCGCACGCTCGACCGGGGGCTGACGCTGCTCGAGACGCACATCGAAGAGAAGAGGGCGCAGGGCGGCTCGCTGCTTCAGCGGACCATCGAGAACACCCGCATCTCGGTCGCCTACGGTGGGCAGGAGCCGGAAACGCGGCCCCAGGTCATCGGCGGGGACCTGGCCTTCCTGCTCTCCGACACCTACGGGTTCCCGCTCGACCTCACCCGGGTCATCGCCGACGAGCAGGGGTTCACCGTCGACGAGGCCGGCTTCGAGCGGCTGCTGGAGCAGCAGCGGGCCCGCGGCGAGTGGAAGGGCTCGGGCGAGCTGGCGGTCGCCGACCTCCACAAGGCCATCGCCGCCGAGCTGGGGGCCACCGGCTTCGTCGGCTACGAGGCCGAGGCGACCCACAGCGAGGTCATGGCGCTGGTGGTGAACGGCGCCCGGGCCACCCGCGCCGGGCGCGGCGACAAGGTCGAGGTGATCACCGCGGTGACGCCGTTCTACGGAGAGTCAGGCGGCCAGCTCGGCGACACCGGCATGATCGGCGGACCGAGCGGCACCGTGAAGGTGAGCGACGCGCACCGCCCGGTGCCGGGCCTGGTGACCCACCTCGGCGAGGTGGCGGAGGGCGAGCTCAAGGTCGGCGACCGGGTCGAGCTGACGGTCGACCGGGCCCGGCGGGATCTCATCCGCGCCAACCACTCGGCCACCCACCTGCTCCACCTCGCCCTGCGCGAGACGCTTGGAGAGCACGTCAAGCAGGCCGGCTCCGTGGTCGGCCCCGACGCGCTGCGCTTCGACTTCGCCCACTTCCAGCCGCTCAGCGGCGCCGAGCTGAACCGGGTCGAGGCCCGCGTCAACGAGCTGGTGCGCCAGAACGCCAGCAGCGAGACCGCCGAGCTGGCCATCGAGGACGCCCGCAAGACCGGCGCCATGATGATCTTCGGCGAGAAGTACGGCGAGACGGTGCGGGTGGTGACGCTCGGCCCGTCGAAGGAGCTCTGTGGCGGCACCCACGTGCGGCGCACCGGCGACATCGCCTACTTCAAGATCGCCAGCGAGGAGTCGATCGCCGCCGGAGTCCGGCGCATGGTGGCCCAGACCGGGCCGCGCGCCGTCGAGCTGTCGCAGAAGATCGAGAACGAGCTGAAGCGGGCCGCCGCGCTCTTCAAGGCCGGCGCCTTCGAGGTGGCAGCCAAGGTCGAGGCGGCCCAGCGGCGCGCCAGGGAGCTGGAGAAGGCGCTCGAGGAGGCCGGCGGCAAGCTGGCGGCGGCGCAGTCGGGCGATCTGGCCGCGCAGGCGGTGGTGGTGGGCGCCGCCAGGGTGCTGGCCGTCAAGGTGCAGGGCGACGCCAAGGCGCTGCGCGAGCTGGCCGACAAGCTGCGCGACAAGCTCGGCAGCGGTGTCGTCGCGCTCGGCGCCGAGGTGGACGGCAAGGCGGTGCTGCTGGTGGCCGTCACCAAGGACCTGATCGGGAAGGTGAAAGCCGGCGATCTCGTCAAGGAGGGCGCCAGGCTGGTGAGCGGTGCCGGCGGCGGCAAGCCGGATCTCGCCCAGGCCGGCGGCGCCGATCCCTCGGGGCTCGACGCGGCGCTCGCCAAGGTCAAGGCGCTGGCGGTGGCGGCGCTCCAGTAGCCCTCGCGGCGCGTCCGCTGGAGCGGCGGCTCGGCGCCGGGAGCCCGTTGACCGGCGTGGCGGCCGGTGCCTACATTTCCGCGCGTCGATGCCCGCCGCCCGCACCGCACCCAGGCTGAGCACCACCGATCGCCCGGTCGTCGATCTCGGTGCGGCGCGCGAGGCGCGGAGGCTGCGCGAGTTCCAGGCCCGCACCCAGGCCGTCGACGAGCTCAACCGCAAGGCTCTGGCGCGGCTCTACCAGACCGGGCTGGTCTACACGCGGCAGGGGGCGCGGCTGGGGCGCGATCTGCTGCTGGCACACCAGCACCTGCTCAGGGTCGGCGACCTGCTGATCCGGATCGGCGAGCTGGCCGGCCCGGCGACTGCCGGTGACGCCGAGGCCTTCTACGCCGAGGCCATGGAGCTGCTGGCCCGCACCACCAAGCTCACCAGCCGCACCGGGTTGGTCTTCGCGCGCGGCCGCTGACGGCGTCGGAGGTGCGCGCTCTGGCGCGGGGCTCACGTGCCCCGCTCCAGATGACATGGACCGGTCGGCTGGTGACCGGGCATGATTAGGGGACGGCGCCAGGTCCCGTCATCCAACCGGAGACCAGGCGCGCCGA
>JANPOM010000268.1:0-4747 GCA_031427995.1 Anaeromyxobacter sp. | reverse complement strand
GGCGGTTGGAGATCGGAAGGAATTTAGCCGGTTGCCGGGACCAGGGGCTGGCCCACCCGATGCTAGCCACTCCACCCGCACGCACACCATGGTGACCCTGGTCCACATCGCGCTCGCGAGCCTTGCCTCCCTGACCCTGGGGGCGCCTGCGCCCAACCCGGACGCGGTCAAGGTCACCTACCTGCACAGTCTCTCGACCAGCTTCGGGACAGTCCCGCTCGACGCCGTCACGCTCAGCTACGACCGCGAGCACCACGAGATCTTCGTCACCGGCGACGGCCCGGCCCGCGTCTTCAACGAGAGCGGCATGGAAATCTTCATCTTCGAGGACGACCCGAGGATCGGAAGCGCCCGCGCCGTGGCCAGCTTGGACGGCGGCGACCTGCTGGTCCTCTCCTTGCTGGAGAGCCGAACCGCCCTGGTCCGCTGCAGCTTCCGGGGCGAGTTCATTGCCCGCGTCGAGATGAGCGGCGTGCCTGCCGATTTCGCGAACGCCAGCTACAGCGTGATGCGCCAGCGGGGCGGCCGGCTCTACCTGGCCGATTTGAACGCCATGAAAGTGCTGGTGGTCGATGGCGAGGGCAGGTACGTCGCCTCCTGGGATCTGGCCCCGCTGCTCGAGGTCGGGGACCAGCGCGAGGATTACGGCATCCGCGGCTTCAACGTGGACAAGGACGGCAGCATCCTCTTCACCGTCCAGGCGCTCTTCAAGGCCTTCGTCCTCTCGCCCGCCGGAGACCTTCGGGCGTTCGGCACCCGCGGTGGCGCCCCGGGCAAGTTCAACGTGGTGAGCGGCATCGCCCGCGACGACGCCGGCAACTTCTACGTCGCCGACATCCTCAAGTCGGTGGTCAACGTCTACGACCCGGAGTTCCGCTTCGTCCGCGAGTTCGGCTACCGCGGCCGCGGCCCGCACAACCTGGCCGCCCCCGAGGACCTGGCGGTGGCCGACGGCAAGCTCTTCGTCTCGCAGCATGCCCGCAAGGGCGTCAGCGTCTTCCAGGTCGTCCAGCAGTGAGCAGCAGTCGCGGCATCTTCCCCCGGCAGCACGAACCAGGCAGTCCCAACCAGCACGAGGAGAGAAAGATGAAGTTCATGAGGATCGCAGTCGCGGCGGCGCTCGCGTTCGCGTGGAGCAACGCCCAGGCCTTCCACTCCGGCGGCGTCGCCGAGTGCGGAGGCTGTCACTCGATGCACAACTCGTTGGGAGGGCTGCCCAACGTCACCGGCCGGGCCTATGGCACCGGGGCGGGCCCGTGGCTCCTGAAGGCCGTCGACCAGTCGGGCGCCTGCCTGAACTGCCACCAGGGGGCCCAGGGCGGCTATCGCATCTCGACCAGCGGCATCCTCCCGCTCAACTCCAGCGAGCCCATTCAGAGGACCGCGGGCGGTGACTTCTCCTGGCTGAAGAAGACCATGACGTACTCGGTCCGCGGTACCCTCAATACCATGGACGGCGACGTCAAGGGCCACAACATCGTCGCCGCCGACTTCGGCTTCACGGCTGACAAGACCCTGACCGTGGCTCCGGGCGGCACCTACCCGGCCGCCAGCCTGGCCTGCTCCTCCTGCCATGACCCGCACGGCCGTTACCGCCGCGACGCGACCGGCGCCTACGCCACCACCGGCCTGCCGATCTTTAGCTCGGGCTCCTACGCCACCAGCGCCGCTCCAATCGCGGGCGTCTCCGCGGTCGGTGCGTACCGCATCCTCGCCGGCGTCGGCTACCAGCCGAAGTCGCTGGCCGGCTCCTTCGCCTTCGCCTCCAATCCCCCCACGGCGATCTCTCCCTCGAGCTACAACGCCAACCAGACCACAATCGCTGGTACCGCCACCGGCTCCGACCGCGTCGGCTACGGCTCGGGCATGTCCGAGTACTGCGGCAACTGCCACACCGGCATGCACCAGGACACCTACACCTCCGGGACCCTGGGCCTGGTTCACCCGGCCGGCGACGGCGCGAAGCTGACGGCGCCCATCGCCGCCAACTACTCGGCCTACGTCTCCTCGGGCATCATGACCGGCACGGGCGCCCAGTACTCCGCCCTGGCGCCTTTCGAGACCGGTGACACCGCGACGCTGGCTGGCATCACGGCCCTCAAGGCCTTCCAGGCCGCCCCGACCGCCGCGGCCACCACCAGCAACGTGCTCTGCCTCTCCTGCCACCGCGCCCACGCGTCCGGCTTCGAGAGCATGACCCGCTTCAACCTGGTCAACGAGTTCATGACGATCGCCGACGCGGCCAACGCGGCCATCTACGACTCGTCGACCACGGAAGGCAAGATCAACACGGGCTACACGACGGGGCTGCAGGTTGCCGCTTACAATGGCCGTCCGGCCACCCTGTTCGGCCCGTACGCCCGCGTTCAATGCAACAAGTGCCACGCGAAGGATTAGTTCGCGTCGTCACGGACTTGCAGGTGTGCTAGAGAGGGGGCCGCTCGCGCGGCCCCCTTTTTTTGCTCCGTACCCACGGAGGACGGATGAGACTCATCGTCGTCGCCGCACTGGGCGTGCTGTTGCTTGGCGGGCCGGCCGGATGCCAGGTGCGGGCCACGGTCCGGCCGTCGCTGCCGGCGCTCCTGTCGGAGGGCGAGGTGGCGGTCTACCTCGAGCCCCTTCCGCGTGACGCCGAGCGGCTCGGCCTGACGCTGGCCGGAGCGGCGCTGCTGCGCGCCGGTGGCGAAGAGGTCCCGCTCGACCTGCTGTTGCCGGAGGTGACCGGCGCCACGGCGCGGGATCAGCGGCTGCTGGCCCGGGGTCGCGTGCCACCCGGTCAGTACGTCGGCCTGGCCGTACGCATATCCCGCGCCACGCTGGCCGGGGCGGAAGGTGGTTCAGCCGGACGGCCGGCTGACCTGCTGGTCTCGAGGGAGCCGGTGCAGGTCCAGGCTGGTTTCACGCTGCGGCGCGGCCGGGCGGTGGTCCTGAGCGTCACCTTGCGCGAGCGGCAGGCCCTCGAGCCGGAGCAGGGGCTGGCCGCACCCTTCACGGCCGTGGCGCTCGAACCCGGATCATCGGAAGTACGCCTCTCCGGCTACGCGGTCAGCCCGGACCAGGCGGCGCTCGCCATGTTCGATCGCCGCGCCCGGCGCGTCACCGCGCTCATCCCGACTGGCCGTGAGCCGCACGGTCTGGTGCTCGATGGCGCCGCCAGCCGCGGCTACCTCGCCCTGGGCGGCGAGGACCGGGTGCAGGTGATCGACCTCTCCTCCGGCGAGCCGCTTGAGCGGATCAACTTGCGGGCCGGCGACGACCCAGGCGAGCTGGCCCTCACCCCGGACGGCCGGCTGCTGGTGGTGCTGGGGCGCGGCTCCAGCAGCGCCATCTTCGTGGACCCGGCCGCCTCGATGGTGCTCGACCGGCTCCCCCTGGCCGAGGAGCCGGAGGCACTCCTGCTCGACGCCGGCGGTCGCCGGGGCTATGTCCTCTCCCGCCGCACCGGCACCATCACCGTGCTGGACTTGGCCAGCCGGACCGTGGCGGCCACGGCCCGCACCGACGCCGAACCGCTACGAGCCGCGCTCAACCGGGCCGGCACCCGGCTCCACGTGATCCACCGCGGCTCGGCCTACATGACCACCTGGTCGATCCCCGACCTGGCGGTGGTCTCGCGCACGCACGTCGGACTGGGCGCCGCGGCGCTCCAGGTCGATCCGCGCACCGACCTGCTCTACCTGGGGCGCTCGGATCAAGCGGTGGTCGAGGTCTACGATCCGTTCGCGCTGGTCCCCATCGACTCGATCGCCGTGCCCGGCCCGGTGAGCCGGCTGGCCCTCGACACCCACGAGGGGACGCTGCTGGCGGTGGTCCCCTCGCGTGGGGCCGTTGCCGTGGTCGATCTGGCCAGCCGGCGCGTCCGCTCCGTGCTCGAGGTTGGGGCCGGGGCCGATAGGGTCACGCTGGTGGGCGAGAGGAACTGACGGGTGGCCGAGCCGAGGCTCCAGCCGGGCCCATTCCTCGCCGCGCTGGGCTTGCTCCTGGCCCTGTGGCCTGGCCCTGGCCGCGGCCAGGCCCTCTCGGCCCAGGTCAGCGAGGGGCTGATCGTGAACAGCACCACCGTCACCGACGAGACCGGCCTCAAGGCCAGGAGCGACGGCACCATCTACCTGCAGAAGTACCGGCTGACGCTCGACGAGCCGATCTACCCGCTCTTCAGGTTGACGGCGGGTGGCAACCTCGACTGGACCTCCGGCCGGAACACCACCGGTGGGCTCGCGGCCGAGTCGTACGACAAGAAGTACACCTTCTTCGGCGGGCTCCGGTTCGGCAGCCCAGTCCTGAATGGCGGCCTGGACGCCGACTACCGGGGCGAGGTGACGGAGAGCCGGACCGCCGGCGTCACAGTCACCGCACCCGGGGTCACCCGCCTCGGTCTCTCGGCCTACGCCGGCTGGAAGCCGGCCGATCTCCCGTCGCTCGATCTTCGGCTGTCCCGCGCGGACACCCACGACTCCCGGCGCGCCGTCACCGACCTCACCAGCCAGGACGCCACCCTCTCGGTGCGCTACCAGCCGGATCCGACGACGCAGCTCAACTTCAGCCTGCGCGGCGGCGAAAGCACCGACAACCTGACGGGCGTGACCAACGCCGATGTCTCCAACTCCGTCAGCGTCACCTGGTCGGATGGCTTCGCTGCTGGTCGGGGCAACACCTACGTCAGCTACAACCTCGGCACCCGGGCCGGCACCGTGACCGTGATCGGCGCCGGAGGCACCGCCGCGGTGCTGACCCGCCAACTCCCGGT
>JANPOM010000267.1:0-3033 GCA_031427995.1 Anaeromyxobacter sp. | reverse complement strand
ATGATTCCGAGCTCGTGCATGTGGTTCAGCGCGCCGGCGATCTTCTCGAAGACAGCGACGATACGATCGAGCGCTGGAGTCGCGCCGGTCCGCCACTCCTGCAGCGGCAAGCCCGCCACGAAGTCCATGACGAGGTACGGGAATCCGCCTTCCAGGTCAGGCCAGCGCTCGAATGAGTGGACACGGACGATGTTGCGGTGGTGCAGGCTGGTCAGGGCGGCGATCTCCCGCTCGAGCCGCTCGACGCTGGAAGCGCGCTCGTCGGGGGCGAGCGCCGAGAGCCTCGCCCGGCCGATCTTGAGCGCGTAGATCCGGCCATCGCGGCGGACGCGGTAGACGTAGCCGAAGCCACCTGACGCGACCTGCTCGACGATCTGGTAGGCGCCGACCGTCGTGCCGGGCGTCAGGTATTCCGGCTTGATCGCCTGGCCGCTCATGGGGACAACCCCTCGAGGACGACCCGCCTCCCACCGTCCTTCTCGGCGAAGGACACGGTGTACCGATGCGCGGCGGTCTGGCTCGGGGTCTTGAATGCGACCACGACCATGCCGCCCTGCCCTGGCGCCAGAATCGGCACCTCGGCGGCGGACGCGAGGACACGGAGGTCAACCGCTTCGCCAGCGGCGGTCAGCTTCACCTCGGCGCGGTCAAACGTCCACGCCTTCGACGGATCGCGGTTCTCGACGGTGAAGACCAGGTAGGTGAGTCCGACCAGCCGGTAGACCCAGCGCGACTCGACGAGGAGGCGGTTCTGCTTGTCCCCGCCCCGGAGCGCATGGCGGTCGAAGGTCTGAGGCTGCTCGAGGTCTTGGCCGAGGAGGAGCGCCGCGAGCTTGGCCGCGCCTGCGGTCGCCGAGGAGGCCTGGCACTCGTCGAGCTCGCCGCGGAGTTGCTCGATGGTGGTCTTGAGCGCCTGCGCCGAGTCGGGCGAGGCCCGGCTCTGCAGCGCCAGGATCACGTCGACCTGGACGTCGGCCTCCTTCGGCACCGACAGGAGCTTGAAGCTCAGGACCGTCCCGTCGGACAGGGTGACGCTCAGGGCGGCCGGCTGGGCGAGGTCGGCCTTGGGGACCAGGATGACTGTCTTGTCGGTCTGGGTCGGCGGGTGAAAGAGCCCACGGGTGTCCGCGATGAGGGCCCCGTTCTCCCTCACCGGGATCTCGAAGGTGAGGATGGTCGCAGAACCTCCGGCGACGTGGAGCTCGGGGAGTGAGCCGAGCGTCTGGTCGTCGATGATCAGCCGCCGGCGGCGCAGCTCGCGGCGCGTCGAGGCCCTCGGATCGGCTGCCGCTGCGATCTCCCCAGCCAAACCAGTGGCCAGCACGGCGGCGGCTACCACCCGAACGAGCACCCTCTCAAGGCGCATCGGAGACTCCCTTGGTGTTCGCACCCGGTTTAGACGATGTGTTCGTAACCGGATGGGGCGTCAGCCGCCACTCAGCCACCTCCAAGCCGTCCGGGCGGTCGAGGGACGGGGACACGATGCGCGCCACCAGTTCGACCTGCACCCGATCGGTGCTGCTCGGGCCTGCGCCTTCGACGAGCGGCCCGGTCCGCCGGGACATCGTGGCCCGGATGGCGAGCAGGCTAGGCGTCCGGTCTTCGAGCACGATGTCCTCGAAGGCCAGGTCGGTCTTACGCTGGGCGAGCCGCCAGGTCTCGACAAGTCGGCTCCGCGCGGCCTCCGCTTCCACTCGCGATCGCAGGTCGGGCGCCATCATGGCGAGGGCGGCCGGCCAGCTGGCTTCGACCGTGCTGGAGTTGACCGCCAGCGCGAGGTGGAGGAAGTCGCGCGTGAAGCGGACGATGGCCACCTCGGGTGGGCGGGTCCGCTCGGCGAGGAACTTGAGGAGCGCATCGGTGGCGACCGACCTGCGCACCGGCGTGACGCCGCCCGCGGCGTCGAGGAGCACCACTTCAGGTGGGCGAGTGGCGAGCCGGATGACCGCAAGAGACTGCAGCGCCACGAGCCCGAGCAGGCCAACGATGGTCCATGTCTTCCAGGCGCCCTGGGCGGCGAAGGCGGCCCAGACCGCTGGCGGTGAGCCTGGGGGCGCCAGGCTGCCCTTTCGCTCCGTCTTGATCACCGCTTGCCGCTCCATCTGTTGCTCCTCTCCTTCCCTCGACGCCTGGGACCATCAACGAGCGCCGGAGCCCTTCCCTCCGGGACTCGGTGTGCCGCCTTGGGGAGCTTCCCGCGGCGCAGGCTGAGGCGCCGGAGGAGTCGGCCGGTTCGCGACGACGCCGCCATTCGCTTGGGCCCCCTGACCGCCCCTCGCGGGTCCGGAGCCGTTGCCAGCAGCCTGAGCTCGACCACGTGCACCGCGACTACCCGACGGCACACCGCCAGGGGGATTGGCGAGGACGCCACCGCCACGGCCGCCGTGCCCGGGACCTGAGCTGCCACCCGAGCCGCCGTCGCCGCCCGAGAGGCGACCAGCTACCGACGACGCCGCCGAGACGACCATCCCCTTGATGCCTCCAGCAACCGCTGCGGCTGCCCTCGCCGCGGGCGCCGCCCCGTCCTTGTGCGCACTTCTGGCGGAGCCGAAGCCGGCGGCGGCGAAGTTCTGCAGCGCGCCGCCGACCACGTGGCTTGCGAGCGTGGGTGTCGAGAGCGCGGTGACCAGCATGACCAGCGAAGCGACCAGGCACTCGAGGTAACTCTTGTGCAGGGAGCCCTGGCCGCCGAGGGCGACCATGACCGCGAGCAGCACGCCCGCGAAGATCGGCCAGCTTGCGATGGTCACGAACCGATGGAACCACCGGGTTCCGGTGCTGCTCATGCGTGGGATGCCGGCCACGAGCGCCAGCGGCCCCAGGATGAAGAGCGTCGCCGTGAGGATCTTTGACATCCACCGGATGAGGAAGACGAGCCCCTCGCCGAGGAGCTGCAAGACTGCGATCAGCGCCTCGTACACCCACGAGGTGAAGGTCGACGGCTTGCTGGCCTGCGACCCGGCCGCCGGTTCGGGCTTGCCATTGGCCAGCTGCGGCACCTCGCCCTCCGAGGAGAGGTCGTCGAGTGACGTC
>JANPOM010000266.1:0-1179 GCA_031427995.1 Anaeromyxobacter sp. | reverse complement strand
GCGCCGCGCCAAGAAGGGTCCGCGGTAGCGGGACCGGCGCGCCATCGTGCCCGCGCTGCCGCCACGCCTGGAGGCCGGCCAGCCGCTCCCACTCGTCGAGGTGACCGACGGGTCCGGCGCGCTGCTGCGGCTCCCGGCGCTGGCGGATGCCGGGCCGGCGCTCCTCTTCGTCTACAAGGCCGACTGCCCAGCCACCGCCGTGGCCGGCCCGGTACTGCCTCGCTTCGCCCAGCTCACCGGGCTCAACCTGGTGGCACTCTCACAGGACGACGAGGCCGAGACCATCGGGTTCGCGAAGGCCTGCGGCTGGGACGGGAAGGTGCGACTGCTGCGAGATCCGGAGCCGTGGCGTGCCTCGGACGCGCTCGGCGCCCGCGTCACGCCGACCTGGGTGCTGGTCGAGCGGGGTGGCAGGATCGCCGCGGCGGCCGAGGGTTGGAGCCGGGACGACGTGAACCAGCTGGCGGCGACGGCCGCGGGGTTGCTGGGCCTGCCGGCACCGGTGATCTCGCCAGAGGGTGGCGCCGAGCCGCCCTGGCGCCCCGGTTGAAGCTCGCGCAACGTGGCGTAGGTGACGCCACACCGGGTGCCGCTGGGACCGCTCCGCTCTAGCGGGTGGCCTGCAGGACACGACGCTGCATGGCTCGCGTCGCGCCGAAGTACGGCGCGCACTTCTGCAGGAAGCCCGACAGGGAGGCCAGTTCGCCGGCCGAGAGGTGCGCCGCCAGCAGGCCGGGAAGCCGGGCTTGCGCCGCCTCGGCGCTCTCCTCGTAGGCGTCGGCGCTGAGCGAGCCGTCGACCAGGCGGTGGCGCAGCCAGAGCAACCAGGTCTGGACCACGTCGGTCATGCAGTAGGCGGCGATGGTGTCGTGGTCCCCGGCCGCATAGAGAGCGCCGACGTCTCCCCCTGCCACGTCGACCTTGCCCGGCAGGCCGACCAGCTTGGCGTAGAGGTCGAGCGGCGCCGCGCCCCCCGAGCCGGCGCCGGCCAGCAGTTCCTTCACGTCGACGTGGGCCGGTGACCCGGCCCGTCGAGCCCCGGCGAACCAGGCCGGGGCCGGAACCTGGAGCTTGAGCGAGCGGAGCGCCAGCACCGGGAGGTCGAAGCCGCCGCCATGGAAGGTGATGACGGTGGCGCCGTCGAGCCGGGCCCAGGTCCGCTCGAGGAAGCGCGCCTCC
>JANPOM010000265.1:0-1529 GCA_031427995.1 Anaeromyxobacter sp. | reverse complement strand
GTGTCGAATCTCTCCCACGAGTTGACACCCGTGCGCCTTGAGGCAGGACAGGTGGTGCGGTCCCAAGGTGGGGTGCGCCGGCGGGACTACTCCAGTCCCGTACTTCCCCGACACGAATAGAGACGGGGAGCACGTTGGGGTTGCGAGCGGGTCCAGCTGCGACATGGTCGCAATAGAGCGCACGTGCCAGCGGGTGCAGCTCCCGGACGCCGACGGAGCTCATCCTGGGCGAGCGCGGATCGGATCTGGGGAGGGGCCCTGGGGGGCCCGCCTTGACCCTGGCGCGCCTCGGAGGCAGGGTCCTCCCGCGCGGCCGGAGGCGCAATGGTGGCGAGCGAGCAGTGCGATGAGGGAGCGAACGGCGCCTGCCCAGCTTGCGGCGGCGATGACCTTGCGACGGTCCTCGAGGTGGGGACCGCCGAGGCTGCGCAGCATTTCGTGCTCGCCGAGGCGGACCCGGCACGCCACCGGGAACTCGAGCGGCACATTCGGGAGCTCTGGGAGGGCGAGCACTGCCGGGTGCTCCGGTGCCGCGGCTGCGGCTTCGGCTACGCCGAGCCCTTCGTCGGCGGCGACGCCACCTTCTACGGGCTGGCCTACCACCGCACCCACTACCCGGCCGACAAGTGGGAGCACCGCCTCACGCTGCAGGCCCTCGCTGCGGGTCCGGCCCGCCCGCGCTCGCTCCTCGAGGTGGGCGCCGGCGACGGTGCCTTCCTGCGGCGCCTCTCCTCCGGCGCCTTCCGGCCCGAGGACGTCTTCGCCACCGAGTTCTCCGACTACGGAAGGCGGGCCATCCGCGACCTGGGGGTCCGCTGCGAGGCCATCGACGTCCGGGCGCTCCCGAACGAGCACGACGGGCGGTACGACGTCCTCTGCCTCTTCCAGGTGCTGGAGCACCTCGACCGGCCCGATGCGGTGTTCCAGCGCCTGGCCGCCCTGGCCCGCGGAGGCGCCTCGCTGTTCGTGGGAGTTCCCAACGACCAGCGGGTGGACTTCTTCGAGCGCCACGGCGCGCTGCTCGACATGCCGCCCAACCACCTGAGCCGATGGACCAGGGAGGCGCTCCGGCTCTTCGGGGCGCGCCACGGCTGGCGGCTGGCGGAGCACCGGATCGAGGCGGAGCCCTTCCTCCCCTTCGCGCGGCGCTTCCTCTCCTACCGGTACCTCCGCGCGGCCCAGCGGCCTGGGTCGATGCCCAACCGCATCCGGAGGCTGCCCAGCTCGCGCCTCCGCCTCGCGCTCGACGCGGCCTGGGTGGCGCTCACCTTGCCGCCCGCGGTGCCGGCGCTGCTCCACCTGCAGCGTGACGCCGTCGGCGACTCGCAGTGGGCCCGCTTCGAGCGGGTGGAGTGAGCACCAACGCCCTTCCGGGGTTCCTGCTCGCGCTTCCGGTGGGGTACATTGGCTTTCGTGAGGCTGAGGAATGGCGCTGCCCAGAGTCCTGATCTTCCATCCGGCGTTGGCTCCGTACAGGGTTGACACGTTCAACGCGCTCGCGAGGGCCTCCACGCTCAGGCTGGTGTTCC
>JANPOM010000264.1:0-1404 GCA_031427995.1 Anaeromyxobacter sp. | reverse complement strand
CTAGCCCTTGAACCCCGCCAGCGCGGCCTTCACGAAGCGCGACTTCACCTGCTCGCTGGCCATCACCCGCGCCGCGCCGGGAAGGTTGGTGAGAGCCCGCACCGCGTGGTGCAGGAAGCGGCTCCCGGCGCCAGCCCCCTCGTCGAAGAGCAGGTCCGCCAGCCGGCCGCGCTCGATGGCCATGCGCACCATCCGCTCCACGGCGGTGGCCGGCACCTGGCGCGGGGCGCCGCCAGGCACCATCGTGAGCGACCCCTTGTGGCAGGCGGTGGCGCAGACGCCGCAGCCGATGCAGCGCTCGCCGTCGATGCGCGGGGCCAGGCCGTTCTTCGGCTTGCCGGCGTGGCGCTCCGGCACCATCTCGATGGCCGCAACCGGGCAGGCCCGGGCGCAGCGCGAGCAGCCGCTGCAGCTGGCGGCGTCGCGACTGGGGGCGAAGCCGCTGGGGTTGACCGAGGCCAGCCCCCAGCGGTTGGCCCCCTGCAACTGCTCGCAGCAGCAGCCGCAGCAGTTGCACACGAAGGTGGGGCGGCTCTGGACGTTGTCGGCGATCTGCACCAGCCCGGCCTGGCGCGAGCGAGCCAGCAGCTCCAGCGCCTCGCTCTTCCCGATGGCCCTGCCGAAGCCGCGCCGGATGACGAACTCGGCGCCGCCGTTGACCGAGAGGCAGTTGTCCATTGGGGCCGCGCAGGCCTCGCCGAGGTGCTCGGCCTTGTGCCGGCAGTAACAGAGCGAGACCGCCCAGGCCCGGGCCTCGCCGATCACGCCAGAGGCCCGCTGCCAGTCGAGCACCTCGGGGAGCGAGCCGTCGGCCAGGGCCGGCTCGTGGACCAGGGCCCGGCCAATTACGGTGTCGCCGCCGAAGGCCTCGCGAGCGAAGGCCTCGTCACCGTGGGTGTAGGCGTGGAGCGCCTCGGCCATGCGCTTCTTCGGCACCGAGTCCTTGGCCCGCATCAGCGAGTACTCGAAGAAGCCGACCACCGGCGGCGAGAGGAACCAGGCGGTGCGGCCGGTGCGGGCATGGACCAGGTCCATCACCAGCCCCTTGTCGGCCATCACCTCGAGCCGCGGCCGCAGCGCCTCGGCGGGGATGCCGACCCGCGCCGAGAGCTTCTCCAGCGACATGGGGCGCACCGGCAGGCGGGCCGCCAGCGCCGCCTCCTCAGGGGTGTAGAGGATCTCCAGGATCTCCTGCCAGCCCTGGCGCGCCACCGGGTCGTCCGGCTCCGGGTAGGCCACCGGCCCGGCCTGCAGCCGATCGGCGAGGTCGCGGTACTCCGTCTTGAGGCGGCCGAAATGTCCCATGCGCCACGCCTACCACGCTACCGCGCGAAGAGCTGCACCACGCCGGTGGTGAGGAACGGCATGTAGGTGATGGCCAGCACGCCCACCGACATGATGATC
>JANPOM010000263.1:0-2821 GCA_031427995.1 Anaeromyxobacter sp. | reverse complement strand
GCCGCAGGCTCCAGCGGGTGGCGGCGTACCTGACCAGCGGCGTCAGGGCCGCGCTGACGACGGCGGCTGCCAGGAAGGCGAGGGCGACGGTCACCATCCCCGACGCGCCTCCTCTATGCTTTCCAAACGCGGACTCACGGTCGTGCTGATACACCGTCCGTTCCCGCGATGCCTGGGCCGGGCGCCAGGCTCGCCTCTCCGACCCAACCCCGTGGCTCGACAGCGCTTTCCCGCCAGGGTACAAACGACCCGCCGACCCTCTGAACCGCCGGAGAGCCCACGGCGCACCATGCTCCGGGGATCGCTTCGTCGCGCTGCGCGGACACCAGACCATGAAGGCCCGCCGCATGAGCTTGAAGCGCATCCGATCCGCCGCCCTCCTGTCGTCGCTCCAGGTCGTGCTCCTCCTCACGCCGCGACCCGGCGGAGCGCAGGACTCCGCGCTGGAGCGAAGCCTCCTGGGCAGCGGCGCCGTCCGGCCGCAAGGCACGGGCGGTTCCGTGCCCTCGCTCGTCCCCGGGCTGGGCGTCCCGCGGGGAGTGGAGGTGCTGCGCGCCGCCGACCCGCCCACGCGCGATCTCGAGGCAGGACTGGCCAACGCTCGCGACACCGGCCCCACGGCGCAGCAGCCGCCCCCGCCGCCCACCGACTTCCAGCTCTTCGCCGCCATTTCGACCGGCGCCATGCTCCCCCTCTTCGGCCGCGACCTCTTCTCGGCCGCCCCCGGCACCTTCGCGCCGGCCGACCTGCCGCCCTCGGCCGAGTACGTCCTCGGCCCGGGCGACGAACTCGTCATCCGCGGCTGGGGCCAGGTGGAGCTCGACGTGCGGGCCACCGTCTCCCGCGAGGGGACCATCCACATACCGAGGGTGGGCGCGGTGAGCGTTGCCGGCCTGCGCTTCCAGGCGCTGGAGGCGCGGCTGCGCGCCGCCGTCGGGCGGCTCTACAAGGACTTCGAGCTGACCGCCTCGCTCGGGCGCCTGCGGTCCATCCAGGTCTTCGTGGTCGGCCAGACCGAGCGCCCCGGCCTCTACCAGGTGAGCGCGCTGAGCACGCTCGTCAACGCGCTCTTCGCCTCCGGCGGCCCGTCGCCCACCGGCTCGATGCGGCGCATCGAGCTGCGTCGCGGCGACGCCCTGGTGGGCGAGCTCGACCTCTACGAGCTGCTGGTCCGCGGCGACAAGTCGAAGGACCTCCGGCTCCAGTCGGGCGACGTCATCTTCATCCCGCCGGGCGGGCCGCAGGCGGCCCTGGCCGGGCGGGTCAAGACACCGGCCATCTTCGAGCTCGCCCGCGGCGGCACCACGCTCGCGGAGCTCATCGGCTACGCCGGCGGACTCACCACCACGGCCGACGCCCACTCCATCCAGCTCGAGCGGCTCGACCAGGAGCGCGGGCGGGTGGTGCAGGAGCTGCCCTTCGGCCCGGCGGCGCTCGCCACGCCCGTCAAGGACGGCGACGTGGCCCGCCTGCGCAGCCTCTCCCAGAAGTTCAGCAACGCGGTCACGCTGCGCGGCAACGTGGCCTTCCCCATCCGCACCGAGTGGACCGAGGGGCTCACCGTGTCCCGCCTCATCCCGGACCGGGGTGTCCTCATCCCGGAGAGCTACTGGGAGCGGGTGGCGGCCAGGGCCAACGCGGTCCGCCCCCGGGCCGCCGAGCGGCCCAGCGGCGGCCCGGCCACCACGGCCGCCGCCGAGCGGCTCCAGACCGAAGTGGAGAACCTGGTCGATGAGGTGAACTGGGAGTACGCGGTGGTCGAGCGGCTCGACCGGACCACCCTGGAGCCGGTGCTGCTCCCCTTCAGCCTGCGCAAGGCCCTGGTGGACCGGGACCCGGCCCACGACCTGGCGCTCCAGCCGGGCGACGTGGTCACCGTCTTCTCGCAGAAGGACATCCTGGCGCCGGCCGGCAAGCGCACCTACTTCGTGCGGGTGGAGGGCGAGGTGGCCACGCCGGGCTTCTACCAGGTGCGGCCCGGGGAGACCCTGCGCCAGCTGGTGGAGCGGGCCGGCGGCCTGTCCCCCGAGGCCTATCTGTTCGGCTCCGAGTTCACCCGCGAGAGCCTGCGGCGGCAGCAGCAGAGCCGCCTCGAGGAGGTGGCCCTGCGCGCCGAGAAGGAGCTGGAGTTCGCCGCCACCGAGCGGCTCAGCCGCGCCGCCACCGCCGAGGAGGCCGCCGCCACGCGCGCCCAGCTGGAGACCCAGCGCGGCACCATCGGCAAGGTGCGCGGCCTCAAGGCCAGCGGCCGGATGGTGCTGGAGCTCGAGCCCGAGGCCGCCACCGTCGCCGACCTCCCGGACGTGGTGCTCGAGGACGGCGACCGGCTCTTCGTGCCGCACCGTTACTCGACGGTGGGCGTCTACGGGGCGGTCTACAACCAGACCAGCTTCATCCACTCCAAGGAGAAGCGGCTGAGGGATTACCTCAAGCAGGCCGGCGGCCCCACCCGCAGCGCGGACGCCGGCAGCGCCTACGTGCTCCGCGCCGACGGATCGGTCATCTCTAGCCGGCAGGCGGGCTGGTTCTCCAGCTTCGGCGGCACCCGCATCATGCCCAACGACGCCATCGTGGTGCCGGACGACTACGCGCCCATCTCCTGGGTGCGGGAGTTGAAGGACTGGTCGCAGATCTTCTACCAGTTCGGCCTGGGCGTCGCGGCGCTCAAGATTCTCATCCCGTGAGAGGGAGGGGATCATGAACGGTCAAACGCCAGAGGCCTCGCGGCCGGCTCCCGACGCCGCCCGCGCTGGGGCGCGTCGCCCCGCCGCGTTCGTGGACCCGCTCGACCTCCTCATTGTCCTCGGTCGCCACCGGCGCT
>JANPOM010000262.1:0-16973 GCA_031427995.1 Anaeromyxobacter sp. | reverse complement strand
ACGGGAGCGCCGCCAGCCGGGCCGAGAGGGCGGTGGCGGCGGTGAGCCTGTCGGGCGCCGGGAGCGACGGATCGAGCCACTCGTCCGGCTCGGCCTCGCCCTCGGCGAACGGGTTGCAGATGTAGAAGGCGCCGTAGCGGGCCAGCGGCGCGGTCAGGACGTCGGCCTCGATGAAGCGAGCGGCGCCCAGCCCGAGCCGCCTGGCCACGTCGCGAGCCACCTCCACCAGACCGGGGCGCTGCTCCAGCCCGGTGAAGGTGGCGCCGGTCACCGCCGCCCCGACCAGGCAGAACTTGCCGGCCCCGGCGCCGAGATCGGCCACGCTGGTAGCTCCACCCCCGGTCAACCAGGCGGCGGCCCGCGCCGCCACAGCCACCGGCGTGAAGTGGAGCGCCGCCAGAGGCAGCAGCAGCTCGCCGAAGAGCCGATCGAAGCGGGCGTCGCTCGGGAGACGCCCGGCCGTAAGCTGCCCGGCCAAGGCCACCTCCCAGCCCGGCTGGTCGCGGTGTCGCGCCACGCGGCTCGCCCCTCTCCCGCCCCGGTCAGGGCTTCCGCTGGATCAGCTCGATCTTGTAGCCGTCCGGGTCCTGCACGAAGGCGATCACGGTGGTGCCGTGCTTCATCGGGCCGGCCTCCCGCGTCACCACGCCGCCGCGCCGCTTGATCTCGGCGCAGGCGGCCGCGGCGTCGGGCACCTCCAGCGCCACGTGGCCGAACCCGGCGCCGAGTTCGTAGCTGCTGGTCCCCCAGTTCCAGGTGAGCTCGATGGCCGCCTGCTCGCTCTCCGGCCCATAGCCGACGAAGGCGAGGGTGAACTTGCCCTCCGGGTAGTCGTGCCGGCGCAGCAGCGTCATGCCGAGCACCTCGACGTAGAAGCGGAGCGACCGCTCCAGGTCGCCGACGCGGAGCATGGTGTGGAGGAGGCGCATTCTGGATCCTGCCTGGGTTGGGGAACCTGGGGTACTTAGCGCGACCGGACCTCGGCCGCGAGCGCCGCCGCCAGCCGCCCGCGCCGCGCCACCCGCACCTCCTCGAGCCCGAGCCAGGCCGCAAGCTGCCCGAGCTCGGTGGCGAGCGGTTCGGTCACCTCGCCGGCCCGGTGGCCAGCCTCGAGGTGGGCCGCCAGCACCAGCAGTCGCCCTGCCTCGCGATCGGCGCGCAGGTCGAGCCGCGCCACCAGCTGGTCGCCGAGCAGGAAGGGGAGGACGTAGTAGCCCCAGCGCCGCTTGGCCGCCGGCGTGTAGATCTCCAGCCGGTGGTCGAGACCGAAGAGCCGCAGCGCCCGCGGCCGGAACCAGACCACCGGGTCGATGGGGGAGAGCAGGGCGGCCGCCTCGAGGCGGCGCGGCAGGACCGCCTCGGTGTGGAGCAGCGCCGGCTCGCGCCAGCCCTCGACCCGGACCAGGCGCAGCGCCCCGGCCTCGCGCAGCTCCTCGAGCCGGGGCAGGGCCTCGGCGGTGCGCATGCGGAAGTAGTCGGCCAGGTCGCGCACGGTGCCGACGCCGTGGGCGCGCGCCGCCTGCTCGAGCAGGGCCCGCCGGGCCTCGTCGGGCGCCACCCGCCGGGCCAGCGGCCCCGCCGGGATGACCCGCTCGGCCAGGTCGTACTGGCGGGCCAGGTTGCGCAGTCGCCCCGCCACGGCCAGCTCCCCGCGCCCGAAAAAGGCCTCGAGCGTGGCCCGCGGGAAGGTCCCGAACCAGGACTCCGGGAGGCGGCGCTCGCTCCCGGCCGGGTGGTGCAGCGCCTCGGCGGCCAGCGGCCCCCGCGCCCGAACCTCGGCCAGCACCTCGCCGGCGTAGTCCGGGTGGCGCGCCAGCACCTGCTCGAAGCCGCGGGGCCGGAGCCGGTGCGCCTCCATGCGGTGGCGCAAGAGGGGCCAGGTCTCGACCGGGATGATCGAGGCTTCGTGGGCCCACTGCTCGGTGAGCCGTCGGCGCCGGTAGGTCAGGTCGTCGAGCAGCGTCCGGTCGTAGGGGCCGAGGCGGGAGAAGAGCGGCTGGTAGTGGGCCGGCACCAGCACGCCGACCGAGTCGAACTGGAGCAGGCCGAGCCGGCGCACCGTCGCAAGCAGGTGGCGGGCCCCGGGCCGGGCCGGACGGCCCACTGCGAAGCCCTGCGCGGCCAGCGCCACGCGCCTCGCCTCGGCGAGCGAGAGCCCGGTGCGTGGCACGGTGGGATTACCTGGTGGCCTGCCGGCGGGAGCGGCTCACCGGGGCACCAGGACCCGGTCGATGGTGACGAGATCGACCAGCCCGTGGACGTTGTAGAGCGCCGGGATCACCTTCGCGGCTGGGTAACGGCGGCGCAGCTCGGCCACCTTCTCGGTGCCGGCCCGGTAGGCCGGCAGGTACATGCGGCCGAGCAGCGGGTGACGCCCCCAGGCGCCGGAGAGCTTGTCGGCCCGCTCGGCGGAGCAGAGGAAGTCGCGGCGCAGGGTGGCGGCCACCTCGGCCTGGGCCAGCCCCTCGCGCCAGGTGAGCCAGGAGGACTGGTTCTTGGCGTCGTCCTGAAGCAGCGCCAGCAGCGTGCCGAGCTGCAGGTCGTCGCCGGGGAGCTGCTCCACCTCGGTGACGCCGAAGGCCATGAGGATGGCGTTGTTGGCGATCCCCTCGGAGAGGGCTGCCCCGCGGGTGTTCATGGTGAGCACCGTCGCCTCGAAGCCGAGCCGCTTGCCGACGAAGAGCCCCTGGGTCCAGGCGAAGTTGGTGACGTGGCCCGGGACCACCTCGTGGCTCACCAGCTGGGCGAACTCCGGCACCGAGATCTCGAGCGAGGCGTTGATCTCGTAGTTGGCCTCGAACCTGGGCGAGCCGTCGGCGTGGCGGGCCCGGCCGATGTAGTTCATCGAGCCAGAGAACCAGGCGTCGGCGATGGGGAGGAAGGTGATGTTGGCGCGCGGCACGTCGCGGAGCGCGGGCGGCAGGTGGGGGACCAGGTGTCGCCGCGTCCCCTCGTCGAGCTGGGCGATGAAGGCGTCGGCCAGCTGGGCGATCGACTTCTTCGGCACCAGCCGCTCGCCTCGCCAGGCGTCGACGGCCGCCAGCAGCTCCTCCGGCGTGCCGGACCTGTAGCCAGCCTTGGCCAGCAGTTCGGCCACGCGACGGCGCTTGGCCTCGGGCTTCGACGGCTCCGGGGGCTTGCCGGTGGAGGTGACGACGCAGCGGTCGTAGTCGACCTTCGGCCCCCGGCCGACCAGCTCCTGCCCGAGATCCCACATGGCCTGCAGGCTGTCGGCCATGCCGGCGAGATACGCGCCGCGCAGGCCACCGACCCCGCTGGCCAGGCGGGCCAGTTCCTGAACCGCGGCCGCCACGTCGACGGCGGCGAGGTAGGCGTCGAGGGCGGCGAGCTCCGGGGCCTTGGCCGCGACCCCGCCCGCCTTGCGGAGCGCCGCGGCGGCCGGATGGGTGTAGGCAGGGGGAAGCGGCTCGTCGGAGAACCAGCTGTCGGCGATGAAGCGGCCGGTGCCGGAGGGGTCGAGGACGTCCCCGCCGAAGAGGGTGTCGATGCCGAGGATGGCGGTCGCGGTGGTTCGGGTCAGCAGGGTCTCGTCGAGCATGCCCTCACCTCTAGATCAGTCCGGGCGAGATATCACGTCGATCCGGCGTCACCCCCGCAGGCGGTACTCCATGGCCAGGTAGTCCTGGAGCTTCCGAGCCTGCCGGAAGGCCTCCTTGAGGATGTGACGATCCAGCTCGTTGAGATGGCGCGGGAAGATCCGGTTGGGCCCGACCGGCAACCGCGTCGGCCCGACCTGGTTGCGCAGCCGCAGCAGGTGGATGAAGTGGAAGGCATCGATGAGGCCGGCCGCGGTCTCGCTGTCGAAGACGCCGCGGTCCGCCACGGCGCGCAGCCGCTCGGCGGTGCTGGTGTGGAGCGTCCCGCGCGCCAGGCCCAGGACGCGGGCCGCGTCGGAGAAGAGGACCGAGCCGGACTGCTTCAGGTCGATGGAGCGACGATGCGTCGGGGCCGATTCGTAGACGAAGGAGCCGAACTGGCCCAGCGGTGGCGTGGACTCCATGGCCGCCTTTGCCAGCTGGCGCAAGAAGTCGGTGCGGCCGGGCACCGTCGCCCCCACCCACTCACGCAAGCGCTCCGCCAGCGCCGCCTGGCCGTAGATGGGCCGGAAGTCGAGGACGGTGCAGGCATGGAACAGGGTCTCGGGCTCCGGTGTCTCCACCCAACCGGAGAGGGCGCGCCGCCACTCACCCAGGGTGAGGCACCAGCGCGGGTTGCCGGCCAGGTAGTTGCCGCCGCAGCGCGGAAAGCCGCAGGCCTCGAGCTTGGCGCTGACGGCCAGCGCGAAGGGCAGGAAAGCCTCCCGCAGCGCCGGGCCGTCGGCCTCGTCGGCGTCGATGATGAGGGCGTTGTACTGGTCGGCGTTGAGGGTCTGCTCCAGCCGCCCTTCCGAGCCCATGCCGATCCAGCACCAGGGGACGCCCGGCAGCGCGCGCTCGTCGGCGGTGGTCTCGAGAATGCGGATGGTGAGCAGGTCGTTGAGCGTGGTGATGAACTGGATGAGGGTCTCGGCGCTGGTTCCATGGACCAGCAGGCCGCCAGCCAGCCCCCGGATGCCGGCCGCCGCCGCCTGGAGCGTGGGCAGGTCGCGAGCCGCCTGGATCTGCTCGCTCACCTGGTCCACGCCTATCCGCTGCAGGCCGAACAGGTCGTCGCGCGAGACGGCGCCCAGCAGTCGCCCGTCGCCGTCCACCACCACCAGGTGGCGCACTCCCAGTCGAGCCATGGTGAGCGCCGCCCGGTGGGCCGTGGTGCCCGGCCCCAGGGTGAGGAGGCCGCCGGTCATGACGCAGGCCACCGGTTGGTCGAGGTCCCCGCCCGGCAGGGTCACCCGCTGCACCAGGTCACGCGTCGTGAACGTTCCGAGCGGCACCCGCGATGGCGGGTCGATCACCACCACGGCGTCCAGGTTGTGCCGCTCCATGGCCTCCAGGGCCTCGCGCACGGAGGACTCGGGCGGCAGGGTGAGTGGCTCCCGGCGCAGGATGGCCGCGAGCGGGCTGTACATGGTGAGCGCGTTGCGCCTCCAGTCGGCGTTCGCGCCGGTCCCGCCGTCGGTCTCCATGGCGGTCACGTCCTCGCCTCGAGCAGCCGGCGGACTTCGGCCACCAGATCCCGGGTCGAGAACGGCTTGGTCACATAGGCGTCGGCCCCCAGCTCCAACCCCCTCTTCATCTCGGTCTCGCGCCCCCTGGCGGTGAGCATGAGGACAGCCACGCTCCGGAAGGCCGGCTCGGCTCGAATGCGCTGGCAGACCTCGAAGCCATTCAGCCTGGGCATCATGACGTCGAGGATGACCAGGTCTGGCCGGCGCTCGGCCATTGCGCGCAGGGCGGCCTCGCCGTCCCCGGCCACGGCTACCTCGAACCCCTCCCGCTTCATGAGGAACTGGAGCGAGAGGACGATGTTGGGCTCGTCGTCGATGATGAGGATGCGGCTGGCCATGGATTCCCTCCTTAGACAACGCGGAGCTCGCTCCCGGCGGGCGTGGCCGCGGCGACCGGGTCCACCGGGAGGATGAAGGAGAAGGTGGCGCCGCGGCCCGGTTCGCTCTCGACCCAGAGCCGGCCCCCGAAGTGCTCGATGATGCGGCGGCTGATGGGGAGGCCGAGGCCGGTGCCGCGCGGCTTGCCGGTGGCGCTGTCGCCGCCCTGTCGGAACTTCTCGAAGATGGTCTCGTGCTGGTGGCGCGGGATGCCGGGGCCGTTGTCGCTCACGTCGACGCGGGCCTGGCCGGCGGCGGTGGTGAGCCGGATCTCGACGTGGCCGCGCCCGGATTCGCAGAACTTCACGGCGTTGGAGAGCAGGTTGATGAGGACCTGCATGAGCCGGTCGCGGTCGGCCATGACCCGAGGCGCCGACTCCCCCAGCAGGTGGGTGAGAGCCACCCGGGCCTCGCTGAAGAGCTGGCTGGTGGCCGCGGTCGCCTCCGCGATCACCTCGCGAAGGTCCAGCTCGGCGGCGCGCCACTCGGCGCTGCCCGACTCGATCTTGGCCATGTCGAGCATCTGGTTTATGAGGCGGGTCAGCCGCTCGGTCTCCTTGACGATGATGGAGAGGAAGTCCTTGCGCTGGGCCACCTCGACGTGGGGGTCCTCCAGCAGGATCTCGGAGAAGGCACGGATGGAAGTGAGGGGGGTACGCAGCTCATGGGTCACGGTGGACATGAAGTCGTCCTTCATCCGGTCGAGTTCCTGAAGCCGCTCGTTGGCGGCGCGCAGGCCGGTGGTGGCCGCCTCCAGCTCGCCTGACTTCTGCTCCAGCTCGCGGCTGTAGGCGCGCACCTGCGAGGCCTCGTCGAGGATGTCCATCACCTCGTCGAGGCCAGGTGGCTCCTCCTGGACCACGGAGGCCACCACCACCCGCGCCGAGGCGCCGCCGATGGCGCCGGCCAGCTGCGTCTCGGCGAAGTGGACCAGCCCGGCGTCCGCCGGCAGGGCCTCCGGCGAAGCCACGCCACGGCGACGCGCGAAGGCGGCGAAGGCCTCCCGGGCCCGCTCCGGTCCGAGGAAGCGGCCGACCAGTGGCAGCAGCTCGCCCACCGAGGCGCTGCCGCGCAGCAGCCGGGTTCGCTCGGTCCCCTGGGTATGCCGGAAGACGTCGACGAAGAGAGTGGCCTGCGTCGACTCGGCGTGGCTGGGGCGCCCGATCATCGACACGCCCACGAAGAGGCAGGCGTTGGCGAGCATGCTCCAGAACACGCCGTGCGAGATGTCGTCGAGCCCGGCCAGCCCGAAGAGCTGGTGCGGCCGCAGCAAGTCGAGGCCGAGCGGCCCCGCGGTGAGGAAGCTGGCCGGCAGCCACCCCGATCGGGCGAAGGAAGGGAGCAGGAGCGTGTAGGTCCAGACCGCGAAGCCGCCCAGCAGCCCCGCCACGGCGCCGGCCCGGGTGGCGCCGCGCCAGTAGAGGCCCCCGAGAATGGCCGGCGCGAACTGGGCCACCGCGGCGAAGGAGATGAGGCCGATGGAGACCAGGGCGTAGGCCTCGCCGGCGACGCGGAAGTAGACGTAGGCCAGCAGCAGGATGGCGGCGATGGCCAGCCTGCGGATGGTGATGAGCAGCCCCGACAGGTCGCGCCGCTCGTGGATGCGCAGCGCCGCGAGGCGTAGCAGCACCGGCATGACCAGGTCGTTGCAGACCATGGTGGAGAGGGCGATGGTCTCGACGATGACCATGCCGCTGCCGGCCGAGAGGCCGCCCAGGAAGGCGAGCAGCGTCAGCCCCTCGGCCTTCTGGGCCATCGGCACGGTGAGCACGAAGGTGTCGGCGTCGACGCCACCCGAGGGGAAGAGCATGAGCCCGCCGAGCGCCACCGGCAGCACGAAGACATTGATGAGCAGGAGGTAGAGGGGAAAGAGCCAGATGGCCTTCTCGATGTGGTCTTCGTCGACGTTCTCCACCACCGAGATCTGGAACTGCCGGGGCAGGAAGAGGATGGAGAGCATCGAGAGGAAGGTGAGGAAGGCCCATGTGGCGTACCCCCCGCCGCCCCCGGGCACGGTCATGAGCGCCTCGAGGGCGGGCACCCGCGCCGCCCGCGTGAAGATGTCGGCGAAGCCGTCGAAGACGCCGAAGGTGATGAAGGCCCCCACCGCCAGGAAGGCCACCAGCTTCACGATCGATTCGAAGGCGATGGCCGCCACCAGCCCCTCGTGCCGCTCGGTGGCGTCGAGGTGGCGGGTGCCGAAGAGCACGGTGAAGGCGGCCAGCACGGCGGCGACGTAGAGCGCGCTGTCGCCCAGGACCGGGACGGCCGCGGCCGTGGCCGGCATCACGATGGCCGGGTAGTGCTGCAGGATGGTGAAGCCGCCGGAGATGGCCTTGAGCTGGAGGGCGATGTAGGGGATGACCCCCACCACCGCGATGACCGTGACCAGGCCACCGAGCAACTGGCTCTTGCCGTAGCGCGAGGCGACGAAGTCGGCGATGGAGGTGATGCGCTGGGCCTTGCTGATGCGGATGATCTTCCGCATCAGGAACCACCAGAGCGCCATCATCAGCGTGGGACCGAGGTAGACCGGGAGGAAGCCGATCCCGCTCGAGGCTGCCCTCCCCACGCTGCCGTAGAAGGTCCAGGTGGTGCAGTAGACCGCCAGCGAGAGCGCGTAGATGTACGGGTTGGAGATGATGGAGCGTCCAGCTTCGGCGCGACGGTCGCCGTACGAGGCGATGGCGAAGAGCACGCCGAGGTAGGCGAACGACACCGCGACGATCACCCAGCCCTGAAGCATGGAGGCCGCTCCCGGTCAGCGGCGCCGGTGCTCGACGTTCCAGGCCATCAGGCCGATGAGGAGGAGCCAGGCACCGAAGATGTAGCCATAGAGCAGCGGGATCCCAGCCACCTTCTCCGGCCGGGTGAAGATGGCCAGGATCGGGTAGTTCAGCAGCACGCTGCCGAGGAGGAACACGGCAGCCAGGCGCGGCCCGGTCAAGTCCGATCGCCTCATTCGCGCTCGTGGGTGGTTGGACCCGGGGACTATAGCCCGCCGCGCCCGGGGTGGGGCGTTTCCCTGGTCAGGAAACGCTGCGGCGGTCCCCCATCTGCTCTAGACTCCGCGCCTCGAACAGGGCCGGGTGCCCGAGGAGCCGGAGACCGCATGGACGCCACCGAGACCAGATCACTCCCCGAGAACGCCTACCTGCCGCTCTCACCCGGCCAGAGCTACCAGCCGGTGGTGCCGGCCGCCGCCGAGGTGAAGGAGTCGACCTGGCGCTCGGTGCTCTGGGGCGTCTTCCTCTGCGTCGTCTTCACGGCCGCCTCGGCCTACTCCGGCTTGAAGGTCGGCCAGGTGATGGAGGCGGCCATCCCCATCTCGATCCTGGCCATCGGGCTGGGGCGCGTCTACAAGCGCCGCTCCACGCTGCTGGAGAACGTCATCATCACCGGCATCGGCGGGGTCTCCGGCTCGGTGGTGGCCGGGGCGGTCTTCACGCTGCCGGCCCTCTACATCCTCAAGCTCGACCCGCACCCCTGGCAGACCATCTTCATCTGCATCGCCGGCGGCATGCTGGGCGTGCTCTTCCTGCTCCCGCTGCGCCGCTACTTCGTGCGCGAGACCCACGGCCAGTTCCCCTACCCGGAGGCCACCGCCATCACCGAGGTGCTGGTGACGGGCGAGAAGGGCGGCTCCCAGGCGGTGCTGTTGCTGCAGGCCACCGGCATCGCCGCGGTCTACGACTTCTTCGTCACCACCTTCCAGGTCTGGAAGGAGACCATCGACCTGCGCTTCCTCCCGGCGGTCGAGGCCCTGGCCCAGAAGGCCAGGATGACCCTGTCGTTCGACGCGCTCGGCTTCATCCTCGGGCTCGGCTACGTGATGGGGCTGCGCTCGTCGTTGCTGCTCTGCGCCGGCGGCGTCCTCTCCAACCTGGTGCTGGTGCCGCTCATCTGGTTCGTCGGAAGCCACGTCCCCGAGGCGGTCTACCCGGGCACCAAGGCCATCGCGTCCATGGACGCCAACCAGATCTTCCGCGGCTACGTCCGGCTCATCGGAGTCGGCGCCATCGCCACCGCCGGCATCTTCGGCATCTTGAAGTCGCTCAAGATCGTGGTCGGCTCCTTCTCCATCGCCGTCAAGGCCTTCCGGGCCGGCGGCGAGCAGGCGCTGGAGCGGACCGATCGCGACGTCTCGGTGATGACCATCCTGGCCGGCGTGGTGGTCTCGGCGCTGGCGGTGGCCATCTTCCTCGGCAACCTCGGGGTCACCGCCACCGTGCTGCTGGTGGGCACGCTGCTGGTGCTGCTCTTCTCCTTCTTCTTCACCTCGGTGGCCGCCAACGCCATCGCCACCACCGCCCGCAACCCGGTCTCCGGCATGACCATGCTGACGGTGATCGTCTCCTCGGTGGTGCTGCTCGAGTTCGGCCTCTCCGGCCGCACCGGCATGTTCTTCGTGATGGCCATCGCCGGCATGGTCTGCACCGCGCTCTCGGTCTCCGGCCAGACCGTCACCGACTTGAAGGTCGGCTACTGGCTCGGCTCGACCCCGCGGGAGCAGGAGCGGGTCAAGTTCCTCGGCGTGGTGGTCTCCTCGGTGGTGGTGGGGCTCACCATCGTGCTGCTGGCCCGGTACTTCCAGTTCGGCGAGGCGGCCCCCGGCGACACCCGGACGGTGCTGGCCTCGCCGCAGGCGTCCCTCATGAAGGTGCTGGTGGAGGGCTTCATGAGCCACCAGCCGGTCGCCTACCTGCTCTTCGCCATCGGCGCCATCATCGCCGTGATCATGGAGATGCTCTCGATCCCGGCGCTCACCTTCGCGCTCGGGATGTACCTGCCGCTCGAGCTCAACTCTCCGGCGCTGGTGGGCGGCTTCATCGCCCACTTCCTCACCAGGCGTTCGGAGCGGGTGGGCGGCGAGGTGGGGCGCAGCATGCGGGAGAAGGGGGTGGTCATCGCCTCCGGGCTGCTGGCCGGCGGCGCGCTGGGAGGCGTCTTCGGGGCGGCGCTGCGGATGATCCCCGGCTACTCCGAGGACTGGGTCAAGCTCCCCTTCTACGACATCGAGTCGATCTCGCAGACGGTGAGCCTGCTGGCCTTCGCCGCGCTCTGCGCCTACCTCTGGTTCGCCGCGGTGAAGCGCGACAAGCCGGCCGGGGCCTGATGGGCGCCATCACCACGCCGCCGGGTGAAGACCGGCCGGGCTCCCCGCCGGCCGGGCTCCCCGAGAACGCCTTCCGCCCGCTGGAGCCGGGGGAGAGCTACCAGCCGCTGGTGCCGGCCAGCCAGGCGCCGCCCGAGGTGACGGCGCGCACCATGGTGCAGGGGGTGGTCTGGTCGGCGGTCTTCTCCGCCGCCGCCACCTACATCGCGCTCAAGCTGGGGCAGGGGATCGAGTCGGCCATCCCCATCGCCATCCTCACCGTGGGGCTCTCGTCGGTGCTGGCGCGCGCCCTGGGCCGGGCCTCGACGCTGCTCGAGAACGTCAACGTGCTGGCCATAGGCGCCACCTCCGGCATCGTCGCCGGGGGCTCGGTCTTCACGATGCCGGCCATCTACATCCTCGGGTTGGAGGGGCGCTCCTCCTTCTGGCAGATCTTCATCGTCCCGCTGCTCGGCGCGGTGCTCGGCGTGCTGCTGCTGGCGCCGTTCCGCCGCTACTTCACGCTCGACCTGCACGGCAAGCTGCCCTTCCCGGAAGCGCGGGCCACCACCGAGATCCTGGTGGCCGGCAATCGCGGCGGGCGCAGCGCGGTGGTGCTGGCCTGGTCGGCGGCCACCGCGGCGGCCTACGACTTCGCCGGCCCGACCCTCAAGCTCTTCTCCGACACCTTCTCCACGGCCGCCATCGGCGCCCTCGCCGGCTTCACCGAGAAGACCAGGGCCGTCTTCTCCATGAACACCTCGGCCGCCATCTTCGGCCTCGGCTACATCATGGGGGTCGACTACGCGGCCATCATCCTGGCCGGTTCGATGGTCTCCTTCTTCGCCCTGGTGCCGCTCTTCGCCTGGTTCGGCCCGCACCTGGCCGGGGCGCTGCCGCCGGCGGCCGTTCCGCTGGCCGGGATGTCGGCCGAGGCCATCTTCGCCACCTGGGTCCGCCCCATCGGCATCGGCGGCATCTTCGCGGCCGGGGTCATCTCCATCCTCAAGATGTCGCCGGTCATCGGGCAGGCCGGCCGGCAGGCGGTGGCCGAGGTGGCGCGGCTGGTGCGTGGCGGCGCCAGCGAGGCCTCGGCGCGGACCGACCGCGCCCTCCCCATGTGGCTCAACCTGCTCGGCATCGCCGGGATCGGGCTGGCGATCTTCGGCTACTTCCGCCTCTCGGTGCTGGCCGGCGAGCCGCGGGCCACGCTGCTGGCGCTGGTGGCCACCGCCCTGACCATCGGCGTCTCCTTCCTCTTCGCGGCGGTCTCGGCCTGGGCCATCGCCCTCATCTCCATCACGCCCATCTCGGGGATGACGCTGACCACGCTCATCATCACCGCGGTGGCGCTCTCGGCGCTTGGGCTCTCCGGGCCGAACGGCATGCTGCAGACGCTGCTCATCGGCGGCGTGGTCTGCACCGCGCTCTCCATGAGCGGCTCGCTGGTGACGCAGTACAAGATTGGGCACTGGCTCGGCGCCACCCCGCGCACCATCGAGATCGCCAACATCCTCGGCTCGGTGGTGGCCTCGGCCGCCACCACCGCCGTGATCATGCTGATGGCCAGCGTCTACGGCTTCACTCCCGACGCCGCCCACCCGGCCGCGCTGCCGGCCCCACAGCCCAACGCCATGGCGGCGGTGCTGCGCGGCATGATGGGGAACGAGGCGGCTCCCTGGTTCCTCTACGGCGTCGGCGCCGTCTTCGCGGTTGCGGTGGAGCTCTGCGGCGTCTCCGGGCTGGCCTTCGCCCTCGGCATGTACCTGCCCATGGACCTCAACTCGCCGCTGGTGGTCGGCGCGGCGGTGGCCTGGCTGCTGCGCCGGTCCTCGAAGGACCGCGCCGTGAACACGGCCCGCCTCGACCAGGGGACGCTCATCGCCTCCGGCTTCATCGCCGGGGGCGCGCTGGTGGGGGTCTTCGCCGCGATCCTCAAGTTCATCGAGGATCGAACCGGCACCGCTTTCGTGCCCGACCTGACCCGGCTGCCGGGGATCGGTCCGGTGCTGGCCGGCTGGTCCAACTGGCTCGGCCTGCTCGCCTTCGCCGGCCTCTCGCTGGGCGTCTACGCGATGAGCCGCCGCGCCGCACCGGAGACGACGTGAAGCCACCCCGCCGCAGTGAGTCCGCGCTCGACCGCTTCCTCCGCTACGTCAAGATCGTCACGCAGTCGGCCGAGGACATGCCGCAGGTGCCGAGCACCAGCAAGCAGCTCGATCTGGCCAGGCTCCTGCTGAAGGAGCTGAAGGCCATGGGGGTGAAGCGGGCCACGCTCGACGCCCACGGCTACGTCATGGCCACCATCCCGGCCAACCTGCCCAAGGACCACCTGGCGCACGGGAAGGTGCCGCGGGTCGGTCTCATCGCCCACCTCGACACCTCGCCGTCGGCCTCCGGCGCGGGCGTGAAGCCGCAGGTCTTCACCTACCGCGGCGGTGACATCCGCCTGCCGGGCAACCCGGAGGTGGTGATCCGGACCCGTGAGAACCCCGAGCTGAAGGGGCAGGTCGGGAAGCTGATCGTCACCTCCGACGGGACCACCCTGCTCGGCGCCGACGACAAGGCCGGCATCGCCGCCATCATGGCGCTGGCCGAGCAGCTGAGCGGGCCGGGGGCGCCGCTGCACGGCGACCTGCAGATCGCCTTCACGCCGGACGAGGAGGTGGGGCGCGGCACGGCGCACTTCGACCTGGCGAAGTTCGGCGCCGAGGTGGCCTACACCTTCGACGGCGGCACCACCGGCGAGCTGAACAAGGAGACCTTCAGCGCCGACGCCGCCACCGTCACGGTCCACGGTCGCAACATCCACCCGGGCGAGGCCAAGGGAGTGATGGTCAACGCGCTGCGGGTGATGGCCGACGTCATGGTGCGGCTGCCCCGCGACCTCTCACCGGAGCGGACCGAGGGGCGCCAGGGCTTCATCCACCCGCACACCGCCGGGGGCGAGGAGGCGCTTGCCACCGTCAAGCTGCTGCTGCGCGACTTCGACGAGTCGGGCCTGAAGCAGCAGAGGAAGCTGCTGGAGGGAATCATCAAGGAGGTGCGGCCGCTCCACCCCGGCGCGCGCATCGAGCTCGAGGTCAAGCCGAGCTACCGCAACATGCGCGACCGGCTGGCGCAGGTGCCTGAGGCGGCCGACGCCCTCGAGGAGGCGACGCGGCGGGCCGGGGTGAAGCCGCGCTGGGTGCCGATCCGCGGCGGCACCGACGGCTCGCGCCTCACCGCCATGGGGCTGCCGACGCCCAACGTCTTCGCCGGCGGGCACAACTTTCACGGCCCGACCGAGTGGCTGGCGGTGGAGGGGCTGGAGAAGGCGGTGCTGGTGGCCCGCCAGCTCCTCGAGGTCTGGGTCGAGGTGGGCGTGAAGCGCAAGCCGGCGGGGCGCTGAGGGAGCCGACGGTTCAGGCTGCCTTGGCCAGCAGGCCCCGCCACCAGCGCGCCAGTCGGAAGCGGAGCAGCAGCTGGCGGTCCTCCGGATGGATGGGCATGGCCAGGTCGAGGAGGAGGTAGAGCCAGAGACCGGCGGCGTGGCCGAGGGCGGGCAGGAGACAGAGCAGGACGAAGCCCACCCGCCAGGCCCAGGCCGGCGTGCCGGTGCGACGCGCCAGCCCCAGGCAGACTCCGGAGAGCTGGCGTCCCGGGCCAACGCGCTTGTAGAGCCCGATCCGGGCCGGCGCCCGGGCGAGCCAGGAGGCCAGGATGATCGCGGCAAGCACTCCCAGGAGAAGCAAGGCCAGCGCGGTGGTCCCGTCCAGCAGGACCCGTCCCGAGATCGGCAGCGCGAGGAGTACCGCGACCAGGGCGACGGCCAGGGCGGTGGCCAGTCCCAGGCTCCGCCAGATCAGCCTGCGGCGATGAAGGCTGCGGACCTCGGCCTCGGCCCGGGCGGGATCGAAGCCGGGGGCGGCCTCCTGGCCGGTCTGGAGACCATTCAGCGCGACGCCCAGGTTGGTCCGGCAGGTGGGGCAGCGCTCAAGGTGGGCGTGCGCCTCGGGATCGAGCGGGCTCCCGTCCTCCAGGGCCAGTCGCAGGGCGTCGAGAGCGCGAGTGCATTCGACCTTCATGACGTCTCTCCAAGCAGGGCGGCCAGCCTGCCATGGGCGGTGTGAAGGCGGCTCTTGACCGTTCCCTGGGGGATCTGGAGGCGTGCAGCCAGCTCCCGCTCCGTGAGCGCTTCGAAGTGGCGCAGCGCCAGGAGCTCCCCGAGGGCCGGCGGCAGGGCCCTGAATCCCCGGGCCAGCCTGGACCGCTCGCCCGAGGCGATGGCGTCCGCCTCCGGACCGGGCGCTGCATCGCGATGGAGCTCGGGATCAGGAGGGGGGGCGTCGAGCCGGCGCGTCTGCTTGTGATCCTTGGCGAGGTTCCAGGCGATGCGGAAGAGCCAGGTGGCGAAGGCGTAGTCCGGGTTGTAACGGGCCCCGTGGCGCACCACCCGAAGCCAGGTCTCCTGCGAGAGGTCTTCCCAGTCGGGGGAATCACCCGTCAGCCGCCGCAGCAGCGAGCCGACGGCCTGGTGGTAGCGGGCCATCAGCTCCCCGACGCAGCCTTCACGCCCCTCGATCATCCAGGCCACGAGCATGGCGTCGGTGCACTGCTGCAGGTCCATGGAGTTCCTTCCCTCTCGACCCATATACCCCTGCCACCTCCGGGAGGTTCACCGAAGCCCCGCAGATCCGCCGCGCCGTTATGACGGTTGAGCTCTCCTTGCCCCGTGCCGAGTAGGGAGCCCTCTGCCCGGGCTACCGGGCGCCGCCTCCTCGTCCTCGCGCATACCTTTCGACGCACCTGGCGCCGAAGGCCCGCCGCGCCGCGATGGCGTTGTGGCGGTGGCAGAGCAGGCGCAGGCCATCCACCGTGGGTGCACCACCGCGCGCCCAGGGGAGGAGGTGGTCGAGTTCCAGCCGGTGCGTCGAGCCGCAGCAGCCGCCGGCATCGAGCGGCCAGGAGCAGCGCCCGGCGTCGCGCTCCCAGACGGCGCGGCGTACGGCGGCCGGGATGGTCTCGCGAGCGCCAGTCCTGCGGTAAGTCGGCTCCAAGGTGGTCGGGTCCGTCGAGGTCGAGGGTAGGCTCAAGGTCAGGGGCAGGGCTAAACCAGGCGTCTCAGCCGACTCGCGGCCCTGGCTGCTGGTCGGCGTCGAGGGCACCGGCGTGGTCGGAGTGATCGTGGCGGCAACGCTGCGCGGCCTCTTCACCAGACCCCGCGCCCTGGCCTGTTTCTCGAGGAGGAGGTCGAGAGCCGCCTCGAGCGCCTGCTCCATGGTGGCGCCGCGGATGGAGTGGGTGAGCCCCTCTCGAGCCGCCTCCAGCTTCGTCACCACCGCCTTGCTGACGTTGAAGTGGACCCGGCGCAGGTCGGCGGTGAGCGGCACGATCTCGTCGCGCCTGGCGGCGTGCCGGCCACCTCCCCCATTCGCGAGTTCTGACGTCAGAACTCGCGAAGGAGGGGCCTCGGTCGGGTGCACGTCGGCGGCGAAGGCGCACTCGGGCGCGGCCGCAATCGCGAGCGTGAGCAGGGGTTGAATGAAGGTGGCCGGCGGCGGGGCAGACCGGGCGAGCACCCTGGTCACCACCATCCTGGTGGACGGGACCTCGCGCGGCTGTAGCTCCGCGACCAGCTCCTGCGCCTCCCTGGCCGAGAGGCCGAAGAAGCGCGGCACGACGACGGGGCGGTTCTCCTCGGTCAACACCTTGGCAAGCTCGGCGATGGTGGAGAGGCAGAGGCGTCCCTCGCGGAGCGGCTCGATGATCTCGGGGAAGTCCTGGAGCAACTCGGCGGCGCTCTTGCGGTAGAAGGCCGCGCTCTTCGAGAGCCGCAGCTCGACGTGCAAGAAGGCAAAGAGGTTGGCATGGCCGAGCAGCTCCCAGCCGCGCCGCCGGTCGAAGTCGGCCAGCGCGATGAGGAAGTCGGCCATGGCGGCCTGCTCCTTGCGGAGGAGCGCTGCCAGGGCGTCACGGAGCTTGCGGGCTTCATTGAGTTCGAGGGAAGGAGAGGCTGCAGCGCGAGCGGAAGCCGCGGCCGCGGAAGGGGTCGGGTGGGCGAGTGAGTTCATGAGAGCGATCGTCTCATGACAATTTCGGACCTCGCCAAACGCACGCAGACGGGCCAGGCAAAGCGTTCGCGAGCGGCCCCCCGGACCCCAGCCGGCGCCGCCAAGCGCGCGGGAGAGGCGGGCAGGGGTAGCCAGGCAGGCCTTCACGAACCGGCTCAGTGCCTGAACGTGAATTGAGCCGGAAATGCGTCAAGCCCGGAGTGCGGCCATTTGGGTACACGCGAGCAGCAAACCAGACGGTCGCAGCCACTCCGTGATGCATCGACCCCGCCCCGCCCCGCCCCGCCCCGCCCCGCCCCGCCCCGCCCCGCCCCCGACCCCG
>JANPOM010000261.1:0-10920 GCA_031427995.1 Anaeromyxobacter sp. | reverse complement strand
GCTCAGCCGGCTGCCCGTCGCGGGGGCAGGGCGCCTCAACCCGCCGCGGAATCGCTGGATTCACTGGTATCCCGGGCCCGGCACGCAGGCTGCAGTCCCTCCCGCCAAGCACGCAGCACTCACGCGATCTCGGGAGGAGCACCACGATGACGAAGGTTCTCAAGGCGGCTGCCGCCGCCGCTGCACTGGCGACCGCCACCACCGCTTCGGCGACGCCGTCCACCACCTACTGGACGCCGGCCACCACCTACACGCAGCCCTTCCTGGTGCCGCACCTGACCTACGACACCTACTTCGCCGAGGGCGGCCAGTTACAGCCCGACTACGGCCTCACCATCGGCATCCTCCCGTTCGAGAAGGTGCAGGCCGAGGTGGGCATCGACGTGCTGGTCCCCGGCCTCCACAAGGACAACCTCTACCTGAACGGCAAGGTGACGCTGGTGGAAGGGGCCTTGGCCGAGTGGCAGCCGGGCGTCTCGCTCGGCATCCAGAGCGTCGGCTTCAAGAAGGACTACAGCGACTACAACCACCTGCACTTGACCGTCGGCAAGACCTTTGCCTTCGGCACCGTGACGGTGGGCGGCTACCGTGGCGGCAACCAGGTGCTCTACACCTCCAGCGCCGGCAAGGTCGAGCGGACCGGCTTGATGGCCTCCTACACCAGCCCGGACATCAAGCTGGGGCTCACCGGCCTCGACAAGATCGTCATCGTCGGCGACTACGCCAGCGGCAACAACTACTTCGGCGGTTACGGCGTGGGAGCCGGCTTCTACTTCACGCCGGCCATCGCGCTGCTCACAGGCCCGGTCATGTTCAACGACAAGGAACTGATGAAGGGGAGCTACGGATCCGATTTCATCTGGACGTTCCAGCTCGACGTCGACTTCGACTTGCGGGCGCCGGCGGCGCCGGCCGGGCAACCCGCGGGCAGTCGCTAGCGCGGGGGCGCTTCGCGGGGCGTCCGGGCCAGCGCGGCCGGGCGCCCCGCGTCTATCCCGGTGCGCCGCCCCCGGGGGCGTGCCCCGCCCCTCAGGCGGCGAACATCCCCAGCACGGTATCGATGATGAAGAGCTCCAGCCGCTCCCGGTCGGCGGGCGGCAGGTCGACGAACTGGGCGGAGATCCGGACCGACCCCTCCTGGTGCTTCACGTCGGTGATGCTGGCGAGGCAGGCGAGCGCCGCGGACCCCCGGCAGCCGCAAGGTGACCTTGGCCAGCTCACCCAGCACGGGTGGCCTCGCCAGTATGGTGGAGAAGCCGCACACCGAGACGTCGAGCGTGAGCGTCCGCAGCCGGGTGCCGTTGATCTCGAGGTCGAGCTGCAGCGCCTTGGCCACGCGCAGGGCCCGGCGGGCCTTCTCGCCCGGCTTGAGGGTGAGCCGCTGCGCCGCCAACATGGCCCGGGCCAGCTCGTCGCGGTTCGCCTGGTAGGTCGAGTCATCCCCCGCGCTGAGCGCGCCACGCCGCGCCCGCTCGTGCAGCTCGCGGAAGTCGCGCAACCAGTCGGCGAACGCGCTCACGGCAGGCTCGGCATCCAGTGCCCCGACCCAGGCTTGATGACTCGACGAGGCCGCCTGCCGCAGCGAGAGGATCGGCGCTCGCAGTGGTCAGTATGCCTGGGTCGGGGCACTAGAGGGCCTTCTTCAGCTCGGGCGCCGGCTTGAAGTTGACGGTCCGGGTCGGCGCGATCTGGATCTCGGCCCCGGTTCGCGGGTTGCGTCCCACCCTTCCGGCCCGCTTCTTCACCGCGAAGGTCCCGAACCCCGGCATGACGAACCGCTTGTCCTTGCGGATCCCCTTGGCGAGCTGCTCGAAGACCGCGTCGACCAGCTGGGCGACGTGGCGCTTGGAGAGATCTGCATGGGCGCCCTGCACCTTCTCGATGAGGTCGGCCTTGGTCATGTGGTGGAGGTCCTTGCTGTGAGGGGAGGACGCTAGCGAGCCGCCCCGGGGGCGTCAAGCCACAATCCGGACGCGCCGCGCTTGACGATCCGTTCCATTGCCTGATCCCGTTCCATTGCCTGATCCCGTTCCATCGCCTGATCCCGATCTATTGCCTGATACCGTTCCATGGCCCGATCCCCAGCAACGCCCGTGCCTCGGCAGGCGTGGCGGGCCGCCGGCCGGCCCGGAGCGCCAGCTCGACGGCCGCCCCCACCAGCTGCTCGTTGCCCGAGGCCAGCACACCCCTGGAGATGAAGAGGTTGTCCTCCAACCCGACGCGCACGTGGCCGCCGAGCCGGAGCGCCACCTCGGCCATCGGCAGCTCGAAGCGGCCGATTCCGGCCACCGACCAGTGGACCACCTCGGGGAGTCCCTCCACCAGGAAGCGAAGGTTGCGCTCGCTCCCGGTCATGCCGCCGGGGACGCCGAGCACGAACTGCACGTGGTAGGGCTGGGCCAGGTGGCCTTCCTTGAGGAGCCAGGCCAGGGTGTCGAGCATCCCGGCGTCGTAGACCTCGCACTCCGGCACCATGCCGCGCTGGCGCAAGCGGGTGGCCACCTTCACCAGATCGGGACGGGAGTTGACGAAGACCTCGTCACCGAAGTTCATGGTCCCCATGTTGAGCGTCCCCATCTCGGCGCCCGCCACCAGCGAGCCGAGCCGCTCCTCGATCCCCATGCCGACGGCGCCCCCGGTGGAGCACTGGAGCACCAGCTCGCTGCCGGCGGCGCGAATGCGATCGACGATCTCGCGGAAGTGGGCCGCCTCTTGCGAGGGGCGGCCATCCGGCCAGCGGGCGTGGAGGTGCACCACCGCCGCCCCGGCCTTTCCGGCCGCCACCGCCGCGTCCGCGATCTCGGCCGGCGTGTAGGGAACGGCCGGGTTCTGCTCCCGCTTCACCTCGGCCCCCACGACCGCCGCTGCGATGATGACCGGCTCGCCCATGGTCAGGCCCCCACCGGCCGCGGCCGCTGCCTGTCCTTCGGGGTCACGCAGGTCCCGCTGGCCCGGCAGACCAGCACCGGCGCGGCCAGCACCTCGGCGGCGCCGGCGCCGAGCTCGGGACGCTGCGAGATCACCTTCCAGGCCTCGAACCTCATGGCCCGCGAGGTGGCGCCGGCCTTGACGATCTCGCCCGAGGCCTCGAGGTAGTCGCCGGCGTGGACCGGGGCCAGGAACTCCACCGAGTCGTAGGCCCGGAACAGCCCCTCGTCGCCGTCGTGGCGGATCAGCAGCTCGGTGGCCACGTCGCCGAAGAGCGCCAGCATCCTGGCCCCGTCGACCAGGTTGCCGCCGTAGTGGGCGTCGGCCTGCGACATCCTCAAGCGGATCGTCACCGTCATCCGTGCAGCTCCTTTCCCATGCGGCGCAGCACCTCTCCGACCAGGTAGTTGGCCACGTCGGAGGGCTTGGTGCCGGGCCCGAAACCGGCGTCGTAGCCGAGTTCGAGCGCCAGCTTGTGATCGATGCGCGGCCCCCCCAGCAGCAGGATCACCCGATCCCGCTTCCCCAGCCGCTCCAGCTCGTCCACCAGGCGGCGGGCGTTGTCGCGGTGGACGTCGCGCTGGGTGACCACCTGCGAGACCAGCACGGCGTCGGCGGCGCGCGCCACCGCCTCCTGGGCCAGCGCCAGGTTCTCCACCTGGGCCCCGAGGTTGATGGCCTCGAAGCAGGGGTAGCGTTCCAGGCCGTAGTCGCCGGCGAACCCCTTCATGTTCATGATGGCGTCGATGCCGACGGCGTGAGCGTCGGAGCCGGTGCAGGCCCCCAGCACCACCAGGCGACGCCCCACCTCGCGCAGGGCGAACTGGTTGAGCTCGTCAAACCCCTTCTTTCGCGTCACCACCTCGGCCACCTGCAGGCTGGCGAGATCGACGGCCACGTCGGTCCGGCCGTAGACCACGAAGAGCGTGAAGCGCTCGGCGGCGGCCTCCATCGAGGCCACCAGGACCTGGGTCAGCCCCAGCTTGCGCGCCACCTCGGCGGCCGCCTCGCGGGCCCGCTCTCCCGGGGGGATGGGGAGCACGAAGGAGAGCTGCAGCACTCCGTCGTCCTGCCGATCGCCGTAGGGGCGGACCAGCGGGCCGGCCTCGGGGGCCCGGCCGGTCACGTGCCGCCCCCGAGCCGGGCCGACTGCACCACGGCTCGCCACTCCTCGAGCAGCGGTTGGCTCACCGGCGAGCGCCCGGTGAAGGTGAGCCAGTGCTGCGCCGTCCCGGCGCAGGCCACCCAGGCCCAGCCGTGGTTGCTCCCCTGGTCGGCCTCCTGGGTGATGGCCTTGCGGCCGCCCAGCGAGCTCGGGTGCCGCTGCACCCGCTCCAACCCGGAGTCGCGGACCTTCATCGCGGCCTCGGCGTCGGCGAGGCAGGCGCCGGCGTCGGCGCCGCGGCTCCCGGCCTCCCAGGCCTCCAGCAGGGCCGCCCCTTCCGGCGGCAGCAGCGCCATGCGGCGGGCGTCCCCGCTCGCGTCCCAGGTGGCCGGCGCCTCGAAGGAGAGGGCGCCGACCTGGTAGATGAGCCAGCCGTTCCGGCTGGCCGGGCGCGAGTCGGGAGCGCCACGCAGCCCGCTCGGCCCGGCGCAGCTGGCGAGCAGCAGCGCCAGGGTGAGCCCGGCGCGGGGCGGCGACCAGGTCACGTGGCCTCCAGCTCGTCGAGGAAGGGGTTGAAGTAGCCGGGCTCGCGCTTCACGACGCCGTCAAGGCCCTTGCCGCCGGCCTCGGTGCGCGCCACGTCGCCGAAGCGGGCCTTGCCGATGGCGGTGAAGAGGCCGTCGGCCGCCACCTCCTCGAGCAGCTGGCGGGCCTTGTGAAGCGTGGCCGCGGCGCGCCTCTCCACCATCCCGCCCGGCTTGAGCTGGATCTCGTCTCCCATCGAGCGCCAGGCCCGGTAGACGTAGTCGGCCCCCTTGAGCGCGGCGTAGCGGTCGGCCAGGGAGGGGTTGTGCATGGCCTCGGTCATCATCCCCAGCAGCTGGATCCCCTGCCCGGTCACCCAGCCGACCACGTCGGCCATCAGGTCGTAGCCGTGGCTGAAGAAGATGTCGCCCTGCTTGTGCTTGGTCGGCGGCATGTACTTGATGGGGGCCTCGGGGAAGAGCGTCCGCACCAGCAGCGCCTGGGCCAGCTCGCGGGCGATGGTGTCCTCGCGGGCCGGATCGATCTCGAAGCTGTGCCCCAGCCCGAGCAGCCGGTCGGGGAGGCCGGCGCGGTGGGCGAAGGACTGGTTGACGAACTGCGAGGCGATGACGGTGTGGGCCGCCTCGTCGGCGTCGGCGGTGGTGATGTAGTTGTCCTCGCCGGTGTTGATGACGATGCCGGCCATCGCGCAGATGCGCCGGGAGAAGTGCTGGTCGCAGAGGGTCCGCTTCATGTTGATGTCGCGGAAGAGGATCCCGTACATGGCGTCGTTGAGGAGCATGTCGAGCCGCTCCCAGGCCGCCGCGAAGGCGATCTCCGGCATGCAGAGGCCGGAGGAGTAGTTGGTCAGGTGCAGGTAGCGCTTGAGCCGGCGCGACTCGTCGTCGAGCGCCTCGCGCATGATGCGGAAGTTCTCCTGGGTGGCGTAGGTGCCGCCGAACCCCTCGGTGGTGGCGCCGTGTGGCACGTAGTCGAGGAGCGACTGGGCGGTGGAGCGGATCACCGCGATGACGTCGGCGCCGCCCCTGGGCCGCGGCTCGCGCCTGCTCCACGTCGTCCCAGATGTTGCCGGTGGCGACGATCAGGTACTTGTGCGGTCGCGGCCCGGTCCCGAGCCCGGCCTTGAGCGCGTCGCGGGCCGCCACCCGCTCCATCAACTCGGCCAGCGCGGCGCGGGTCTCGGCGGCCACCGCCGCGCGCAGGGCCCGGTCCTCCTCCGGCGGCAGCGGCGCCGGCTGCTCGGGCAGGCAGGCGATGGCCTCGACAATGGCGCCCGGATCTCGTGCCCCCAGCCGCATCACGTAGCCGAGCCACCAGGCCGCGCCCCGTCCCAGCAGCTTTCGCCGGTGGAGCTCGTCGGCCACCAGGTTGACCTGCGGCACGCCGCGGGGCCCGGCGCCGTGGAGGCCGAGCAGGCGCAGCACGGTCCGCTCGATGGCCACGGTGGTGTGCCCGGCCACGAAGCCGAGCACCGGCGCCGTGACCTGCGCGGCCAGCGCGCGGCAGCGGGCCACCTCCTCCAGGTCGAGGTGGAGGTCCGGCACGTGGCGACCATCGGCGAGGAGCATGCCGCGAGGTGTAGGCCGCGAGCGCCCCGGCGGCAAGGGATAAACCCGGCCTGGCCCGCCGCTCAGCCCGGACCAGCGGCCATCCGGGCGCCGCGTGAGGCCCACCAGGCGCGAGCCGGGTCGGCCAGCCCGTCGGCGGTGTTTCGCTCCGGCTCGTCGAGGGCGAGGTCGAGGAGCGCCCGCAGCCCCTCGCCGACGTGCGGCCCGGGGGGGCAGCCGAGCAGCGCCATCAGGGCCCGGCCGTCGAGCGCCAGCGCCGCGGTCTCGAGCGGTGCCCCGGAGCCCAGCGCCGCCACCACCCGGGTTCGCAGCCGCCGGGCCGCCGCGGCCGCCACCTCGCGCCGCCCCCGTGGCAGGGCCGCCACCTCGGCGTCGCGGAGCGCCAGCAACGCCTCGGCCCGCCCCGGCCCGATCCCGGCCAGCCAGCGCCGGACCACCGGCGGGGTGACCGGATCCTCCGCGCCGTCCTGGCGCAGGCAGGCGTGGCGCGCCGCCAGCGCCGCCACCTCCGCGGCCACCCGCTTCGGGAAGCGGAGCCCGGTTAGGAGCGCCTCGAGCCCTGAGACCGGCGCGGCGTGCAGGAGCGCGGTGAGCCGGAGCACCAGGTCGGGCGGCTGACCCCCCAGCGCCGCCGCCACCGCGCCGAGGTGGCGCAGCCGGGCGCGCGGCAGGGCGGCCAGCGGCGGCGCCAGCACCTCCAGCAGCCCGGTGACGGCCAGCAGCTCGAAGGCGCGCGCCACGTGGGGCGAGACCGCCAGGCGCCCCAGCTCCTCGGCCATCCGCTCGCGCGAGACCAGCCGCACCACCGGCAGCGCGCCACGGATGGCGTCGCGCGTGGTGGGATCGAGCCGGAAACCGAGCTGCCCGGCGAAGCGGACCGCCCGCAGCGGGCGCAGCCCGTCCTCCCCGAAGCGGGCCCCGGCCTCGCCCACCGCCCGGATCAGCCGCGCCTTCAGGTCGCGCTGTCCGCCCTGTGGGTCGGCCAGCTCCCGCGCCAGCGGGTCGTAGGCCATGGCGTTGATGGTGAAGTCTCGCCGCGCCAGATCGGCGGCGAGATCGGTGTGGAAGGTGACCGAACCGGGGCGCCGACCGTCGGCGTAGGCCCCCTCGCCGCGAAATGTGGTCACCTCGACCTTGAGCTTGCCGGGCATGAGGATGGTGACGGTGCCATGCTCGAGGCCGGTCGGGATGACCCTCGGGAAGAGCGCCATCACCTGGGCCGGCTCGGCCGGCGTGGCGAGGTCGAAGTCGAGCCCGTGACGAGGGCGGCGCAACAGCAGGTCGCGCACCGCGCCACCCACCACCCAGGAGCGGTGGCCGGCGGCCGAGAGGCGCGCCAGCACGCCGAGCACGGCGGGTGGGAAGAGGGCGTCGCGGAGAGCGAGTGGGAGCGGCACGGGCCGGAGCGTAACCCGGCGCCCGTCATGCCGACAGCCGGTGCGCCAGTGCTCCGACCCAGGCATGATGATGTGACGAGGCCGCCTGCCGCAGCGAGAGGATCGGCGCTCGCAGCAGGCAGCTTGCCTGGGTAGGGGCACCAGGCCGGCGGGCCGGGGGAGGCCGCTCCGGGTCAATCCGCACCCTCAGTCCCTCCCGGGAACGGCCCGATCGGGTACCATGGTCCCAATGTCCGTCGATCTTCTGGTGACCTCCCAGCTCGCCGAGCGCGACCTGCGGGGCGCGGCGGAGACGCTGATGCGTGAGTTCGGCCCTGGCATCCGTGGCCTCCTGCTCACCCTCTTCCGGAGAAGCCCGGACGCCGCCGAGGAGGCCTTCTCGCTCTTCGCCGAGAACCTCTGGCGAAGTCTCGGAACCTACCGCGGCGAATCGTCGGTCCGCACCTGGGTCTACTGCCTGGCCCGCAACGCGGCCATCTCGGTGACCCGCGAGGGCTGGCGCAAGCTGGCGCGCCCGATGGAGACGCGGGATGTCGAGCGCATGGTCGAAGAGGTGCGGACCCGATCGGCGGTCCGGCTCGAGCGCCGCTCCTCGGCCCTGACGGCGCTGCGCGATGCCCTCAACCTCGACGAGCAGACGCTCCTCTCGCTGCGGCTCGACGAGCGGCTCCCCTGGGAGGAGATCGCCCTGGTCATGTCCTCGGGCAGCGACCCGATCGACGCCGCCAACGTCCGCCAGCGCTTCGCGCGGCTCAAGATCAAGCTCGGCGAGCTGGCCCGGCAGCAGAGGCTGATCAGGTGAACACCGGGGTCAGCAGGGAGCCCGGCTCCCTCTCGCGCCTGCTCGAGGAGCTGGCCGAGATCCCTCGCGTCGACCTCCCGGCCGTCTTCGTCACCGGCCTCCGGCCCGGCACTCCCATCGGCCGCTTCATCATCGAGCGGGAGATCGGGCGGGGCGGCTTCGGCGTGGTCTACGCCGCGCTCGACCCCGAGCTGGGACGCTCGGTAGCCCTCAAGCTGCTCAAGCCCGGCAGCGGTCCGGCTCGCAAGGGGGGCGAGTGGCTGCGGCGCGAGGCCGAGGCGGTGGCGCGGCTCGGGCACGCCAACATCGTCACGCTCCACGACTTCGGCCGGGGCCCCCACGGCGCCTACCTGGTCTTCGAGTTGCTGCGCGGTGAGACGCTGGCTGGCCGGCTGACTCGCGGGCCGCTGCCGATCGACGAGCTGGTCCACGTGGGCCTGTCGGTGGCCAGGGCGCTGGCCCACGCCCACGGCGAGAGCGTCCTGCACCGCGACCTCAAGCCGGCCAACATCTTCCTCTGCGCCGACAGCGCCGTGAAGGTGCTCGACTTCGGCATCGCCCACCTCTTCGAGAAGGACGGCCCATCGACCGGGGGGACGCCGGCCTACATGGCCCCCGAGCAGTGGTGGGAGGAGACCGGCGACGCCCGCAGCGACCTCTTCGCCTTCGGCGTGCTGCTCCACGAGATGCTCACCGGCTCGCTGCCCTTCGGCAAGGGCGGGGTCGGCAAGACCGCGCCGAAGCTGGCCGCCGCCGTGCCCCGCGACCGGGCCCCGGCCAGGCTCCGCCAGCTCACCGCGGCGCTGACCCAGCTCGATCCACTGGCCCGCCCAGCCTCGGCCCACCTGGTGGTGACGGAACTGAAGGCGATCGAGTCGTCGCTCCGCCAGCCGCGCCTCCGCGGGCTGCTGCTCGGGCTGGGCGCGGCGGGGGTGCTGCTCGGCGCCGCCGCCCTGCTCCTCTTCCTGCAGCGAGAGCCGCCGGCCGCCGGGCGGGTCGGCGTGGCGATCGCCGACGCCGAGAACGCCACCGGCGATCCCGACCTGGATCGGCTGGCCGAGCTGGTGACGGTCGCCATGGGCGAGTCGCGCCGCGTGCAGGTGCTCTCGCGCGAGCGGCTGCTGGCCGCCGGTCGCGCCGGCCCCTCCGGCCCGCTCCCCGGCCGGCGCGGCGATGCCCGCGCCGGCCGGCTCCTGGCCGCGCAGGCCGGAGCCAACCTCCTGCTGGTCCCGGTGGCCAGCCGCGACGGCGACGGCTACCTGCTCCAGCTGCGGGGCGAGGCGCCCGACGGAGGCGCCGCCCTCTTCACGGCCAGCGACCGGGTCGATGAGAAGGCGGCCATCCCGGGCGCGCTCGACCGGCTGGTGACCGCGGCGCGGCGGGAGCTGCGCGAGCGGACCGACGACCTGAAGGGCAGCCCCTCCCAGCTGGCCGCCATGACCACCTCGAGCCTGCCGGCCTTCCGCGAGTACGTGGAGGGGGTGGACTGCGTCAGCCGGCCCTCCGAGGTGGCGGACCACAACGGCCTGGCCCGCTGCGGCGCCTTCTTCCAGCGCTCCCTCGACCACGACCCGTCCTTCGCGCTGGCCCACTACCAGCTCGCCTATCTGCTCGCGCCGAACGGACCGTCCCAGCCGGAGCTGCGCGCCCACATGGATGCGGCGCTCCGCTCGCTGCAGCGGCTCTCCCGCCGCGACGCCGCCATCGTCCTGGCCTGGAAGGCCCACCTCGAAGGGAAGGACGATGAGGCGCTGGCCGGCTACGGCCGGATCCTGGCCGACCACCCGGACGACCGCCACGTCCTCTTCCTCTCCGGCGACCTGCTCTTCCACCGGGGCGACTGGGCCGGGGCCACCCCCTACTTCAAGCTGCTGCGCCAGCTCGACCCGGAAGCCGAGTGGCCGCTCGACCACCTGGCCCGCTGCCTGGCGATCACCGGCCGCGCGGCAGAGCTGCGCGAGCTGGCGGGTGGTCTCTCTGCACCGGGGGCCACGCCGTCGGGGCGGCGGCTCGGGATCAAGGCGCTGGTCTGGCTCGGCGAGCCGGCCGAGGCGGTGTCACTGGCCCGCCAGATCCTCGCGGGCGGTGCCACGCCGTCGGCGCGCCATGACCTGGTCGCCGCCCTGGTCGCCGCCGGCGACCTCGAGGAGGCCGAGCGGTTCACCCGATCCCTGATCGCCGCTAGCCCGGACGACCCGTCCGAACGATTGCGGCTCCTCGCCATCCTGGCGGCTCAGGGGCGCTTCGCCGAGGCCTGGCGGCAGCTCGAGCGGCTCCCGCGCACGGCCGACGGCATGAGGCCGGCCGACCTGGCCCGCCTCCGCGTCCAACTGGCGGCCGGCTCCGGCGAGGCGGCCAGGCTGCGCGACGCCGCCATCGAGGAGGCCAGGCTGCGTCCGGAGACGGCCGGCACGCCGCTGGTGCTGCTGGCCCTGGCCGGCGATCCGGCCCGGGCGCTCCGGCTGGCCGCCGGGCTCGAGCCCGGTTCGACCGCCCGGCGTGAGCTGGAGGCGATCGCCGCCTGGCGGCGCGGCCAGCGTGCCGAGGCGATCGCCACCCTCAGCCTGCTCGAGC
>JANPOM010000260.1:0-1305 GCA_031427995.1 Anaeromyxobacter sp. | reverse complement strand
GACCCAGGGGTGAGAAGGAGGCGAGGGCCTCGGTCAGCAGGGCCTCGGCGCGGGTGCGGGTGGCCTCCGCGCCGATCAGCGACGGGAGCGTGGCCATTCCGGCGGCGGCGTCCTTGCCGACCCCCTTACCCAGCGTGGCGGTGTCGGCGGTGAGGTCGAGCAGGTCGTCGGCCGCCTGGAAGGCGAGGCCGAGCTGGAGACCGACCGGGTAGACGGCCGCAGCGCTGGCCCCAGCGCAGCGTGCCCCACCGGCGATCGAGGCGGCCAGCAGCGCGCCGGTCTTGGTGCGCATCAACTCCAGCACCTCGGCCTCGGCCAGTGCCCGGTGCTCGGCCTCGATGTCGCGCTGCTGACCTTCGACCATGAGCAGGGCGTTGTCGGCCAGCAACCGGGCCAGCATGGCCGCCCCCGGCTCGGGCGCGGCCAGTAGATGGGCGAAGGCGAGCGACTGCAGCCCGTCACCGACCAGCACGGCGGTCGCCTCGTCGAAGGCGACGTGGACGGTTGGCCGGCCCCGGCGCAGGTCGTCGTCGTCCATGGCCGGCAGGTCGTCGTGGACCAGCGAGTAGGTGTGGACGCACTCCATGGCCAGGGCGAAGCGCATGGCCAGCGAGCCGTCCGAGGAGTCGCCGCCGTGGGCCTGGCAAGAGGCCAGGACCAGCGCCGGCCGGAGCCGCTTGCCGCCACCGAGCAAGGCGTACTTCATGGCGTCGACCAGGCGGTCCGGCGCCACGCCGCGGCGAGACTCGACCAGCGCGGTGAGGCCGGCTTCGACGCGCGCGGAGACCGACCGCAGGTAGGGCTCGATGGCGAACGACTCGCTCACGGTGGTGGCCTTCTAGCACGGCCGGCGCAAGGGTTCACCCGGGCGGGGCCCGGGACCGGGTGGCTGGCCGCCCCTGGGACGAGGTAGATCTGCCGGATGCCCGCCGAGCGCAGCCCGCTCGTCTCCATCGTCATCCCCAACTTCGATCTCGGCCACCTGGTGGGCGAGGCCATCGCCTCGGCCCTGGCCCAGACCCACCCGGCCATCGAGGTGATCGTCGTCGACGACGGCTCGCGCGACGACAGCCTGGCCCGCATCCGCGCCACGCCCGGCTTCCTGGCCGGCCGGGTCGAACTCATCGTCCAGGCCAACGGCGGGGTGGCGCGGGCCCGCAACCGCGGCGCCGCCCGGGCTCACGGCGCGTTCCTGGTCTTCCTCGACGCCGACGATCTGCTCGAGCCGGCCTATGTGGAACGCTGCCTGGCGGCGCTGCGGGCCGCCCCGCCCTCGGTCGGCTACGCCTACACGCAGATGCGCTA
>JANPOM010000259.1:0-20429 GCA_031427995.1 Anaeromyxobacter sp. | reverse complement strand
GGAAGGACCTGGTGGAGCTGGTCTCCGACCTCTTCAGTGGCGCGCTTGGGCACCACGGCTTCCCGAAGGAGCAGGTGCGGCTCGAGGCAGCCAAGAAGGATCCCCCGGAACTGGCCAGGCAGCCGGCCTTCGAGTGCTGGCGCTGGACCAAGGGGTCGGAGCAGCGCAACGGCAAGCGAGTGAACGCCGCCGAGGCGCATGCCCTGGCGGCCGGCGTTGCCGAGCTGCTCGCCGACCCGCCGCTGGTCCGCGAGCGCGGTACGGGTGAGGTCGAGCCGCTCCGCACCGCCACGCGGCGCGACATCGCCATCCTGGCGCGCTCCAACACCCGCTGCCTCCAGATCGCCGAGGCGCTCCGTGCGCGCGGGCTGCCGGCCAAGGTCTCGCTCACCGGAGTGACCCTGACACCGGAGGGCGTGCTGGCCCGCGCTGCGCTCGGGCTGCTGGCCGACCCGCAGGACGGGGTAGCCGCGCTCGAGGTGGGTTGGCTGGATGGCGCCGCCGTCGGCGACCCGGACGCCTGGCTCTCCCGCCGGCTGGTCCAGGTCGCGCGGTGGCGGGAGGCCGTTGACGCGGCGAGGCAGAAGAAGGAGCGGAGCCCGCCGCTCCCGCTCGCCTTCGAGGATGACCCGCGCATCGCCGCGCTCCTGGGCGCTGGCGAGCAGGCGAGGCGGTTGTCGCCGGCCCAGGCGCTCGACCTGGCGATCCGCACCGCCGGCCTCCCCGCCCTGGTCCGGGCCTGGCCCGATGCGGAACGCCGGCTCGCCAACCTGGAGGCACTCCGCGCCGAGGCCGCCGCCTATGAAGAGCTCTGCTCGGCGCAGCGAAGCGCTGCCACCATGCTCGGCCTGGTCGCCCACCTGGCGGCGCTCGGCGCCGACACCGATGCCGGCAAGCAGGCGGAGCCCAGCTCCGAGGACGCCGTCACCGTCGTCACCTGGCACAAGGCCAAGGGACTGGAGTGGCCGGTGGTGATCCTCTCCCAGCTCGACCACGACATGAGCCGGAGCCACTTCGAGCCGGTCGTGGAGGGCGCGGCGCGGTTCGACTTCCACCGCCCGCTCGACGGCCGGTGGGTCCGCTGGTGGCCCTGGCCGTACCGAGGCATGAGCGCTGGGCTGGCGCTGATCGGCAAGGCCGCGGCGACGGCGGAGGCCCAGCGAGCGGAGCTCTCCGACTATCGCGAGCGGCTTCGCGTGCTCTACGTCGGCTTCACCCGTGCCCGCGACCTGCTGGTGCTGGCGGTGAGCCACAGCGCCAAGAGCGGGGCCGGGACCGCGGCGCTCGAGCTGCTGCGCGGCGCCGATGGGAAGGCGCTCCTCGAGGCGCCGTTCGAGGCCGCGCCGGGCAAGGCGTCGATTGGCGTGAGCGAGGCGACCTGGGCCTGCGGCGTCCGGCAGCTCTCCGGCCTACCACCGCTGGCAGCAGCGTCGGCGCCGGTCGCGACCCGCTGGTATGCGTCGGCGCCACAGGTCGATCGGCCTCGGGAGCGGCTCAATCCTTCGGCCGAACCGCTGGCCGGGAAGGGGCGGATCGTCTCGGTGGACCGGCTGGGCGGCAAGCAGGTGCTCGAAGTCTCGGCGGACCAAGCGGGGCTCGTCGGCGACGCCATCCATGGCTTCCTCGCTGCCGATCGGCCGGGCCCTGTTGAAGGCCGGTCGGCCATGGCCCGGCGGCTCCTGAAGGGCTTTGGCGTGGAGGGGTCGGTGGCGCCCGAGGCGCTGCTGGCGGCCTCCGACGCACTTCGAACCTGGCTCGACGCCCGCTATCCGGGTGCCACCTGGTACCGGGAGTGGCCGGTGCGGGCGCGGCTGGCGGAAGACCCGCCCCGGCTGCTGGTCGGCGAGGTCGACCTGTTCCTGGAGCTGCCCGACGGCTTCGTGCTGGTGGACCACAAGTCCTTCCCGGGCAGCGAGAAGGAGCGCGACCGGCGCCTCGTCGAAGAGTACGCACCGCAGCTCGGCTGGTACGCCAAGGTGCTGGCGAAGGCGCTGGGGAAGCCGATCAAGGCAGCGTTCATCCATCTCCCGATTCGCGGTGAGATGGCGGAGATGGGGCTTGCTCTCGAGGCTGGTTCCCCAGCCGTCGGCGTCCGGGCCGGCGCCAGTGCCTCGGCCTGATCTGGGCTTCGGCGGCGGCCTCGAGCACCACGCCGCCGGCGGCCCCGGAAACGTCGGCGTCGCTCCGCTCGGGGGGCACGACGCGCCGCGTCCTCCGGCGACCCCTTCCGCAGGTCGAGGCGAGCGAGCGCGGCTCCGGCGAGGTCGGCCCACGGGACCGCGTCGAGGACGGCGCCCTGGGGGGAGAGCAGCTCGAGCGCGCGCTCCTCCCAGGCCGAGACGATGAACCCACGCAGTTCGAGCACGGTGTCACCGACCGACTGGGCGCACTTTGAACACCTCGGCGAAGCCTCGCCGAAGGCCGGCCAGCAGTTCCTCCGGCGAGAGCGCTCGTGGGCGGCCTGCCGCGATTCGGGCGGCATCGCGAATCAGGTCGGACATTGCGGAGATGATGCCCGCCGCCCTCTCTTCGAAGGTGCGGACATGCGCTGGGTGGAACTGTGGCTTCAGCGCGTCCCACGCCTCTCCGAGGAGAGGAAAGGCGTCAGCGAAGATTGCGTAGGTGTCGTGCAGGTACAGCACGTCCTTCGCCTGCTTGCCCGGCGCCCGGCTGCGAAGGACCAGCACCTTCTGCACCAGGTACGAAGCCGGATTGGGAATTTGAATTGCCGTGGCCCTCCCGAGCGGGAAGCCTTGCTCCGGCGAGATGGTCAGTTGCCATGGCGACAGGAGCAAGACCTCGAGGTGCCGGAGCTTCTGCGCACTCACCCCGCCGACCTTGGCGGTGGCATCCAGCCGGCCATCGCGTCTCCGTTCGCCGCCGATAAGCGGCGCCAGGAACTCCACGTAGTAGCCGTCGGCTCCATCGCCAAGCGCATAGCTCGACACGGGCGGAACGTGATCACCCGAGAGCTCCTGCTTGAACCCCGCGTCGATGAGCCGTTCGGCAATGGTCGACCCCCGGCTCGCCAGGTCGAGCGGAGCGGCCACGTCGGCGTCCTTGGTCGTGAGCGGGCTGAACCGCAGCGGCGCCGCCTCAGGGCGGAGCGTGTAGAGGAAGTGGGCCCATCCCCCGACGAAGACCAGGCGGTCCAGGTAGGGGCCAAGCGCCTCGACGGTGCGGGCGAAGGCCTGCAGATCGCGGCGGTCTCCGCTCACGGTTCAGCCTCCCCGCTCGCGAGGGCAGGCCCGAGAACTCGCCGCCAGAGGTGGGCCGCCTGTTCAGGACCACGAGCTGGCTCGGCAGATACGTCGAGCCAGCACTGGATGATGTCTGCGACCGGGGCTCCGTCCCTGCGCACGGCACCGCGGAAGACGGACTCCGGCCAGCGAGCGACGCGGACGATGACGTCGGCAGGCTCTCCCTGGGGCAAGAGGACCAGGCCGAGCGCCTCGAGCACGTCGGCCCCGGCGCGCCGCACGTAGAGGTGGATGGGGGCGCCTCGAACATGGCCGACGCCGAGGGCATCGCAGGCTGCGAACAGCCCCAGGCACGCGGAGGGAACGCCATCCTCCTGGTCCGACCTGGCCAGGGCGACCCGGAGCTTCTGGAGAGGGTCTCGTCCTGGCATGATCCAGGCCGCCCCCACCTGGCGTTGTGGGCGCTGCGAAGCCGCGCGCCAGCGGGCGAAGAGGTCGCGGGCTCGGACCACCTTTCCCTCATCGTCGAGGTGGCCCGCCGCCTTGAGTGCAGAGAAGAGGCGCCAGGCTGCCGGCGCCGACACGCCGGCCTGGGCCGCCACGGCCGCGGCGGAACGGGCGGATCCCCGAGGCACGCTGATCAGCGAATCCTGCAGGCTCCTGCCAACCAGCACCTTGAGCAGCCACTGGTTCCCATCCGAGAAGATGTCGCGAGGCTGGCCGCCTGCTGGCCGCAAGTTCGCCCCCCCGCTTGGGCCTTGGTTCGCTGGTTCGAGCCCATGGCCAAAGAGGCGGACCAGGCCGCGCGCGTCCACGTAGCCAAAGGGCTGATCGGGAGCGACCTCCCGGGCATAGGCCTCGATGGAGGCCGCCATTCCTGCGGAGATGAGTGGGGCTCCGACCACCACCAGGAAGCCTTCCCCGGATTTCGCCTCGGACCTTCCCCGGAGTATGGCGTCGGCAAGGAGAGCCTGCAGCAGTTGCCGGCGCGGCTGCGGGGCCTGCCTGTAGACGATCCGCAGGTACCGCCCGCCCTTCCTTGCTCGCAGCGGCGCCTGGCTGCCCGGCTTGGATCGTGAGACCGACCAGCCAGCACGATCCAGGGCGTGGAGAAGCACGGGGAGGACCTGGGCCTCACCCTTGGAGTTCTGATCGTGGTGGAGTTTCGGAGCGCTCATTGCCAGTACAGGATGGCCCTCCTGTACAGGATGGTCAAGCCCGCCGCGGGGTCCGAGCTCTTGCTGGTCTGGTGGACCGAGGCCCTCGACCTCCCCGACGTCGCCATCCAGCTCCACGTGGCGCGCCGCGCCGGCATCGACGCCCAGCTGAAGCGCATGCGGGAGGCGCTCACCGGCGAGCTGCCTGTGGTCGAGGTCGGCCCGCACTGCGACGAGCCCTACGAGTGCCCGTTCAAGTCGCGCTGCTGGGAGCCGGGAGACAAGCCCGCGTCGGCGCCGCTCCCGCGGGAACCGGGAGGCCACCGGGTCGCTTGACGATGAGGACACAGGTGACTACAATTATTGGATGAAGACCGCCGGGGTCAGAGAGCTGCGCGCCCGCTTCAGCGCCTACCTGCGAGAGGTCGAACGGGGCGAGGTGGTGCTGGTGACCGACCACGGCCGGGTGGTGGCCGAGCTCCGGCTCCCCGGCGCGGCCGACCGCGCCGCCTCCCCCGACGAGCTCCGCTACCGCCGGCTGGTCGAGGCGGGCCGCCTCGTGCCAGGCGCCCGGGCCGAGGCGCGGGCCTGGCCCCCGGCGCCCAGCGTGCGGCTCGCGTCCGGGAGCGCCGCCGGGCTGCTCGACGCCGAGCGCGGGGACTCGTGAGCCGGCTCTACGTCGAGACCAGCGCGCTGTTGCGGGCCCTGCTGGAGGGGGACGCTCCGCTCCGGGCCAGGCTGACCGAGGCCGAGGTGGTGACCTCGGCGCTGACCTTCACCGAGGCCGCCAGGGCGCTGGCGCGGGCCCGCCGTGAGGGGCGGCTCGACGCGCGGCAGGCTCGCGAGGTGGAGCGCTGGCTGGCGGCCTTCGAGCGCTCCTGGGACGTGCTGGCGGTGGACCCGCCGGTGCTGGAGCGAGCCCGGGACGACCTCCCGGTCGAGCCGGTCCGGACGCTGGACGCCATCCACCTCGCGTCGGCCCTGGAGCTCGACGAGTCGTTCGGGGGGCTCACCGTCGTCAGCTGCGACGACCGGATCCGCCGCAACGCCGAGGCCCTCGGGCTGCCAGTGGCCCCGTAGCGCCAGCAGGTGATCGGCTGCGTCCGTAGTCTTGGTGGTCGGCACGGCCCGCGCGCCTGACTGGCGCAGCGGCTATCATCCGCCTCACCCGTGCCAGCCCCCCTGACCCTCGTCCTCACGCCCGCCGGCCACCTCCGCCTCCGTCCGGCGGAGCCAGACGCGCCGGGGGTGGAACAGGCTGCGGCGCGGCGAATCGAGGCGGCCTTCGAGACCGGACACGCGACCGGCCTGCTCCACCTGGGCGCCACCGAGCCCCGCACCGGGCTGCCACCGGTCTTCGCTTTCTGGCGCGACTTCGCCCGCGACTTCGTGGCCAGCCTCTGCGCCCATCCCGGCCTGGAGGAGGATCGCGAGCGCGCCGAGGTCGCGCCGTGGGAGGGCGAGCTGGCGCAACGGGTGGCCGCTGCACCGCCGCTTCCTGGCGGTGAGTACCTCTCGGAGCAGGTGCTGCAGTCACTCTGGAGCGACCTCCTCGCCGCCTGGCGCACGGAGATCGCCTCGACCCGCGTGCCGGTGCAGGCCTGGCTGGCGGCCCGCGATCCGTCCTGGAGCGTGGTGGGCCGAGTCCACCTCCACCTCGCCGAGAACAAGCGCGACCCCGCTCGGCCCTTCGCCTTCCTCGCCACCTACACGACCGGCCTCGCCGCCAGCGGAAAGCCGCAGCACCGACCCCTGGGAGACGCCGTTCGCGCTGCTTCGTCGGCGGCGGACCGCAAGCGGCTCCTCTCACTCCTCATGCCGGTCCAGCGGGCCTCCGAGCGCAGCGCCCTGGTGAAGGCACTGGCCGACTCGGGGAAGCTCTTCGAGCCCCAGGCCTGGACCCCGCCCGAGGCCCTGCGCTTCCTCCGGGAGATCCCCTCGCTCCAGGAGAGCGGCGTCATCGTCCGCGTCCCCGACTGGTGGAGCGGCCGGCGACCGCCACGGCCGCAGGTGAGCGTCTCGGTGGGGCGCGGCGAACCGGCCGGACTCGGCCTCGACGCACTCCTCGACTTCGACGTCGAGCTGACGCTGGATGGAGAGAAGCTCACCGAGGCCGAACTGCGTTCTCTGCAATCCGGCCCGGATGGCCTGGTCCTCCTCAAGGGGCGCTGGGTCGAGGTGGATCGCGAGCGGCTCGACGAGTTGCTGCGCCGCTGGAAGGCGGCGAAGCGGAGCGCCGGAGACGGCCTCTCCTTCATGGAGGCCATGCGCCTGCTGGCAGGCGCCAACCTGGCCGGCGACACCGCGCTGGCCTCCGCCGACCACGAGTGGGTCGGCGTACGGCCGGGCGCCTGGCTCGCCGAGACCCTCGCCGCGCTGCGCGGACCGGCCGGCGCCGCGGAAGCCGACCCGGGCGACGCGCTCCACGCCGAGCTCCGCCCCTACCAGCGTCACGGCGTGCGCTGGCTCTGGCTCCTGGCCCGGCTCGGCCTGGGCGGCTGCCTGGCCGACGACATGGGGCTCGGCAAGACCATCCAGATCCTGGCCCTGCTCCTGCTCCTCAAGCGCACTCGGGCCGTCCCGGGACCGCACCTCCTCGTGGTCCCAGCCTCGCTGCTCGCCAACTGGAAGGCCGAGGCCGATCGCTTCGCGCCTTCGCTGCGCCTCCTCGTGGCCCATGGCTCGGTCGCCTCCCGGGACGAGCTGGCGAGGCTCGACGCGGACTCCCTCGCCCGCCACGACCTGGTGGTGGTGAGCTATGGCGCGGCGCACCGGTTCCCCTGGCTCGCCACGGCGAGCTTCGGCCTGGTGGTCCTCGACGAAGCCCAGGCCATCAAGAACCCGGGGGCGCGGCAGACGCGCGCGGTCAAGGCGCTCAAGTCCAGGCTCCGGTTCGCGCTCACCGGGACTCCCGTGGAGAATCGCGCCGGCGACCTCTGGTCCATCTTCGACTTCGTGAACCCCGGGCTGCTCGGCACTTCCAAGGAGTTCGGCGCGTTCTTGAAGCGGGCCGGCGACGCGGCGCCCGGCGTCACCTCCCCGGCGTCGCAGGTCGAGCCCTCGACCTCTCCCTACGGCGCGCTCCGGGAGTTGGTCCGCCCGTACATCCTGCGCCGCCTCAAGACCGACCGCTCGGTCATCTCCGACCTCCCCGAGAAGACCGAGGTGAAGGCCTGGTGCTCGCTCGGCAAGCGACAGGCGGCGCTCTACGCCGAGTCGGTCGAGTCCCTGGCGCGCGAGGTCCGCGAGATCGCGCCGGAGGACCGGATGAAGCGGCGCGGCCTGGTCCTCTCCTACCTGATGCGGCTCAAGCAGATCTGCAACCATCCCTCCCAGTGGCTGGGCGATGGCTCCTACGCGGCGGCCGAGAGCGGCAAGTTCGCGCGGCTCGCCGAGATCGCCGAGGTGGTGGCTTCTCGCCAGGAGAAGGCGCTGGTCTTCACGCAGTTTCGCGAGATGACCGAGCCGCTGGCCCGCCACCTCGGCGAGGTCTTCGGCCGGCCGGGCCTGGTGCTCTCGGGCGCCACCAGCGTGAAGTCGCGGGCCGAGCTGGTGCGCCGCTTCCAGGAGGACGAGGAGGTCCCCTTCTTCGTCCTCTCGCTCAAGGCCGGTGGCACCGGCCTCAACCTCACCGCGGCGTCACACGTCATCCACTTCGATCGCTGGTGGAACCCGGCCGTGGAGAACCAGGCCACCGACCGCGCCTTCCGCATCGGCCAGAAGAAGAACGTGCTGGTGCATGCCATGGTCTGCCGTGGCACGGTGGAGGAGCGAATCGACGCCATGCTCGAGGGCAAGCGGAAGCTCTCCAGCGAGCTGCTTGAAGGTGGCGAGGAGATCAAGCTCACCGAGCTCGACGACCGCGAGCTGCTGCGCCTGGTGGCGCTCGACCTCCACACCGCTACCCTGGACCCCTGAAGGAGCGCCGCATGGGCTTCGATGACTACTACGGCTTCCCACCCTACGTCTCGGTGGGGGCGCGACGCGCCAAGGCCGAACGCCGCTTGAAGGACCTGGCCCGGAAGGGAAGGAAGCCCAGCCCCATCGTCATCCAGGGGCGCACCATCGCCACCACCTTCTGGGGCAAGGCCTGGTGCGACTACGTGGAGGGGCTCGCGGCGATGGGGAACAGGCTGGAGCGAGGCCGGTCCTACGTCCGCAACGGGCTGGTCGTAGACCTGGAGATCTCCAAGGGCCGGGTGCGGGCGCTGGTCTCCGGCACCGACCTCTACGAGGTGAAGATCGAGATCGCGCCCCTTCCCGCGGCGCGCTGGAAGGCGGTGCGGCGGCACTGCAGCGGCCAGATCGGGACCCTGGTGGAACTGCTGGCCGGCCGGTTCTCCTCGGCGGTCATGGCGGTCCTGAGCCACCGCGAGAAGGGGCTCTTCCCGGCAAAGGGCGAGATGGTGCTGGGCTGCTCCTGCCCCGACGGCGCATGGGTCTGCAAGCACGTGGCGGCCGTGATCTACGGCGTGGGGGCCCGGCTCGACCACGCCCCGGAGCTCCTCTTCACGCTGCGCGGCGTGGAGACCGCCGATCTCCTTGCCGAGGCCGGCAAGTCGGGTTCGGTCGCCAGGAAGCGGTCGGGGGCTGGCGGCCTCGCGGCTGGGCAGCTTGGCGACATCTTCGGGATCGAACTCGAGGGCAGCGAAGCTCCGGCGAAGAAGCGGGCGTCACGGCCCAGCCCGCAACTGGCGAAGTCCAGCTCAGCGAAGCCAGGTCGGACCACCGCGGCGAGAGGCGGCAAGGCGAAGAGGCTGGCTCCTCGGGAGCGAGGCACGTGACCGTCGCGGGTGCCATCGAGCACGAACTGCGTACCGGAGAGTCCGGCATGCTCGGCTCGCCGTGAACAGGGCCGCTGGTCCTGGCCTCCAGAGCTGGATGCCTCCCGCTGGACGGGTTATGCACATGCGTTTGACTTCTCCATCATGCCTTCTGGCCCTCACAGCGGCCCGACTCGAAGCTCGACTCGGGAGCCGGTCCAGCGCAGTCGCCAACCAGCGAGAGCGGCTCACCGTGACCAGTTCTCCAGGCGAAGGCCCGGGACCCGACCGAACTCCCGCTGGTTGTTGGTGACGAGGACGAGCTTCCGGGAGACCGCCTGCGCTGCGATGAGGGTGTCGAGCGGCCCGATGGGCGTGCCGGCCCGCTCGAGCTTGGCGCGGAGTCGGGCGTAGGTGGTGGCGTCGGCGGAGGTGAACTCGACGACCGTGAGCGGCCGAAGGAAGTTTTCCAGGAGGTGGGAGGTCTTCTCTGGCGTGGAACTCTTGGCCGCCCCGGTGCGCAGCTCCGCCTCGGTGATGACGCTTACCGCGATGTCGGATCGACTCCGCGACAACAGCCGCTCGAGGACGCTGGCGTTCCGCTTGAGGGCGTAGATGCAGGTGTCGGTGTCGAGCAGGTGCTTCATGCGAGCTCCTCGCGCTCGTCGACCTTGCCCTGCGCTGGCCTGCGGAAGTCCTCGGGTGCGCCGGTGAACGACTCGACGTACCCTTCCGGCCACTCGTCGGTTGGCTCGAGTATGACGGCGGCCCCCTCGCGACGGACGCGCACGGTGTCGGACTCGAAGCGGTACTCCTTGGGGAGGCGGACAGCCTGGCTCCGTCCCGTCCAGAAGATCTTGGCCCTCTTGGTCTTCATCCCGGTCGCCCGCCTATCGCTGATATGTACCCGTGATATGTACCATGCTCGGGGCGGTGCGTGGAACACCCCCGCGGGGGAGGCTGCCGCGCCTATTGTCCTTATCGGGATGCTCTGGCCGTCATGGCAAGCCGAACACCGAGAACGCGCCCCGAACTTCGCCGTCGCTCTCCTGATCGAGATACGCGCGGCTCCTCGCGGTGCGCGCCCGGACCGTGGCGGCGGCAGCGCGGAAGGCTAGCCTGGGCTGATGGCAGCGGGCGTGGGCCGGAGTCACGACCCCGCCCCCGTGCGCTCGCTCCAGGTGCGGCCAGCCTCGACGCTGGCCAGGTTGAAGTGGGCGCCCTGGTCGTCTCCGGGGTTCAGCCAGAGCATCCGTCGAAACAGGGCGCCTGCCTGCTCGAGGTCGCCCAGGCGCCACATAGAGATCCCGGAGCCGTTCAAGCACCGCAGGAAAGGGCGGTTGTCGACGAGCCCCCAGGGGAGCACCCCCTCGAACGCGGTGCCGATCGCCAGCTCGCCGATCCCGACCCCGACCGCATAGTGCCGGAGCGCCTTCTGCGGGCGGTGGGTGAACTCCCAGTTGCCGAGGTGAGCGTGGGCGTCGAGGCAACGGAGGTCCAGCGCGAGGAGGCTCATGAGCAGCGCTTCGGCCCCACCTCTCCCGTCGGCGTCATTGAGCTCGACCGCCTCGGTGATCGGGTCCGAATCGAGGTCCTCGGGGTCTGCGCCCGGGATGATCTTCTCCATCTCGAACGCGGGGCGCGGGCCTCGGGCCATCATCGGCCTGGCCCACTCCGGGACCGGCTCGCCATCTTCGCCCCCTTCGCCACAGTACTCCCCGACGGGATCCCAGTCGCCCTTGGGGCGAAGGGCCAGTGGCACGAGGCCGAGCGCAGGCACGTCGAGCCGGCACCGCTGGACCTTCCCGGACAGGTAAGGGTGCCGGGCGTGGGTCCAGACCTTGCCAGGGAGGACCGTGATGATCTCGCCGGGGATCTCGTCACGGACGGCGGTCCGCAGCGTGAGCTCGCGCGCCGTCCCAGCCATCCGGCAGCGCAGCGCGTTCGACTTGCAGGCCAGGACGACCAGGTCCACCGGTGTCCCGGGCTCGAGCTCGCTGGTCTCGGCCTTGTGGCGGCGAGCGTGAGCGGCTGCCGGACCGTAGATCACCAGGGGCTCCAGTCCGAGCCACGCCCTGTAGAGCGCGGAGACCCGCGCCCCGTCCGTCCCCGGGCCGAACCGGACGTCGGCCAGGCCGACCTGGTGGCGCTCCTCACCGCGCCGGCAGGTGGCGCAGAGACCTCGCCGCGGGTGGCCGTCGTAGTCGACGGCGAGGACCTGTACCGGTTCGCCGACCACCAGCGCGTCCGCGGGCAGCGCGATCTCGGAACGTACCGCCTGCAGCAGCACACCGAGCTGCTCGTCGTCGGTATTCGCGCCCGCAAGGAGCGCCTCGAGTTCCATGGAGTCCTCCTCAGCCCTCACAGCGGCCCGATTCGACCATCAGCTTCCTGCGTTCCGAAGCCGCCGTTCACAGTAGCCTGACGGCGCTCTACCAACTGGCGCCGCCCTTTCCGGCCAGCCCCACCCTCGCCCTCGCCAGCAGCGCGGCCGCATCCGCGGAGACGGCCACCACCAGCGCCTCGGGAGGCTCCACGGTGGACGACCCGAAGGCCCGCGCGGCCTCCCCGGCCCGGGCCATCGCCAACGCCTCCGCCTCGCTGAGCAGCTTGGCTGGGAGGAGGTGCCCGTGAATCGCGCCCAGGAGCGCGGCCGGCTCGGCGCCAGGATCCCCGCGCGGATCGAGCGCCCGGCAGCCGAGCGTGAGCGCCTCCCGGAACAGCGCCAGCGCTTCGCCCGGCTGGCCTGCCGCCACCAGCGCGGCCGCCCCGGCCCGCTTCCTCTCCGCCAGGGCCACGAGGTCCCGGCGCACGGCAAGCACCGGATCATGCGCATCAGCCTGCTTCGGCGCCTGGAAGAGTACCTCGGCACCCGCCAGCGGCGAGGCGCTCCCCAGCAGGGCCAGGGACTCGGCGGCGCGAAGGGGCAACAGGACGGCGCCGTCAACCGCGTCGGCGGGCGCCTCGCCGCGGACCAGCCCGAGGAGCCGGCCATCGGCCAGCCGGACCACCTGCTCCAGGGCGGCCCCCACCCGCTGCCGCAGCGCCGCGACCGGATCTGGCGGGGCCTCGGCCGCCGCCGGCTTCCCCGTCGAGGCCGCGAATTCACCGCCGAGGAGCGTGGCGATGCGGCCGGCCATCGACGAGCGCTCCAGTTCGACGGTCTCCTGATCGTCGCCGACCGCCGCCGCGAAGAGGGCCCGCTTGCCTTCGAGCGTCCCCTCCATGCGCTGCTCGAAGCTCCCCTCGGAGACCAGCAGCACCACGTTGACCGCCTCGCGCTGGCCGAGCCGGTGGACCCGGGCGATGCGCTGGGCCAGCACCGCCGGGTTCCACGGCAGGTCGAGGTTGATGACGTGGCTCGCCACCTGGAGGTTGAGCCCCACCCCGCCGGCGTCGGTGGAGAGGAAGACCTGGCACTTCGGGTCCTCGCGGAACCGGTCGATGAGCCGGCCGCGCGAGCCCGACGGCACGCCGCCGTGGAGCCGCACGTAGCCGACGCCGACCCGGTCGCAGACCTCGGCGGCCATGGCCTGCATCCGCTCCCACTCGGAGAAGACCACCACCTTGCGGCCGTCCCCCAGGCAGATCTCCTCGAGGAGCCGCTCCAGCTCCTCCAGCTTGGGGGCGCCGGGCGTCTTCTTGTCCACCAGCCCGGCCGCGTCGCAGACCATCCGCATCCGCTGGAAGGCGCTCATCAACCGCTTCTCCTCCAGGGGGTTGAGCGGTCGCTTCCTCAAGATGGCGAGAAGGCGCGCCGCGCTCCCCTCGGCCTCCTCATGGATCTCGGCCTGGGCCGGCGTCATGGGCACGATGCGGCGGGAGACCAGGCGCGCCGGGAGGTCCTTCAGCACCTCCTCCTTGCGGCGCCGCAGCACAACCGGCGCGATCCGCTGGCGCAGCCGATCGAGGTTGCGGTAGCCGGAGGGCCGCCCGCTCCCGTCCAACGTCGTGAAGTCCTCGTTGAAGCGCCAGAGCGGTCCGAAGCGGTGTGGGTCGACCACCTGCATCAGGCTGTAGAGGTCGTCGAGGCGGTTCTCCAGCGGCGTCCCGGTCAGCACGAAGGCGAACCGGCTCCGCAGTCCCTTGATGACCGCGGCGGTGCGGGTGCGCCAGTTCTTGAGCCGCTGGGCCTCGTCGAGGATGAGCAGGTCCGGCGCCAGGTCGAGGAGTTCGCGCTCGTCGGCGCGCGCCAGCTCGTAGCTGGTGATCAGCACCGGAGGCGCCTCGGCATAGGCCGCCAGCCGGGCCTCGCGCGAGCCGGCCACCACCGAGACCTCCTCGGCCCCGAGCCCGGCGAATTCGTGGAGCTCCCGGAGCCACTGGTGCTTCAGCGACGCCGGGCAGACGATGAGGGTGCGCCGCACCTCGCCCCGCCGGGCCAGCTGGGCCATGGCGGCGATGGCCTGGGCCGTCTTCCCGAGCCCCATCTCGTCGGCGAGGAGTCCGCGCCCGCGCGAGGCCAGGAACGCCACGCCCTCCACCTGGTACGGGTAGAGCTTCCGCCGCAGGCCGGGCTGCTCCGCGCCGGCCACGCGCACCTCGGCGTCCACGACGCGCCGCCGCTGCTCCCACCGCTCCGCCTCCATGACCCGCTCCCCCAGCCGGACCACCTCGGCCGGCACCTCGACGCCGGCCTCGACCGCCGACCGCGCCAGCTCCGGCCAGGAGCCGGCGAGCGGGACCCGGAGCTTGCCGTCGGCGCCGAAGTAGCGGGCGGCCAGACGCCTCTCGGCCGGGCGTGCGCCGACGGCGAGTCGGATCCCGACCGCCTCCTCGGGCTCGAAGCTGAGGTGGAGGTAGCTGCTGGCCGGACCGTCTCCGAGCCCTCGCTTCCAGCGCCTCGGCGCATCGGTGCGCAGGTGGTGCAGCGCCGCCTCGACGTGCTTGCAGGTGCCGAGCAGGTTGGTCGCGAAGTCCGGGCAGGTGCACCCATTGTGCGCGGCGTCGAGCGCGCGCAGCGTCACCAGGTAGGCGCGGGATGAGGGCGAGGCCACCTGGTACTCGCCGAGGAGTCCCTGCCGCGAGCCGCCCAGGCGGCGGATCTCGAAGAGCTCCGAGGAGCCGCGCGACTCCCGGCGGCGGCGCTCTGCCTCCCGCGGCGACGCCGGCCCGCCCTCCTCTTCGGCCTCCTCCGGCCGTGCCTCCCCGACCAGCATGAGCCCGAGCGCGGCGGCGTGCCGGCACCAACTGGCCCCGCAGCTGCACCACGAGGTGACCTCGCCGTCAGCGAGAGCGAGCCGGGCGCGGTGTGATCGCCGGTCGCCGCCGACCACGATGGCCTCGGCACGCGCCGCCCGGAGGTTGGGCCGCGAGACCCGCCCCCGCTCGACCGCGGTCCGTCCCTCGGTGAGCGCCGGTTCGGCGAAGGCGCCGTACACCAGCTCGGGTGTGAGGCGATCGATGAGGGTCGGCAGCGGGGCGGCCTTGGGCATGGTCGGGCTCCGGGTGGCTGATGGTCATACCCGGGTGGTCTGACCGCGCTCTTCAGGTTTCGGAATCCTCGAAGCCCTCTGGGCACGCGGCGGCCTGACGCTGGCGGAGGCCAGCAGGTGAGAACGCTCACCTTGTCGAGGCCGCTGCCCGGGTTCCTGAGCAAGGAAGGTGATGGACAAGCCAGCGCGGCCCTCGAAGAGGGCGCGCCACCTGACGGCGAAGCCGGCCTCAGAAGGTGAGGACCCGGTCGCTCTCCACCACCCAGGTGGCGAGCTGGGCCATGGTCGACTTCTCGGCGCCCGGGAAGTAGGGCTGGTTCTTGTGGATCCCGCACCGCGCCATGCAGGTGCCGCAGACCTTCACCGTGACACCCTGCGCGATCAGGTCCTTGAGCATCTGGACCAGGTCCTGGTCGTAGCCGTCCGGCTTCTTCAGCACGTCGCGGGCCATGTCGACGGAGTCGTTCATGAGGAAGATCCGCACCTCCTGGCCGTTCTCGCGCAGCTTGCCGGCCAGGCGCAGGCCGTTCCAGGTGACGTCGGTTCCGTCGTAGGGCTCGTGGTTGAAGACGATGAGGACGCTCATGCTCGTGCTCCAGGCTGGTGGGGGAGGGGCGCCAGTCCTCCGGCGCGAGGGCGAGAGCTATACTGTAGTATTCTGGTGATTACTAGAGTAGTCACGCCGGTCCGGGCTTGACCGGCCCGGACGGAGCACATAGTCACAGGCTCGACCGATTCGAGGGACCCCCGTGCCCATCACGCCTGGCCGCCGCCCCAAGTCCGCCATGACCGAGCAGCAGATCTACCTCGACTTCAACGCCAGCACGCCGCTCGCCTCGGAGGCCGTCGAGGCGATGCGACCGTTCCTGACGGCGCACTTCGGCAACCCATCCACGACCCACTGGGCCGGCGCCCCGGCCAAGGCGGCGGTGGCGCGCGCCCGCGCCCAGGTGGCCGCGCTGCTTGGCTGCGAACCAGGCGAGGTGGTCTTCACGAGCGGCGGCACCGAGGCCAACAACCACGCCCTCCAGGGTGCCTTCCTCGCCAACCAGGATCGGGGAGACCACGTCGTCACCAGCGCGGTGGAGCACCCCGCCGTGCTCAAGCCACTCGAGTTCCTCCAGCGCCTTGGCGCGAAGGTCACGGTGGTCGGGGTCGACCGCCAGGGCCGAGTCGACCCGGAGGAGGTCCGGCGCGCCATCACGCCCGGCACCATCCTGGTGAGCGTCATGCACGCCAACAACGAGGTCGGGACCGTCCAGCCCATCGCCGAGATCGCCGCCATCGCCCATGCCGCCGGTGCGCTCATGCACACCGACGCCGCCCAGAGCGTCGGCAAGATCCCGGCCAAGGTGGCCGACCTCGGCGTGGACCTGCTCTCGGTGGCAGGGCACAAGCTCTACGCTCCCAAGGGAGTGGGGGCCCTCTATGTCCGGCGGTCCACCCGCCTCGAGCCCTTCATGCACGGAGCCGGGCACGAGGCTGGCCGTCGGGCCGGGACCGAGAACGTGCTCCTCGACGTGGCCCTCGGCGCGGCCTGCGAGGTCGCCGAACGGTGGGTCGGGATGGGCTCGGTCCGGGCGCTGCGGGACCGCTTCGAGGCCGGGCTGCAGGCCGCGCTGGGAGCCCGCGTCACGGTGAACGGCGCGGGGGCCGAACGGCTCCCCAACACCTCCAGCGTCAACTTCGTGGGGCTGGTCGGCGCGGAGCTACTAGCCGCCATGCCAGGCATCGCCGCCTCGACCGGCTCCGCCTGCCACGCCGGGTCGGTGGAGCTCTCCGCCGTGCTGGCGGCCATGCGGGTGCCACCCCGGGAGGGGATGGGAGCGGTGCGCTTCAGCCTTGGGCGGACCACGACCTGGGAAGAGCTGCAGTCGGTCCTCTCCATGCTCGCCGCGACGGACCCTCTTCGCGGCAGGTGAGGACCCGAGTCGCGCAGCCAGCTCCAGGGTCCGCCACTCCGGGGAGCAGGTGGCCGGCCGCGACCGCACCGGCCTGAGCCGCCTCGCTCACCCCCGCACCCGCTCCAGGAAGCGCCCCACCTCGCCCAGGTAGGCCGCCGGGTTCTCCGCCAGGATCGAGTTGTGGTCCCCGTCCTCGAACACCCTGAGGGTCGCCTTCCCGCCCGCCCACCTCGCCAGCCGCTCGGCGTGGCTCACGTCGATGACGCCGTCATGACGTGTGTGGAGCAGCAGCACCGGCCCCTTGAAGCCGCCCAGCTTGGCCCGCTGATCGAGCCGCGCCGCCACCGCCGCCTCGAAGTCGGCACCGCTCACCCCCAACTCCCGCGGGTCGATGCGCAGCAGCAGCCGCTCCAGCGGGTCGGCGATGGCGCTCTCCAGCACCAACCCCGCCACCTCCGGAAACCGGGCCACCGCCTCGAGCGCGAAGAGCGAGCCGACCGACCGGCCGAAGACCACCAACTTCTCCGGCGGCCCGGCCGCGCGCACCACCGCCGACACGTCGTCGAGCATCCGCCCCAGCAGCGGCTCGCCGGTCGAGCCGCCGTAGCCCCGGTACTCGGCCAGCAGCAGGTCCCAGCCCATGGCTCCGACCGCCTCGTCGAGACCGTCCTGCCAGTCGGCCACCACCTCGCCGTTGCCATGGAAGTGGACCACGGTGTGCCCCTCGGAGTCGGAGCGGTGGAGGGCGCAGGCCAGCACCGCCCCTTCGACCTCCAGGTCGAGCCGCGACCGCGGCGCGGCGCGGCGTGGAAAGAAGTACCGCTCCGAGATGAGCGGGTGGTCGAGCAGGTCGGCGGGCCTGGTGGGCGGCACGCTGAGACTCTACCCTCGGCGGCGCAAGACAGGCACGGAACCGGCCTCCCGGTCATGGCTCCAGGCCAGGAAGAGGTAGTGCGAGCCGCGCCGGGCCGCGCCTACCCGAACGGCGCCCAGCCGTCCGCAGGGTCCCTCGTGCCAGCCGGGGGCAGCAGCGGCGTGAAGACCGTGGCGGCGATCTGCTCGCCGAGCCGCCGGTAGGACTCCCACTGCGCCTCGTCGAAGAACTGGTCGGCGGTTGACTGCTGCGGGAAGTCGGGGAAGAGGGCGTGGTAGCCGAGCACGTCGGCCGGCTCGCTGCCGAGCACCGCCGGGCGCAGCCAGAGCAGCGTCGAGATCGCCTCCGACCCCTCGTAGCTCACCCGCGCCAGCGCCGCGTAGCGCCTCGGGGCCGAAGCCGGCTGCGCCGCCTCCCTGAAGGCCAGGTCGCCGAGCGTCCCCAGCACGCCGTCCGCGCCGCCGCCCGCCACCTTGGCAAGCTCCCCGGCGGTGAGGAAGCTGATCTGGGCGCCGAAGTCGTGGCGCGCCTTGCGAATCAGGATGGCCAGGTCCTCGAAGCTCCGCTCGGCGTCGGCCCCGTGGTCGCAGACCACGATGGTCGGCAGCCGCCGCCGGATCAGTTCGTAGGCGGCGCTGTTCTCGAAATGGCCGCCGTCGGTCAGGTACCAGTCCTTCGACGAGGTGCCCGGGAAGCGCGCCAGCAGCTCGTTGAGCAGGTGCGCCCGCACCTGCCGCCACTCGGCCTCCCAGAGTTCCTGCGGCAGCGGCAGCGACGACGTCCGTGACGGTGACGGTGACGGTGACGGTGACGACCTTGGGGCCATGGGTTCCTCGTCGAGCATGCGGCGAAGGCCGCTACGCGGAGTCGAGCGCACTTGAAGTGAGATGTCCACAGGCGTCGGGAAAGCGTTCGTTCCGGGGTAGCGGAGGCTGCCTCCGGCCGGTCCGTCGCCGCGATGGCCTCCCTGGCCATGGTCAAGCTGGTGGAGCGGCTGCGGAAGTTGGCCGCGCGGCGCTGACGCCGGGCTACACTCGTCACCGTGCCTCCTCCAGTTGGAACGCTCCACCCCTCCGACGAACCCCGCCCCGGCTCCTCGCTCGCCGAGAAGGCGCTCTGGGCGCGGCTCAAGACCGGGCTCCCGGCCGGCTGGACCGCCTGGCACTCGCTCCGCATCCGCGACTCCAGGAACCTGCTCGGAGAGACCGACTTCGTGCTGGCACACCCGGAGCGCGGGCTGCTGGTGGTGGAGGTGAAGGGCGGCCAGGTGGAGCAGCAGGACGGCCGCTGGTACTCCAACGGCGCGCCGCTGCAGCACTCACCGCTCGACCAGGCCCGCACCTTCCTCTCCCGCCTCGTGAAGCGGCTCGACGAGTGGAACTGCCAGCCGCCGGCCTGGGGCGCGGCGGTCGCCTTCCCGGATCGCGACGTCGACGAGCAGCCGACCCAGGACGACCTGCGCGGGGTGGTGCTCGGCAAGAACCACCTGGCCTGGCTCGACCAGTGGCTGCTCTCGGTGGTGGAGAAGGCGCTGCCCGAGGCCCGGCCGGCGCGCGGCGAGTGGATGAAGCGGCTCGACGACCTCTGGGGCGAGAGCTGGTCGAAGCCGCTCCGGCTCGGCACCAGGGTCGAGCTGGCCAAGCAGCGCCGGCTGGCCCTCGACGAGCGGCAGCTCGACGCGCTCGATCTCCTGGCCGGGCAGGAGCGCGCGCTGATCCAGGGCGGCGCTGGCACCGGCAAGACGCTGCTGGCGGTCGAGGCGGCGCGGCGGCAGGCCGAGGAGGGGCGGCGGGTGCTGCTGCTCTGCTCGACACAGCCGCTGGCCAAGTGGCTGCGCGCCCGGCTCGACGGCACCGGCATCCAGGTGGAGACGGTGAGCGGGCTGGCCCGCACCCTGGCCGAGAAAGCCGACGGGCCGCGCGGCTCCGCCGAGCCGCTGCTGGAGGCCGACTGGAAGGGCTTCTTCGAGCGGGCCAGCGAGCTGGCCACGCCGGCCTGGGACGCCGTGATCATCGACGAGGCTCAGGACTTCCCCTTCGAGGCCTGGGCGCTGGTGGAGGGCCTGGCGCGCGGCCGAAGGCTCTGGGCCTTCCAGGATCCGGGGCAGTGCTACTGGCGCGACCGGGTGGTGCCGGCCGAGCTCTTCGGCAAGCCGTTCCTGCTGCGGCGCGGGCAGCGCTCGCCGGGCGGCATCGAGGCGCTGGCGTCGCGCTACGCCGGGGAGTATGGCGACGAGAAGGCGATCGCACGAGCCATCGCCTCGCGCGAGCTGGTGCTGATCGAGTGCGATGAGCCGGCGCGGGCGGCCGACCGGGTCGGCGTCGAGGTGGAGCGGCTGCTCTCCGAGGGGATCAAGCCAGGCGACATCGGCGTGGTCTCGCTCCACGGGCAGGGGCGGCCGGACGCCGTCTTCCGCGCCGCGCGGCTGGGGCGGCACGAGTTCGTGCTGGCCGACGCCGATGGCATGGAGGAGCGGCTGGTGGCCGACTCCTTCCTGCGCTGGAAGGGGCTGGAGCGGCCGGTCATCATCATCGCCGACGTCGATCCGGCCATGAACCAGTTCGCGGTGCGCATGCACATCGCGCTGACGCGGGCGCTGGCGGCGGTGCGGATCGTGGCGCCCAAGGGCGACGGACCTTGGCCAGGGTTGGCGCCCAGGTGAGTCGGGTAGTCGGGCGCCCTTCCAGTCGGGCGCGCTTCAGCGCGCCCAGGCTTCTCGCCAGTACCTCCAGCCCATCGTTTCACCAGCACGGCGCCTATCGTTCTCAACTGCCTGACATCATTGCTCTTGCCTGTTGCCTATCGTTTCATGTATCGTTTCATTGATCGTTTCTCACTTCGCTTCACGCCCTCGCCTCGCCCCACCAGCCCCGATGACCGACGTCGAGACCCTCCTCTCAGAACTCTCCAGGCGCCGAGTGGCCCGGGCCGCCGAGCTGCGCTCCAGCCTGGAAATCTCCGGCCCGACGCTCTCACGCCTGGTGGCCAGGGCGGGGGACCGCATCCTCCGCATGGGGCGAGGCACCGCCACCGCCTACGCGAGGACTCGCGCCATCGAGGGGCTGGGACGGCGGCTGTCGATCTTCCGGGTCGACG
>JANPOM010000258.1:0-1289 GCA_031427995.1 Anaeromyxobacter sp. | reverse complement strand
GCTGGGCATCGTTCGACATGAAGAAGGCGAAGCTTCCAGTCCGCTGAGCCCCCCGCCTCGCGTCCACCCTCCCCGCGCTCCCACCCGGGTCCCCCGGGGTCGCGCCCGAGCTACCTCAGGCGCCCCCTCCGCGGTCGGCCGGTACTCCGGCACCAGCTCCCGCAGGGCGGCACGCACCTCGGCGGCCGGCTGGCCGGACCTGGCGAGGAGCCGGTCGGTCCCCTTCACGACCCGGTCCCACTCGTAGGGGCGAAACCTGAAGCCCGAGAGGGTATGGGGATGACGCGCCCGGAGCAGTCCAGCCACCTAAGGCTCCGGCAGCTCCACGCAGTTGAACTTTGAGCAGGTCACAGGTCACCCGTGGAGAAACTCGACCTTTTTCCTCGGCCGACCAGGTGAACGCCCAAGCGCAACGAACAGGCGAGCAAACTCCACGTCATCGGCCGAGAGCGCCGGATAGTCCTCGAGGAGCACGGCGACAGGCTCGCCCTTCCGGGCGCGTTCCCCCACGAAGCGGACCGCCACGCGAGTTCCCTCGAACACCGGCTCGCCACTCAGCACCTCCGGCCGGCTCACAAGTCGAGCGCGCCCTCGCAGGAAGGAGCCGACGCTCCCCTCGACCCGCTTGAGGAGCTCATCCATCGGAAACACCACCGGGACCTCACCCTCGAGCACGATCCGGTGAGCCTCGCGGCGCCAGCGGCCGGCGCGCTCCCGGTCGGACGCGAGGAGTTCGAAGAGTTCCTTCCGGAGCCCCTTGTCCAGGTCGATAGGCAACTCATTCACGAGGGAGAAGTAGACGACGTCTCTCGGGCCGAACCGGCGCCGCCGTCCGGAGCGCGCTGCCCGCACCACGCGAGACGCCAGTTCGTGGCGGATCGCCTTCTCCGGCGCACCGGACAGGACGGCCGTTTCCCTGAGGCTGAGGCTCTCGCTGCTGGCTTCGTTAATCATGACCACGCTCCGGTCATAGTTATATGACTGGAGTCCAGTTACCGCAATGACTGGCATGTGCCGGCGCTGGGGGGCGTCGTCTTTCACGGTGAACCTGAACATCGGTCCAGTTTAGGCGTTCCTCTGACACTGACTCCTGATCTTTGAATCCAGACCGCCTGACACCCTTAGCTCTCTCCGGCGGCCGATACTCGGGCACCAGCTCGCGCAGGGTGGCACGCACCTCGGCGGCCGGCTGGCCGGAGCTGGCGAGGAGCCGGTCGGTCCCCTTCACGACCCGGTCCCACTCGTAGGGGCGGAACTCGGAAGCTGGAGACGAACCTTGAGCTCGTTGA
>JANPOM010000257.1:0-1874 GCA_031427995.1 Anaeromyxobacter sp. | reverse complement strand
GCCGAGCCGGGTCGCCAGCGCCCGCGCCTTCTCCACCAGCTCGCCACGAGCCTCGATGGCGTGGAGCGTCCCCTTGCCAGCGGCGGCCAGGAAGAGCTCGTAGAGCACGAAGCCGAGGTAGCTCTTGCCGGCGCCGCAGTCGACCAGCACCGGCTCGCCGAAGCGGGAGAGTCCGTCCTCCAAGGCCGGCGCCAGCAGCCGGGCCAGGTGGTTGATCTGCTTCAGCTTGCGCAGGCTGTCGGCGTTGAGCGCGCCGTCGCGGGTGAGGATGTGGAGCGCCTTTAGCAGCTCGGGCGACTGCCCGGGGGCGAGCTCGCGGGCCGCCTCCTTCCCCTTCTTCATGGTTCGTCCGGTCATTGGTAGGTCCTGCCTCCGGCAGTTCGATGCGCGCTGAACATCTTGCCACCGGAAGCCGGACCCCCGTTCTGCTACCGGGCTCTCCGGCGACTACCCGGACGGGAATCTCACCCGCTGGAACGATGCAGCACGACCCGATCCCTTCGGACGGTCGCCCTACCGATGGCTATCGAGTCGGACAACCAACATGAATTTCGGTGACCCGGATCTATTGGTTCAGAGGGCTTGCGCGCATGTAGAGTATGATCATACCATAGAGCATACTGGAGGCTGCGATGGCGACGACAGAGCGAGTGACCGTGACCCTGCCCGTGGAGATGGTCGAGAGCATCGACCGCTTCGAGCGCAACCGCAGCCGCTTCGTCACGGAAGCAGTGGAGCACGAGCTGGTCCGACGCCGCCGTGACGGGCTCCTGCGCTCGCTCAAGAACCCGCATCCGGAGGCAGCCGAGCTGGCCGAGACGGGCCTGGCCGACTGGGGCGCGAGCCTTCCCCCGGGCGACGACGGGCTCGTCGACGTCAACGCCGGCAAGCCCGTGCGTTGGGTCGAAGGCCAGGGCTGGGTGGAGGAGTCAGCGTGAAGGTCGATCGCGGCACCGTCGTCCTCGTCGAGCTGGACCCCACCGTGGGCCACGAGCAGCGCGGCCTTCGCCCGTGCATCGCCGTGAGTGACCCCGCGGTGAACGCGGACCAGCGCTTTCCCCTCATCGCGGTCGTGCCCGTCACCGGGACACCCGGCGAGGGCTCGCTCTATCCGGAGCTGTCGCCCGGCAAGAGCGGGCTCACCAAGGCCTCGTTCGCGCTCATCGACCACCTTCGCTCGATCGACAAGCGGCGCATCCGGCGCGTGTTCGGCCGGGTGACGAAGGACGAACTCGAAGCCGTCGATCAGGGGCTCGAGCTGTTTCTCGGCCTCGCCGCCGAGCCGTAGCCCTACCGCCACGACTCCATGCGCAGCCCGCGCGAATCGGTTGGCGACGCGCCGGGCGTGACGATCGTCGAGCCCGCCGCCACGCGCTCCGCGGTCCAGCGCGCGATGCACGCATCGAGGAGGTCGCGCCTTCGCGCCCTTCGGCAGCTCCGCCCCCAGCGGCCGGAGCGGTGACACCAAGCCGAGGCTCCCAGGCAACGTAGCGCGGTCGATCCGGCCCGCGATCGTCTTCTTCGAGTGGGTCATCGCCGTCCCCGCGTTCGCCTCCGCGGCTTCGGCTCGACCTACTCCTCCCGTCCTGGGGACTGACGTCCGGCATCACCGAGGGGACGGGCCAGGACGATGACGTTCCCCTCTGGGTCCGCGAAGTACGCGGCCTCGTCGCCCCAGTCCCGCTGAGACAGCGGGCTCAACTCGCGGGCGCCCGCGCGGCGAAGGCGTTCGATGACCACCGCGATGTCGTCAACATGGAAGTAGAGCTCGGTCGCCGCGAGTTCGCCGTGCGGAACTCGCGCAGGGACCTGCCCCGTGTTCCGCCCGAAGCCCTGCCTCTCGTAGAGGCCGAGCCGCGTTCCACCCGGCAAGC
>JANPOM010000256.1:0-1962 GCA_031427995.1 Anaeromyxobacter sp. | reverse complement strand
GCGATGCCGTCGAGCGTGGCCCGGGCCAGGTGGGCCGCGGTGGTGCCGCGATCCAGGCCGCGGATCAGGCCGCGCGCCTCGGGCCGCCAGTGTGGCGCCCCTAGCCCGGCCAGCGCCGGGGCGAAGGTGACGCCGCCGCTGTCCTTCACGGTCCGGGCCAGGGTCTCGATCTCCGCCGAGGTCTTGATGATGCCGAGCCCATCGCGCAGCCACTGCACCGCCGCGCCGGCGATGAAGGAGGAGCCCTCCAGCGCGTAGGCCACCTCGCCGCCCACCTCCCAGGCCACCGTGGCCAGCAGGCCGCGCGAGGAGTGGACCGGCCGCGGCCCGACGTTCTGCAGCAGGAACGCCCCGGTGCCGTAGGTGCACTTGGCGTCACCGGGCGCGAAGCAGGCCTGACCGAAGAGCGCCGCCTGCTGATCGCCGGCCATGCCGCAGACCGGGATGCCGTCGGGGAGAAAGGGCAGGCCACGGGTCGTGCCGTAGACCTCCGACGAGGAGCGGATCTCCGGGAGCACCGCGCGTGGCACGCCGAAGAGGTCGAGCAGCGCGTCGTCCCAGCGCCGCGTGGCGAGGTCCATCAGCAGGGTCCGGCTGGCGTTGGTGACGTCGGTGACGTGCGCGCCGCCGGTGAGCCGCCAGCAGAGGAAGGTGTCGATGGTGCCGAAGGCGAGCTTTCCCTGCTCGGCGTCGCGCCGCGCCCCCCGCACGTGGTCGAGCAGCCAGTTGAGCTTGGTGGCCGAGAAGTACGGGTCGAGCACCAGCCCGGTCCGCTCGCGCACCCAGGGCTCCCGCCCCGCCGCCTTGAGGGCGGCGCAGGCCTCGGTGGTGCGCCGGTCCTGCCAGACGATGGCGCGGCTCACCGGTCTCCCGGTGGAGCGCCGCCAGAGGGCGGTGGTCTCGCGCTGGTTGGTGATGCCGATGGCCGCCACGTCGCGCCCGCGGGCGCCGGCCTGGCGCAGGGCCCGCTTCACCGTGGCCCCCACGCTGCCCCAGATCTCCTCCAGGTCGTGCTCGACCTGTCCGGGCCGGGGGAAGTGCTGCCTGAACTCCTGGTTGACGAGGGCGCGCACCGCCAGCCTGCGGTCGAGCAGCACCGCGGTGGTGCCGGTGGTCCCCTGATCGATGGCCAGCACGAACCTCGACATGGCGCGCCTCCTCAGGTCGCTGCCCCGGCCTGGCCCTGCTCCCCGCGCTCCCCGAACTCCGCGAGGAACTTGACCGCGGCGTCGGCGCAGCGCTCCCGCTCCACGTCGACGCCGACCAGGTGGTAGCTCTCCGGCAGGATCAGCAGCTCCGCCGGTCCGCTGCCGATCCGCTTCGCGAGCCGCTTGGCGCCCGCCAGCGTCACGGTGTGGTCCTTGGCGCCGAAAACCACCAGCGCCGGGGCCACCACGCCCGGCAGCAGCGAGTCTACCCGCTCGGCGAGCGACTGCAGCTCGGCCACGGCGCCGAGCGGCACGCCGGCTAGGCAGGGGTTGCGCCGCCTCATCTCGGGATCGAAGACGTCGGAGCCGGATCCCTTGGGGACGACCTTGCGCCAGAGGAAGGCGCTGCGCCCGAGCAGTCCGCCGAGCTTGCCGGTTGGCTGCAACTCCATCGCAGGGGCCAGCAGGATCATCCCCTCGACCCGCTCCGGCGCGTCGTGGGCCAGCGCACAGGCCACCAGCGCCCCCATCGAGCTGCCGGCCACGTAGACACGGCGCGAGCCGTTGAGCCGAGAGAGGTCCCGGCGGGCGTGCGCCACCCACTCGGTCCAGGGGATGCCGACCAGGTCCTCCGGCGTGCCGCCGTGGCCGGCCATCACCGGCGCCAGGCAGCGGTACCCCTCGGCGGCGAGGCGCAGCGCCAGGTGGTGCAGCTCGAACGGCGCGCCGGTCAGGCCGTGCAGCAGCAGCAGCACGCCGTCGGGGCCGCCGCCGTCGAAGTTGAGCTCGCGCCCGCCGTCGATGGCGGCCAGCT
>JANPOM010000255.1:0-1786 GCA_031427995.1 Anaeromyxobacter sp. | reverse complement strand
GGCTAGGCCAGCTTGCGGCCACCCTCGGCGGCCCACTTCTCCAGCATGTCGGTGGTGACCGACTTGGGGCGCTCGATGGCGTAGCCGAGGCCGCGGTCCCAGGTGATGTTGGCGAGCACGCCGAGCGCGCGGCCGACCCCGAAGAGGACCGTGTAGAAGTCCCACTCGCGGACGCCGTAGTACCACTGGATCACGCCGGAGTGCGCGTCCACGTTCGGCCACGGGTTCTTGGTCTTGCCGTGCTCGGTGAGGACGCCCGGCGCCACCTCGTAGATCATGTTGACGAGCTGGAAGAGCGGGTCATTGGGGAGGTGCTTCTTGGCGAACTCGTTCTGCGCCACGTAGCGCGGATCGGTCTTGCGGAGCACGGCGTGACCGTAGCCCGGGATGACCTGGCCGGAGTTCAGGGTGTCCCAGAGGAACTGCTTCAGCTCCTCCTTGGTGGGCACCTTGTTGTTCAGCTTCTTCATGACGTTCTGGATCCAGCTGAGCACTTCCTGGTTGGCGAGGCCGTGGAGCGGGCCGGCCAGGCCGTTGATGCCGGCCGACAGGGAGTAGTAGGCGTCGCTGAGCGCCGAGGCCACCAGGTGGGTGGCGTGGGCCGAGACGTTCCCCGATTCGTGGTCCGAGTGGAGGATGAAGTACATGCGGGCCACGTCGTCGTAGGGCTTCTTCTGCCCGATCATGTGGGCGAAGTTGGCGCCCCAATCGAGCTTCGGATCCGGGGCGATGAAGGTGTCGCCCTTGTACTTCATCCGGTAGATGTACGCGGCGATGACCGGCAGCTTGGCCAGCAGGTTCATGGAATCCTCGTACATGGGATCCCACATGTCGTTCTTCTTGAGGCCGCCCTCGCTGTACTTCTTGAAGAAGATCGACTCACGCTGCATCGAGAGGATGGCCGAGGAGAAGAGCGCCATGGGGTGCGAGTCGCGCGGCAGGGCGCGGAGCACGTCGAAGACGTACTGGGGGACCTCGGCGCGGCCGCGCCAGTCCTCCACCACCTCGAGCGTCTGCGCCATGGTGGGCACATCGCCGGTCAGCAGGTACCAGAAGAACCCTTCGACGTAGGGCTGATCGCTGCCCGGCGCCTTGGGGAGGGCCGCGAAGGTCTCGGGGATGGTCCGGCCACGGAAGCGGATGCCCTCCTGCGGATCGAGGTAGGAGATGTCGGTCACCAGCGAGCGGATGTCGCGCGCCCCGCCGATGCACTGGCCGATGTTGACCTTGTCGATCACCACCTCGCCGAACTCCTTGTTCAGCTTGGTGATGCGAGGCCGATGCGCCTCGATCTTCTCCTTGAGCTTCAGCTTCAAATTGGAGTCAGCCATGGTGTTGCCTCCAGCCGGGGGCGGGTTAGGTGCTGCGTAGATAAGGCTTCGCGGGTGTCCGAGGGCACGCATCCTACTCGTCGGCTCGCACGATCAGCAAACAAGAAAGGGCCTTAAGTCATGGAGCTAGAAGGTCTATGAGGATTTGGCCCAACGAATTCCGGCCCCGCTCCCGGCCAGTGCTGAAAAACTGCGACCCTAAGACGCAGGCTAACAGCCTTGCCAGGCTTGCCTCCGGGTGCCTCCGGGTGCCTCCGGAAGCGAAACCGGACGCAAGGAACTGGAGGCCCGCCGGAGCTTCCAACTCGCTCAGCGACCCAGCCCGGCCGCCAGCGCCGCCGCGATCTGCGCCGAGAGCTGCCCGTCGCGAGCACGGGGGGCCACCGGCTCGGCGACCGCCGGAGGAGCCACCAATCGAACGTCCGTGGAGGGTACAGTTTCAGTAGACTCCATCG
>JANPOM010000254.1:0-5817 GCA_031427995.1 Anaeromyxobacter sp. | reverse complement strand
GCGGTGCCGTAGATGACGAAGAGCCCTCCCAACGGGGGTCGAATCAGGGCTGCGGCGGGGCCGGGTCGGGCATTGGCGGCGGCGGCGGATCCTCTTCCAGGCGCAGGCCGGCCCGCTCCCGATTGCGCTGATTTATCCGGTCCATCTGGAATCCGGCCCGGTCCCGGCGGATCTTCATGAGCAGCTCGCCGCGCTCCTCGCGATCCTCCGGCAGCGGCACCGCGGGCGGCCCCTGGATCGGCGGCGACTCGTTCGGAATGGCGCCGGTGGGCGGCGGGCGGGCCGGGATCACGATCGCCTGGCCCGGCTGCTCGCTGCTGTAGTCGGCGGGGGGCTGGGCCTGGGCCGGCGGGTCGTACGGCGCGGCAGGCGGGGCGCTCGACCCGGCCCCGGCCCCGGCGCGCGAGGCGGCGCTGCGCCGCGGCTCCGAGTCGCCGGTGAGCCGGTAGACGAGGAAGATGGCGCCGGCGGTGAGCAGGAGGATGGCGAGGGCGGCGAGGGCGAAGAGCTTGGCCACGGGGGGACTATAGCGCCGCTCCGCCGCCACTTGGCGGGTGCGAGGGGCCTCTACGCGGGCATCTGTTATCACGCGTGTGTGCCTATCCGGTTGTCTCCACTGCTGGCCTCCATCTAGAGTGTTCGGTAGGTTGCTAGGGCTGTCAGCGGGCGCCGTATACTGAGGCTTATGGAACGGACCAAGGATGCGCGGGAGGCCAGGGCGACGGAATTCGACCTGCGTCTTGCGGAAACGAAGCGGCGGCAGCGCCTCGCGGACCGCGAGGCGCTCGCCAAGGGTCTCGTCACGCGCGAGGATCTCGCTCGGCAGAACAGCATCACCTACGGACGCACGCTCAAGGTGGACCTGAAGAGTGGCCGGCGACTCTGGTAACCCGCCAAGAATCACGTTCGCTGAAGCGACCGCCGTCCTGGAGGTCATCGCTGCTGCCAACGGCGACTTGGTGCTGGTAGGAGGGCAGGCGCTGAACTACTGGGCCGAGGTCTATGCCCCGCGGGAGGCCGCCCTTCGAGCGGAAGCTCCCTTCACCAGCAAGGACATCGACCTCCTCGGTGCGTCCGGCCAGGATGCAGCGAAGCGGATCGCTGCGAGTTCATGCGGGACCTCTTGGATGCTGGCGAGATTCAGGCTGTCCTGGAACTCAACAAGCGCATCTACCAGTTGGCTCATCATCGGGCGGCGCAGTGTGCCAAGCATGGGTTGCGCCCGTTCGACGCGGTCCTTGTCGATAAGCGGATGCCGGAGAAGTTCCTGACGGAAGCGTATCCTCGGATGGTGCGCGCTATCGAATTCGAGGCCTCCAGGGGGCGCGGTGGCCCCTCCCGCTGAGCACTAAGGCTCGAGCCCTGGCCCCGTCAGGGAATCGTAGGTGACGGGCTGCTGGCCTGCACCAAGGCCGAGCAGGGACTGAAAGGCGGCCATCGGCTGCTGGCGGCGGTTGAAGCGAAAGGTGAACTCGTCCAGGTAGGCCTGCAGATGCTTCCCGCTCACCCCGTGATGGGTGCCGCGTAGCCAGGTCTGCAGATTGCCGAAGACTCGGTGGATCCTCGGCAGAATCACCCCCGCGCGCTCCGGGACGCCCTGGACCTTGCGCTGATGCGAAAACCCGGCTTCGCGCAAGTGCTTGTAGCCCGTCCAACCGTCCGTTCGGACAGTCGACCCTTGAGCCACGTTGCCTCGAACGAAGGACTCAAGGGAGGCGGCCGTTGCGTCCGCTACGACCTGGAGACGGATTCGGCCCGACCCTTCGCCTCGCGCCTCCACGGCTCCAGCTACCAAGGTCTTGAAGCCGAGCGCACGGCCGCCCTGCCGGCCCCTTACTGTGCCTCCAAGGTAGGCCTCGTCCACCTCGACTATGCCCGACAGGGGTTCTCTAGAGGGCCTGACCATGGCGCCGCGGAGCTTGTGGAGGATGAGCCACGCGGTTTCGTACCGCGCCAGGCCGAGTTGCCGCTGGAGCTGGACGGCCGACAGGCCCGGCGTGTGGGTCGCCACGAGGTAGGCCGCCCAGAACCAGTGAGTCAGCGGAGTCTTGGTCCGATGGAGGACCGTGCCGGCCGTCACGGAGGTGTCTAGGCCGCAGGCACCGCACCTCCAAAGGCCACGGGATGGCAGTTCCAGGCCAGCCGAGCCTTCGCACCGTGGACAGCGAAAGCCGTCCGGCCATCGGGACGCGGCCAAGTAGACCCGGCAGGCCCGTTCGTCGGGGAACCGCTGCTGGAGCTCAAAGAGCGAGCGAGGGAAGGTCGGCCGAGCCACGCGCGCATCTTACGAAGTGCATAACGTGGAGACAACCGGATAGGCACACACGCGTGATAACAAACCGCCGCGGCGAAACCCCCTCTCGGATTGGCGGCCGCCCCGCGCCCGACGACCAGGTTGCGCTCACAGCGGCTGGTGATACTATGATGTCATGCCGTCCGGGCGCTTCGTTCTGCGGCTGTCGCCGGCCCTCCATGCCCGCCTTCGCGATCGAGCGAGGGAGCGGGGCGTGTCGTTGAACGCCTACTGCGTCTCGGCGCTCGAGGCGGGCCCCGTCGGATCCCTCAGCCCTCCGCTTCGCGAGTGCCTTGAGGAGTTTGGCGACGCGGTGGACGGGCTGGTGCTCTTCGGGTCGGTGGCCCGTGGTTCCGCCACGGACGCCTCCGATGCGGACCTGCTCATCGTGCTGCGGCCCGGCGCCCCGATCACCCGAGACCTCTACACCCGCTGGGACAAGCTGGGGACCAGCCGCGCCGAGCTGGAGGGTCATCCGGTGAGCCCCCACTTCGTGGCCCGGCCCGGAGCCGACACGGTCGCCGGAGGGCTCTGGTACGAGCTGGCGCTGAAGGCGCTGGTGCGCTCCGCTGGGATCGAGCCACCGCGCACGCATGACGTCGGCAAGATCCTCATGGACCAGCCCGGGCGATTCCCCAAGGGCATCCTCGCCGATCTCCCCCGGCTCGCGGAGATCTCGCACGACATGAGGCGGGACCTGGAGCTCGCCTTCTACGGTTCGGAGGACCTGACGCCGCTCGAGTTCTACGGGCGGCAGCATGCCGAGACGGCACGAACCGACGCCACCTGGGTGGTCGAGCGCGTCGAGTACGCCCTGGGGCTGGGGCGTTGATCTACCCGGCGATGCCGCGCCGGAACCAGGGAGGTAGCGGCTTCACCGCGAACACCTGGCGGCCGCGACGATACTCGGCAATCCTGCGGTTCGGGTCCGCGAGGTCGCTGTTGTCGTAGACGATGACATGCGGCAAGGCCTGGATGGCGCGGGCGAGGTTCTCCAGCGACCTGGCGTAGCGAGGCCCGAGTTTCTCTCGGGGGACGTTGTGCCCTCCCCGCGTAACGCGCGCCGCCACGCGATCTGCACTCAATTCCGCGCTCTCAATCCCAATGAAGCACAGCACGACCGTGTAGCCCTCCCGGACCGCACGCTGAAGGAACTCGACCTTCTCCCCGGCCGGATCGGAGAACACCGTCTCGAAGACGAAGCTCTCGCGTTCGTCGACAAGCGCGGCCCGCTCGGAGGCGGCGCGGCGCGCTGCCTCGTAGGGCCCGATGTTGTCCCGCTGGGCGATGACATCGGCGTTCACGAAGCGGAAGCCGTACTGGGCGACTTCCGAGCGGTAGAAGGTGCTCTTGCCGGCGCCGTTCGGGCCAGCGATTGCCACCAGGACCAGCGCATCCTCGTAAGGATTTGTCACCGCTTCTTGATTTCCCGGAAGACCTGGTTGACGAATTTCCCCACGGTTCGCGTCCCGTCGGCGTCGACGCGGACTAGAAGCGGCTTCTTCCCTGGAACGCCCTCGTAGTGAGGAAACGGCTCCATCTCCATGAAGGCCTGAACAGCTGCTAGCCGCTGCTCCCGGGTCCGATTGGTAAGCGTATCGAGCAACGACAAGCCGTCCGCGCGCCGCTTCATCTGCAGGACCGTCTCTCCGTCGAGTGCCCCGTCGACCGCCCGCCCCAGCCGGGCCCAGTATTCGATCTGGCCCGCGATGGACCGCTCAGAGACGGCACACACGCTCCTCGCGTCCGCCACCAATCCGTCTGACAGCTTCACTGGCTGACCCATGGCTGCATGGTAGCACGGTGCTACCTTCGCCGCCACCCCACCACGTCCTTCCTGGAGTGAGGCGGGACCGGGAGCTCGCCTTCTACGGTTCGCCTACGCCCCGCTGGCCGGCTTCTCGGGCTCCTGGCCGTAGGCGTAGCCGTACCGGTAGTAATAGTAGTACTGGCCGTACTTCTGGTCGGTGATGTCGAGGTCGTTGAGCAGGCCGCCGACCACGTTGGCGTTGACGTCGCGCAGCTGGCGGACCGCCTGGCGGGCCGCCTCGCGGTTGGTCTGGCCGGCCTTGAGCACCACCACGGTGCCGTAGACCTGCGTCCCCATCACCACGGCGTCGGCCACCACGCCGACCGGCGGCGAGTCGATGATGACCCGATCGTAGGCGCCCGACATCTCGGCCAGCAGCCGCTGGAAGGCCTGGGTGTGGAGCAGCTCGGCCGGGTTGGGCGGCACCGGGCCACACGGCAGCACCGAGAGGCCGGGCACCCGGGTCGGCTGGATCACCTCGGAGAGGCTGCCCTCGCCGAGGATGAGCGAGGAGAGCCCGGCCTTGTTGGCGAGGCCGAAGACCCGGTGGAGGCGCGGCCGCCGCATGTCGGCGTCGACCAGCAGCACCCGCCCGCCGCTGTTGGCCATGGTGATGGCGAGCGAGGTGGCGGTGGTGCTCTTGCCCTCCTGCGGGCCGGAGGAGGTGATCATGATGCTCTTGAGCGGCTTCTCGGGCGACATGAAGAGCAGGTTGGTCCGGATGGCCCGCAGGCACTCGGCCACGGCCGCCTTCGGCAGGTCGTGGACCACGAGATCGTGCTGGGTGCCGTCCTTGTTCCGCTCCACGGTCGGGATGATGCCGAGGAAGGTGAGCCCGAGCCGCTCCTCCACCTGCGCCTGGGTGGTGATGGTCCGGTCGAGCGACTCGGCGCCGAAGGCGAGGCCGACGCCGCCGAGCAGGCCGAGCAGCGCCGCCAGCGCCAGGCTCCTCACCAGGTCGGGCCGGATGGGGCGGCTGGCCGGGCGGGCCCGGTCGAGGATGCGCACGTTGGAGACCTGCAGCATGCCGGAGACGCCGGTGTCCTTGAGCCGCTTCAGGACCAGCTCGTAGAGCCGCTGGTTGTTGTCGTAGGTCCGCTTCAGCTCCAGGTAGTCGCGCTCGACACAAGGGAGGTGCTGGTGGGGGCCTCGTTCAGCGCCGGGGAGGCGCCGAAGCGGTGGGAGGCCTACAGGCTCGGGCCACGCCCACGCTGAGCGCCCCACACGGTCAGGATGACCATGGTGCTCTCGGGCTGGTCCACATAGAAGTAGACGTGATGATGGGTCTCGGTCATGAGGACCCGCCGCAGCCTCGGGTTCCTCGCTGTGGGCCACCTCACGCCGGCTTCGGGCAGCTCGGAAATGAGCCGCAGGGTCCGGTAGAACTCCTCTTCGAATAGGGTGGGCGCGGCTGGACGATTCTCTGCCCACCAAGCCTTCCTGCCACGCACCTGCACCCGCGCACGGGCCGTGATTCGGACCTTCACCTTCCCGCTCTCAACTGGGCGAGGAACTCGAAGGCATTGTCGTGCTCGCCGCGCTCGTACTCGGCCTGGGACTCGTCCAGTTCCTGGAGCAGGCGCACCCGCTCCTCGGAATCCATTCCGTCGTCCTCGACGAGCGTCAACTCGACTTCGGTCCCCTCGGGAAGCTCGGTGGGCTCATCGAGCACCAGCCGCCCTCCCCTGACTTGTGCCTTGAGTGCCTTCATACG
>JANPOM010000253.1:0-15729 GCA_031427995.1 Anaeromyxobacter sp. | reverse complement strand
GGTAGAGTCCGCGGGCGGTCACCCGCTCGACCACCCGCCGCCCCGGAGAACCTCCATGCGCACCCTCGCCGCCGTCCTCGCTCTCAGCCTTTCGCTCCCCGTGCTCGCCCGCGACGTGGCGGGGGTCCAGGTCCCCGACTCGGTCACCGTGGGCGGGAAGGCGCTGCTGCTCAACGGCGCCGGGCTCCGCTCCAAGCTCTTCATCAAGGTCTACGTCGGCGCCCTCTACCTGGAGCAGCGCTCCTCGGATCCGGCCGCCATCGTCGCCGCCGACGCCGCCTGGCAGGTGGCGATGACCTTCAAGCGCGACGTCGACAAGGCCTCGGTCCTCGGCGCCTTCAAGGACGGGTTCGAGAACAACTCCAAGGCCGACGCCCCCAAGCTGGTCCCGGCGCTGGCCCGCATCGACGCGGTCATGAAGGACCTGAAGAGCGGCGACGTGCTGGTGATCGCCTACGCGCCCGGCGCCGGCTCCACCATCACCGCGCCCGGCGGCGGCACCGTCACCATCGAGGGCAAGCCGTTCGCCGACGCGCTGCTGCGAAACTGGCTGGGCGAGAAGCCGGCCGACGGCGACCTGAAGAGCGGCATGCTCGGGAAGTAGTGGCCAGTCTGGGAACCGGGCATGACCGAGGCGCTGGTGGTCCTATGTACGGCCCCGACCGCCGAGGTGGCGGCGGGGCTGGCGCGGTCGCTGGTCGAGGCCGGACTGGCGGCCTGCGGCAACGTGGTGCCGGGGCTCCGCTCCATCTACCGGTGGGAAGGGCGGGTCGAGGACCAGGCCGAGGTGCTGCTCCTCCTCAAGACCACCCGCGCCCGGTTCCCGGCGCTGCGTGACGAGCTGCTCAGGCTCCACCCCTACCGGGTGGCCGAGGTGCTGGCGCTCCCGGTCGAGGCGGGCAGCGCCGCGTATCTTGAGTGGGTGACGGCGCAGGCCGGCCGGTCCGTGAACGGCTGACCGGTCGCCCGAGGGCCGCCCTGAAGGGCGAGGCTCTTCGCGCACCATGGTAGAATTGCGGCCAATAGCCGGGACTTTGGGCGCGCTTGGGGTTATGCGAAAGGAGTGGCCGCGAGTCCCGACCGTGGGTCCTCCCTCACCGGCGCCCAGACCCATGAACCTCAACCACTCCACCAAGGTCGCCATCGCCGTAGCCGTGCTGGTGGCCGGGGCGCTTGGCCTCAGCGTCTACAAGGTCAGGGCCCTCGGCTACGCCATCAAGGAGGTGCTCCCGGTCACCCAGTACCAGGTGACCTACGCCCTCGCGCTCGACGGCCACGGCGGCGAGGCCCGGGTCCGCACCTTCCTGCCCTCCAGCGACGCCCGCCAGACGGTGAGCGAGGAGCGGGACTCCTCCTCCACGGCGCTGCGGCTCACCCAGTCGGTGGAGGGGCCCAACCGCGTGGCGGTCTGGAGCGGCGCCGCGGTGCCCGATGGCGCGCAGATCCGGCACACCTTCAAGGTGCTGGCGCACCGCATGGTCTTCGCCATCCCTCCGGACCTGCCGGTGCCCGAGGCCTACCCCCTGGCGGCGGCCGTCCACCTGCGGCCGGAGAAGGAGATCCAGGTCGACGCCCCGGAGATCGGCGCCACCCTGGAGCAGATCGGCGCCCACCAGGGAACGGTGCTGGAGCGGCTCGGTCGCATCTTCGACCGGACCGTGGCGCTGACGCCGCGCGCCTTCAAGGGGACCACCGACGCCCTCACCGCCCTGCGGCTCGGCGAGGCCTCCTGCAACGGCAAGAGCCGGCTCTTCGTGGCGCTGGCCCGGCGCGCCGGCATCCCGGCCCGGCTGGTGGGCGGGCTGATCATGACCCCTGGCGCCAAGAAGACGTCACACCAGTGGGTGGAGGCCTGGGTGGCGGGGCACTGGATCCCCTTCTGTCCAACCAACAAGCACTTCGCCGAGATCCCCGAGCGCTACCTCGGGCTCTACTACGGAGACGAGTCGCTCTTCCGGCATACCGCCGACGTCAACTTCGACTACCAGTTCGAGACCCACACCGCCCTGGTCCCCTCGCCGGCGGCCAAGGCCTCCTTCACCGCCTTCGACGTCTGGGGGCTCTTCGACAGGCTCGGGCTGCCGTTCTCGCTGCTGCGCACCATCCTCATGCTCCCCTTCGGCGCCCTGGTGGTGGTGCTGTTCCGCAACGTGGTGGGGATGCCGACCTTCGGGACCTTCCTCCCGGCGCTGCTGGCGGCGGCGGCCGGGGAGACCGGCGCGTTCTTCGGCGTGGTGGCGGTGCTCATCGTGGTGGTGGTGGTGGCGCTGGTCCGGCGCGTGCTGCAGGCGCTGGAGCTGCTCCACTCGCCCACCCTGGCCATCCTGCTGGCGGCGGTGGTGATCACCCTGCTCGGGACCTCCATGCTGGCCGAGCGGCTCGGCATCGACCCGCTCACCCGCATCACCCTCTTCCCCATCGCCGTGCTGGCCATCTGCGCCGAGCGCTTCTACCTCTCGCTGACCGAGCACGGGACCCGCGAGGCCAGCAAGGAGCTGGCCGGGACCATGGTGGTGATGCTGGCCTGTTACGTGGTGATGAACTCGCTGGCGCTCCAGGTGCTGGTCATCGGCTTCCCCGAGGTGCTCTTCCTGGTGGTGGCCGCCGACGTCTACCTGGGGCGCTGGGTGGGGATGCGGCTCAGCGAGTACCGCCGCTTCCGCGGGATGCTCTCCGGCGGGGCCTCCCCGTGATCGCCGCCCTGCGCCGCCGCGCCGCCGCGCTGCTCTCCCGCCGGGCCCTGGTGGTGGGGATCAACCGGCGCAACCTGACGCTGGTCTACCCCAACAACCGGCGCAGCGACTACCCGCTCGCGGATGACAAGCTGCTGGCCAAGGAGCGCTTCGGGGCGGCCGGGGTGCCGGTGCCGGAGACCCTGGCCACCTGCGATGGGCTCTTCGCCGTGCCGGGCGTGGTCGAGTCGCTGGTGGGGCGGGAGCGGTTCGTGGTCAAGCCGGCCAACGGCTCGGGTGGCGGTGGCATCCTGGTGGTGGGGGGCTGGGACGGCGCCGCCGGCTGCTGGCGACTGGCCGGCGGCGGGATGCTCACCCCAATCACCCTGGCGCGCCACCTCGCCGACGTGGTCTTCGGCGCCTATTCCAACCAGTTGGAGGACCGGGCCTTCGTGGAGCGGCGAGTCGAACCCCACGCCTTCTTCGCCGGCCTCTGGAGCGACGGGCTCTGCGACGTGCGCGTCATCACCCTGCGCGGCCGGGCGGTCATGTCGATGATCCGGGTGCCCACCCGCGAGTCGGGCGGGCGCGCCAACCTGCACCAGGGCGGTCTCGGCATCGCCGTGGAGCTGGCCTCCGGCACCACCTTCCGCGCCGTACACCGCGGCCGGGCCCTGGAGCGCCACCCCGAGTCGGGGGCGGACCTGCTCGGCCTCACCGTCCCGGCCTGGCCCCGGGTGCTGGAGGTGGCCCGCGCAGCCGCGGACGCGGTGCCGCTCGGCTACCTGGGTGTCGACGTGGTGGTGGACCGGGAAGCCGGGCCGATGGTGCTGGAGATCAACGCTCGCCCCGGGTTGGAGATCCAGAACGTCCACGGGCGGGGGCTGGTGGCGGCGCTGGCCAGCGCCGGGGCCGCGGCGTGAGCCGGCTGGTGGTCGATCGGCTCTGGCCCATGCTGATCGGCCTGGTGGCGCTGCTGGCCGGGGCGCTGGCGCTGCAGGGCTATGCCGAGCGGCGCGGCAACGACACCATTCGCGTGGTGGTGCAGGACGAGGCCGTGGGGGCGGCCGACGACGAGGTTGGAGAGGCGACCCCGGTGGGCCGGGACGCCGACGGCCCGGCGCGCTCTCCGGCGCACGCCCAGGCTCGCCTGCTGGCCCGGCGCGGCGAGTTCGAGCGGGCCCTCCCCATCTTCGAGGCCGAGGCCAGGTCCCGGCCGGATGACGCTGGTCTCTCGGCCGAGCTTGGCGGCTGGCTGCTGTCGGCGGGCGAGCCGAAGCGGGCGCTGGCCGCGCTGGCGAGGGCCGACCAGCTCCAGCCCACCTCGGAGAGCGCCCTGCGACTCGGCCAGGCGCGCGCCCGGCTCGACGACCATGCCGGCGCCGAGGCCGACCTGCGGCGCTCGCTGGCGCTTCGCCCGGGCGCCTCGGCGGCCCGGATGGCGCTCGGCGCCCTGCTGCTGCGCCATGGCGATCGAGCCGAGGCGATCGGGCTGCTGGAGCAGGCGGCCAGCGCCGGCGCCAACCTGGACCGGGCCCGGGCGCTGGTGGCGCTCGGAGCGGCCTACCGCGCCACCGGGCGGCGGGCCGACGCCGAGAAGGCCTTCGACCAGGCCATCCAGTTCGCCCCGGCCAGGGCCGAGGTGCGGCTCGGCGTGGCGAGGAGCTGGCTCGGCGGGGAGGGCAAGGAGGACGCCCGCCGCGCCCTGGCGGTCATCCTCAAGACGGCCGACATGGCCCCGGACCTGCCGGCGGTCTTCGTGGCGATGGGCCGGGCCCGCGAGCGGCTCGACGACGACGCGCTGGCCATTGAGGCCTATGACCGGGCGCTCCGGCTCGACCCGACCCTCCGCTACGCGCGCCGCCGGCTCATCCGGCTCTCGCTCGCCAGCCGCGACTTCGCCCGGGCGAGGCGCGAGGCGGAGAGGCTGGTGGCCGATGCGCCGGTGGTGCCGGAGCATCACTTCCTGCTGGCCATGGTGGCCGACCGCGACGGCCGCACGGATGACGCTCGCAAGGCCTACGGCGCCGCCATCGCCGCCGCCAAGGGCGACTACCCCGAGGCCTACCTCAACCTCGGCGTGCTGGAGCGGAACGCCGGGGACTTCGCCAGGGCGCGCGCCGCCTACGACGCCGCGCTCAAGCAGCGCCCCGGCTACGCCAGCGCGTGGCTCAACATCGGCAAGCTGCTCGAGGCGCAGAAGAAGCCGGCCGAGGCCGAGGCCGCCTACCTGAAGGCGCTGGCGCTGGATGCTCGGAGCGTCAACGGCTGGCTCTACCTCGGGCAGCTCCGGTCCGAGCGACGGCGCTGGCCGGACGCCGAGGCGGCGCTGCGCAAGGCGCTGGAGCTGCGGCCGAACTGGGTGACCGCGCTGCTCTCGCTCGGCGTGGTCCAGGCCCGCTCCGGCCGGCTCGAAGAGGCGGTGGTCACCTACCGCCAGGTGCTGGTCAAGGAGCCCCGCATGGTGCGGGCCCACTACGACCTGGGGCTGGCGCTGGAGCAGCAGGCCAAGGTGGAGGAGGCGCTGCAGGCCTACCAGCAGGCGCTGGCCGCCGATCCGGGCCACCTCGGCTCGCTGCGCCGGCTCGCCGAACTCGAGCTCTCGGCGCGGCGCCTGCCCGAGGCGCGCAAGGCCCTCCAGGACCTGCTCGACGCCGCGCCCGGCGACCTGCCGGCCCGGGTGGGGCTGGCCGAGTTGGCCGCCCTGAATGGTGACCGGGCCGGCTGCCAGGCGGCCGCCGTGGCGCTGCGCGTCGAGGCCCCCAACGACAAGCGCGTCCAGGCGCTCGCTCTCTCCTGCTCCACGACAAGGACCCCATGACCGACCTCCGACGCTCCTCCGCGCTGGCCATGCTCCTCCTCTCCCTGCTATCCGGCTGCGCTGGCGCCACCCGCACCTCCGGGGCTCCGCCGCCGCTCGACCCGGCCAAGCCCGATGACGCGCTGGTGCAGCGTGGGTTGGACGCCTTCAAGGCCGGCGGGGTGGCCGCCTCCGAGGGGCGGGCCCTGCTGGTCGCCGACCCGGTGGCCAACGCCGTGGCGGCCCAGGCCCGCTTCGACGCGGCCATCGCCAGCTACCTGGAGGCCCGCGCCCTCTTCGACCAGGTGGCCACCACCTATCCGGTCTCGCTCCGCCTCTCGCAGGCGGCCGTCATGGGCGGCCGCTGCAGCTACGAGATCGGCACCATCGATCCGCTCAACGAGGTGACGGCCTTCAGCGACGCCCGGACCCGGCTGGCCGCCTACGCCGCCAGCTGGCCCACCGGCTGGGAGGGCGACACGGCCGCCTACTTCCTCGGCCGGAGCCGCTACCGGCTGGCCGGGCTTACCCCGCCCACCGACGGCTACGACACGGCCCGCGCCGATTTCAGGCGCTCGCTGGCGCTCAACCCGGCCGGCCTCTACGCCGACAATGCCCTCTACTACGTGGGTCGCTGCGACTACGAGCTGGCCTGGCCGGTGATCTCCGGGGTCACCCCCTTGCCGGCCGCCCCGGCCTTCGCCCCCACCAAGGCGCTGCTCGACGAGGCCGAGGTGGCCTTCGTCGAGCTGCTGCGGCGCTTCCCCGCCTCGAGCTATCGCGACAACGCCACCTACTACCTGGGGCGCTGCTATCTCGACGAGCCGACCGACAACACCGTGAGCGGCGTGGAGCGGATGGCCAACTTGGACCTGGCCCTGACCCGCCTTGGCGAGGTCATCGCCCTCACATCCAGTCTCTACGTCGACGGGGCCCGCTACTGGAGGGGCCGGACCCGCTTCGCCCTGTCGTTCTACCGGCCCCCCGCCCCGGAGCTGGCCGCCGCCCTGGCCGACTTCCAGGCGGTCCGGTCGTCCAGCTCCTACAAGGACAACGCCCTGGCCTACGAAGCACGCACCCATGCCCGGGCGGGGAACTGCCCGGCGGCCCAGGCCGCCTTCGCGGCGCTGCAAGCGGCGTATCCCTTGTCCACCTGGATCACCAGCACGGCGTCGTACCTCCTCGTCAACGGCTGCTAGGGAGTCCCGGATGTCCATCTTCGCCATCGCCCTGCTCTCGCTCACCACGCTGGCCGCGCCCGCTCCGAACCCAGCCGCCGAGCCAGCTCCCGCGCCGGCCGGGGAGGCCGGGGCCACTCTGGTCGAACCGGCCGCGTCCCCCGCCAACCCGTCCAGCCAGCCGGCGGCCTGGTCGATCGACTGGCGCCTCTTCGCCGGGGCGGGCGCCATCTCCGGCCTGGGGACGCGGGTCGACTCCGGTGGCCTGCTGTTGGTCGACGGGGCGCTGACGCCCGCCTGGAACTCGGGACGGCTGGAGGTCGCCCTGCCGCTGCGCCTCGCCTCCCGGATCACGCCGGGCGCCAGCCTGCCCGAGACACGGGCTCGCGCCGCGGTGGAGCCGGTCTGGAAGGCCACGCCGATTCTCGAGATGGGGGCCGAACTCGGGGTGGGGAACACCTGGCGGCTCGGCTGGGAGGACCAGTACCAGCGGACCCCGGCGGGGGTCATGTCTCCCACCGATCGGTATTCGTACCTGGCCTGGCTGGCCGGCGCCAGGCTCTACCTCCAGCCCTGGGCGCACCAGCACCTCCGGCTGCGCTACCGCTTCGAGGACGTCAGCTACGTGCGCGACCCGGCCTTCGACCCGGCCAGGCCGCAGCACCTCACGCCGCGGGACCATATCCAGCACGAGCTGAACCTCTCCTGGCGGTACGTTCGCAGGAGCTACGCCGTGGCCCTGCGCCTCCAGACTGCCTTCCGGCGCGACTCGGTCTACCTGGCGCGGCGCGCCGGCACCGGCGGCTCGTCGGGGAATCCCTTCCAGGAGCTCAACGACTACGAGCCGTCACTGGAGGTGGAGTGGCGCCGCCTGCTGCGCGGCGCTCTCGACCTGTCGGCGCGCCTCGGTTACGAGATCCAGCAGGATCTCTTCCAAGGGTACTACTCCTACACCGGCCTCAACCCGCGGGTTCAGGCCGACTGGACCGTGAGGCCTGGCCTGACCGCCGCCGCCTCGGTGGAGGCGTGGCGGCGTCTCTACGGGCCCAACTCCAAGGCCGCCACCGAGGACCTGGCGCGGCTCTACGCCCACCGGCTCCGGGTGGCCGGCGAGCTGGCCTACCAACTGCGGTCCAACCTCTGGCTGCGGGGCGAGGCCTCCTGGTTGACCAATGACACCAACTACCCGGACTACGTGCCGGGCGTCTACCCGGCCCCCCCGCGTGCGCCCGACGGCTACTACGACATCAAGCAGGACTACGACAACCTCCGGGCGGTGATCGGCGTCGAGTGGCGGGGCTGAGCCGGGCCCGCTCTGCGGCGAACCATGCCGGCTTTCGCCCGGCAGCCTCCCCCCGTGCTGCTGCTCAGTCCTTGCGCCGCCCGCCGAAAATCTGCAGTACGGCAAGGAAGAGGTTGATGAAATCGAGGTAGAGCGAGAGCGCCCCGCCGACTGGAGCTCCCGCCGCCGTGGAGCCGCCGGCCCGGGCGTAGGCCCTCAATTTTTGCGTGTCGTAGGCGGTCAGGCCGGTGAAGACCACCACCGCGGCGCAGGAGATGACGAACTGCATGGCCGTGCTCTGGAGGAACATGTTGACCAGGCCGGCGATCACCACGCCGAAGAGCCCCATCATCAGGAACGAACTCCAGCTGGTCAGGTCGCGCCTGGTGACCGTCCCGTAGACGCTCATGGCGCCGAAGGTGCCGGCGGTGATCCCGAAAGCCAGCGCCACCGAGTTGCCGGTGTAGATGAGCAGGATGATCGAGAGGGTGGCGCCGTTGAGGGCCGAGTAGAGCAGGAAGAGGCCGCCCGCGGCCGCCGCGGAGAGGCGCGGCAGCATGGCCGAGATGGCGATGACCAGGCCGAACTCGGCGATCATCAGGCCGTAGAAGACCCAGCGGTTGAAGACCACCACCTCGAGCAGCTCGGGGCTGGAGGCGACCAGGAAGGCGACCCCGGCCGTGACCAGCAGGCCGAGGGCCATCCAGCGGTAGACGGCGCCGATGAAGGTGCGCTCGACGTCCATGGCGCCGGCGGCGTAGGCCGGGGAACGGGTGGAGGCGGCGTACCGGGGCGGCGACTGGCGGGAGGTGTCGAAGGGCATGGTCAAGGATCTAACACGCGATGGGGCTCATTTCTTCCTGAAGAGCGCGTCGAGGGCGTCGCGCGGGTCGTCGCTCTCGGTGGCCGGGGCGTCCCCGAAGAGGGCCCGCAGCGCGTCCTTGGCCTGGCGGGAGGACTTGCGCCGGCGAGGTGCGCCGTCTCCCAGCTGGTAGAGGTCGCAGGGGTTGGAGTTGAGCTTGTCGACGATCCGGTCGGCGTGCGGCTCGCGGCACTCGTTGCCGGCCGTCTCATCGTAGTGGCGGCAGTTGATGCAGCGGTGCAGGTCGGCGTCGCAGTCCGGGCAGGTGGTGCGGCGGCCGACCGGGTGGTCGAAGGCGAGGGCGGCGCCGCAGCCGTAGCAGGTGGTGGCCATGGGGCTAATATGAATCGGCCGGGGCGCCGGCGGCAATGCGAGAACCGATCCCATTCGGCAAGTACCTGCTCCTGGAGCGGATCGCCGTCGGCGGCATGGCGGAGATCTGGCTGGCGGTGCGCCCGGAGGCTCCGCGCCGGCGGCTGGTGTTGAAGCGGCTGCTCCCCACGCTCGCCGACGACCCGGCCTTCGTCACCCTTTTCCTCGACGAGGCGCGCATCGGCGCCCAGCTCGACCACCCGGGCATCATCCCGGTCCACGACCTGGGGCGGGAGCCGGGCGGTTACTTCATGACCATGGACTACGTGCCCGGGACCGACCTGCGGGCCCTGCTGGCCACGCAGCGGCAGCTCCGCCAGTTCCTCCCGGTGGCGATCACCTGCTGGATCGGCGTCCGGGTGGCCGAGGCGCTCGACCACGCCCACCGTGGCAAGGGCCACGACGGCGCGCCGCTCCAGGTGGTCCACCGCGATCTCTCCCCGGCCAACCTGCTGCTCGGCTTCGATGGCGGGGTCCGGGTCATCGACTTTGGCGTGGCCAGCGCCGCCTTCCGCGCCAACCGGGAAGCAACGGCGCTGCGTGGCAAGTACGGCTACCTCTCGCCGGAGCAGGTGCGCGGGCTGCCGGTCGATCGTCGCGCCGACCTCTTCTCGCTGGGGGCCGTGCTCCACGAGGCCCTCTCCGGCGAGAGGCTCTTCCGCGGTCCCTCCGACCTGGCGGTGCTGGAGCGGGTCCGGACCGCCGATGTGAGCCCGCCCTCGCTCCGCAACCCGGCGGTGCCGCCGGGCCTCGACGCGGTGGTGCTGCGGGCGCTGGGGCGCGAACCGGCCGAACGCCAGCAATGGGCGGGGGCGCTGGCCGAGGCGCTGCGCCCCTTCGCGGCCGGGGACGGGGCCGAGGCGCTGGCGGAGCTGCTGGTGGAGCGGTTCGAGGCCGAGGCGGCGCGGGAACGGGACTGGCAGGCGGCCGCTGGCTAGTTCTTCAGCGCCGAGCGGAGCGGGTCGAGGCGGAGTTCCGCGCCGCTGCGCGGGGAGCCCTCCAGGTCGGCGGAGAGCACCGCCACGGTCTCGACGTCGAGTCGGATCCGCTCCCACTCGTCGGCGTTGACGGCGAGGAAGCTCTTGGCGACGGCCGGGTCGAACTGGGTCCCGGTGCAGCGCTCGATCTCGGAGCGGGCCACCGAGAAGGGGCGGGCCTTGCGGTAGGGGCGGTCGCTGGTGATGGCGTCGAGCGTGTCGACGACGTGGAAGATGCGGGCCCCGATGACGATCTGCTCGCCTCGCAGGCCGCTCGGGTAGCCGGAGCCGTCCCACTTCTCCTGGTGCTGCAGGACGATCTGCGAGGCCGGCCGCAGGTAGTCGACCCGCTGCAGCAGGGCCCAGCCCAGCTCGGGGTGGCGCTTCATCTCCGACCACTCCAGGGTGTCGAGCGGCCCTTCCTTGAGCAGGACCCGGTCGCGCACGCCGATCTTTCCGATGTCGTGGAGCAGCGCCCCATGCTCGATGACGGTCAGGGCCGGGTCGACGATGCCGATGGCCTGGGCCAGCCGCCTGGCGTAGAGCGAGACGCGGCGGGAGTGCCACTGGGTCTCCGCATCGCGGTAGTCGAGGGCGGCGATGAGTCCTTCCAGCAACGCCTGGGTCCGGTACCGGACCATCTCCTCCAGCTTCTGGTTCATCTCCCGGAGCTGGCCGTTCTGGCGCTGCACCTCGTTGGTCAGCCACTCGTTCTCGCTGCGCAGCCGGGCCGCCTCGGCGGCCTGGTGGACGGTGGCCACCAGCTCCTGCTGGTGCCAGGGCTTGGAGATGATGCGGAAGACCTCACCGGCGTTGACGGCCTGCAGGGCCACGCGGAAGTCCTCGGCGGCGGTGCAGAGGATGCGGACCGCCCCGGGGGCCCGCTCGCGGGTCTGCTTGAGGAAGGCGATGCCGTCGAGCTCGGGCATCATGAAGTCGCTGATCACCACCACCGGCCGGTCGTTCTCGATCTGCTCGAGCGCGGTGATGGGTGACTGGTAGCAGCGAGGATCGTAGCCGGCGCTCTCGAGGATGCGCGCCAGCGCCTTGAGGATCAACTCGTCATCATCGACGATGAGGACACGTTCAGCGTTCACGAGGGCGAAGCAGAGCACGCGGAGGCGCTCCCCGCAAGTGAGAGATGCGGGGAGCGCTTCGCCTTCGACAGCGCCCTCTACGCCTTCTGGGAGCCGCTCGAGTTAGAGCTGCCGCCGGCACCACTAGTGCCCTCGGGGCACTAAAAGCTGCCGAGGAACTCGTCGTTGGTCTCGAACTCGTTCAGCTTCTTGAGGAGCCGCTCCATGGCCTCGACCGGCTTGAGCGAGGCCAGCGCGCCGCGGAGCCGGCGCACCTTCTCGATCTCCTTGAGCGAGTAGAGCTTCTCCTCCTTGCGGGTGCCGGACGCGCCGATGTCGATGGCCGGGAAGATGCGCCGCTCGGCGAGTTGACGGGAGAGCACCACCTCCATGTTGCCGGTGCCCTTGAACTCCTCGAAGATCACCTCGTCCATGCGCGAGCCGGTGTCGATGAGGGCGGTGGCGATGATGGTGAGCGAGCCGCCTTCCTCGGCCTTGCGGGCCGAGCCGAAGAGCCGCTTGGGCCGCTCCAGGGCGCGCGAGTCGACGCCGCCAGTGAGGGTGCGGCCGGAGGACTCGACCTCCTTGTTGTAGGCGCGGGCCAGGCGGGTGATCGAGTCGAGCAGGATGACGACGTCCTTGCCCCCCTCGACGAGGCGGCGGGCGCGCTCCATGGCCATCTCGGCGGCGTGGATGTGCTCCTCGGCCGGCCGATCGTTGGAGGAGCCGATCACCTCGCCCTTGATGTTGCGGCGCATGTCGGTCAGCTCTTCCGGCCGCTCATCGACCAGCAGCACGGTCAGGTGGACGTCAGGGCGGTTGGCGGTGATGGCCTGGGCGATGCGCTGCAGCATGATGGTCTTGCCGGCCTTGGGCGGCGAGGTGATGAGGGCGCGAGCCCCGAGGCCGATGGGCGAGATCAGGTCCAGCACGCGCCCCACCAGTTCGTCGCCGCGCGTCTCCATCAGCAGCCGCTCGGTCGGATCGGTGGCGGTCAGGTTCGGGAAGTGAGTCCGTCGCAGCACCGCCATGGGGTCGGCGCCCTCGAGGGTGTCTACCTTGGCGAGGGTCCGTTTCATGTTGCGGGTGGTGGCCTGACCCCGAACCAGCAGGCCGGCCAGCAGGTGCATCCGGTCGATGAGCCAGCGAGGCACCTCGACGTCGAAGGGCTGGGCGATGTAGCTGCGCCTCGGGTCGCGCAGGTAGCCATTCCCCTTGCCCTCGAACTCCAGGACCCCCTCGACCTCCTCGGTCACCTCGGGCTGGCCGTTCGGCTGGCCGCCCTGCGGCGCCTGGGACGCCATTGGCTGGCCGCCTTGCGGCACGCCCTGCTGGGGCTGGCCACCCGGCTGACCGCCCGGGCCGGTGCCACCGGGCGCGCCCGTCGGCCCTCCACGTCCTCGGCGGCCGCGGCGGCGGCGGCGGCGGCGCCCCTGTCCCGGCTGACCGGGCTGGCCAGGCTGACCGCCGGCATCGCCGGGGCCGCCTTCGGCTCCACCTCCGGGCGCGGCGCTCTGCTCGGGCGCGGGTGGAGTGTTGGCAGGCTGCCCCTGGGGGCCGTTCTCGGTGTTCTCGCTCATGTGGTGTCTGCTGCGCGGCCCCCGGCGAATCGCCTGGGGCGCGTCCTACAACGCTTCTGGATTGGCGGCCGGCTCGACTCGCCGCGCGAAGCGGCGTCCGGCGGTGCGCTGCGCGCTGCAAGCCGACCGGGCCGTCACCCCTCCGCCTCAACACGAAGTCGCTGGCAGGGAGTGACGGGAGGAGTCATAGCAAAAAAGGATCCCGGCGCAAAGCCCTTGTGAGCAGCCCGCTTGGGCCGCGGTCGATTCATGGTGCTGGCTGCTCGACCCATTCGACCGGAAGGGCCAGCATCGGGCCGAGCTCGAGCAGCAGCGCGGCGGTCCTGAGCTCGGGGAAGAGGGCCGCCGTCCGGCGGAGCAGGGGCTCCCCGCCGGCCAGGGCCTTCACGCCCGCGGAGAGCCGGAAGTCGCTCCAGCCGCCGCCGATGCGCCGTACCTCCACCACCTCGTCCGGGCCGAGGCCGGCCCGCTGGCGCGCCGCCGCCACGGCGTCGCCGAGCCCGCCCAACTGGTCGACCAGCTTGCGCTCCAGCGCCTGCCGGCCGGTCCAGACCCGGCCCCCGGCCACCTTCTCGATCTCGGCGCGGGGCAAGGCGCGCCCCTCCACCACCCGGTCGAGGAAGTTGGCGTAGACCACGTCGACCTGCTTTTCGACGAGGGCCCGCTCCTCGGTGGTCCAGGGGCGGGCCAGCGAGGCGATGTCGGCGTTCTTCCCGCGGGTCTGGACGTCGCGGTGGATGGAGAGCTTCTCCAGCAGGCCGGAGAGTTCGGGCTTGAGGACGAAGACGCCGATCGAGCCGGTGAGCGTGGAGGGCTGGGCGATGATCCGCTCGGCGCCGACCGCCACCAGGTAGCCGCCGCTGGCGGCCAGGTCACCCATCGAGGCTATGACCGGCTTCTTCTCACGGGCCTTCTTGACGGCGCGCCAGATGAGGTCCGAGGCCACCGCGTCACCGCCCGGTGAGTCGATGCGGAGCACGATCGCCTTCACCTCGCTCGCCTCGGCCGCCTGGTCGAGCTGGTCGACGACGCTCTCGGCGCCGCTCATCCCACCGCTGCCGAGCGGCTCGCGGCGGCTGCGGCCGGCCGTGATGACCCCCTCCAGGCCGATGATGGCGATGACCGGCGGGCGTCCCCAGGTGCGGGCCTGGCGCAGCGGGGCCGGATGGTAGCCGTCGGAGACGGCGAGCGCCGCGCCGCTGGCCTTCCTGACCCAACCCTCCACCTCGTCGGGCCAGAGCAGCTCGTCTACCAGCCGCTCCTGCCTGGCCTCCGCGGCCGAGAAGACGCCCCGATCGACCAGCGCCCGCACCGCGGCCGGGTCGAGCTTGCGGCTGGCCGCCACGTCGGCGATGAGCCGGTCGAAGAGGTCGTCGAGGATGGCGCCGGTCATCTCCTTCGCCTGGGGCGAGGGCCCGGTCCGGGTGAAGGGTTCGGGGGCGGTCTTGTAGCCGCCGGCCCGCGCCACCTCGACCACCACTCCGAGCCGGGCCAGGCCGTCCTTCAGGTAGTACTGGCTGGCGGCGAGGCCGCTGACCATCAGGGTGGAGGAGGGGGTCATGGCCACGCTGGAGGCGGCGGTGGCCAGCCAGTAGGACTTGAGCGATCCGCCGGTCAGGTAGGCGAGCACCGGCTTGCGCTGGCGCAGCCGCTGGATGGTGGCGCGCAGCTCCTCGGTCTTGCCGGCGCCGGTAGGGAGGTCGCCGATCTCGAGCACCACCGCGCCGACGGCGCCGTCGTCGGCCGCCTCCTCGAGCCGGTGCAGCAGGTCGCCGAAGGGGTCGCGGCCGGAGAGCTCGACGAAGAGGAAGTGGCGCGGCCCGAGCTCGGCGGCCAGGTCGAGGCGCGGCGCCTCGGCCGGACGCGGCGAGGATGGGTAGCGCTCGCGGGAGAGGCGGACGCCGGCCAGCCAGCGCGAGTCCTCGGTGGCCTGCATGGCGCCGACGGTGACCCCGGCCTGGGCGCCGTTCCAGGTGACCGAGAGGATGCCGGCGGACCCGGTCCCGAAGTCGAGCGGCAGCGGGAAGCGGTACTGGGCCGAGAGGGCGAAGCCGCTCTTCAACTCCACGGCCAGGCCGACGGCGCCGCCGGTCACCACGAACTCGTGGTTGGCCCGGTCATTGGCCAGCAGGTCGGCGGAGAGGGTGACCGAGTCGTCGAGGAAGCGCAGGCCGAGGCCGACGTCGTACCGGACCGCCAGCGGAGCCCCTTGGTACTTGGCGTCGTTGCCGAGCGCCGAGGCGCCGAGCGAGAGCCAGCGCACGGGACGAAGCGTCAGCCCGATGTCCCAGGCATTCATCGACTCGATGGAGGCGTCGGACGAGCTCCACCAGCGCCAGGCGAAGCCGAGCGAGGCGACGTGCCCGTCGGAGAGGGCCAGCCCGAGCGTGGTGAGCCTGTAGCTGGGGAGTCCGTCCTTTCGGACCCACTCGATCGATAGGGCCGGACCGAACGGCCCGACCAGCCCGGCGGCGTAGAGCCCGTCGCCGGCGGCGACCTCCCCCTCCATGTGGAAGTACTCGAGGGCCGGGGCGTGGAGGAAGCCGATGCCGGCCGGGTTGACGCTGGTGGCGGTCGCCTCCTCGGCCACGGCCACGCCGGCGACCGGCAGGGGCAGTCCGCTCGGGATGAGCGAGCCGAGGTTCTGCACCTGCGCCGCCGCGGGGGAGGCGGCCAGCGCGGCGGCGGCGAGGAGGGCGGCGAGAAGGGCGCGGCGTGAGAGAGGGGCCGGTCGGCCTTGCGGGCAGCACAATGGCGGCGGGTTGATCGGTGGAAAGCGTCACGAGAAAGCCGTTCGGCGGCGCACGACCATTGAGCACGACCAGTCCCTGCGTGCTTTGCCCGCCATTGAGCATTCCCGAGCCGCGGCGCCGGCGGGATCACGATCTCGTTCGCCGAGGTCTTCTCCTGCTGCGCCTCGCTCGCGAGAT
>JANPOM010000252.1:0-2665 GCA_031427995.1 Anaeromyxobacter sp. | reverse complement strand
CGGTGCGGGCCTTCCTGGGCTTCGCCCTGCTGGCCGTGGCGGCGCTCCTGCTGCAGCGGGCCAGCGGCGGCCTGCTGGCGCCTTCCGAGGTGGAACTCCACTACCTCGGCGCGGCGGATGGCGAGGGGCTGCCGAGCGCCGCCCTCTGGGAGGGGCTCCACGCCGACGCCTTCCTGTACGGCTTCGTTCTCTTCATGCTGGGGGCGCTCCTGCCCCTGTGCCGCCTCCGGCCCGCGGCGCGGTCCACGCTCTACTCGGCTTCGGTGGCCGCGGCGCTGGCCGACCTGGCCGCGCCGTTCCTGGTGGTAGCGATCGGCGGAGGCGGGGCCCTGCGGGTTGCCACCACCGCCCTGGTGGGCGTGTTGCTTCCGACCACGATCGTGGCCGTCTTCGCAACCTTCGGTCCTGGCGCGGTCGCTCCTTCGGAGCGGGCCGATGCCTGAGCCCGGCCTCCCCGCGGCGCAGCGCGCGCCGGCACTGGTCTTCGCTGGGTTCCTGCTGCTCATCACCGCCTCGGGCGCCGTCCTCTTCGTCGAGAAGGTCGGCCTCGGCGCCACGGAGGTGCGCGAGTTCTACCTCGGCTCGGAGGCCCGCTTCACCTCGCCGCGCTCCCTGGTCGGGCTCCTCGAGATCGCGGTGCCCCACCTCGTGGCCGTCCCGCTGGTCCTCTTCGCCGTCATCCACGTGGTGGCCGCCGCCGGCCGCCTCGGGCCGCGCTCCCTCGGCTGGCTGGCCGGCGCCTCGTTCGCCGTCGCGCTGGCCGGGGTGGCGGCCGGCTTCGGCGTCCGCTACCTGGCTCCCTGGCTCGCCTGGGGCAAGGTGGTCGCCTTCGTCGGTCTCGAGGCGGTGCTGGTGGCCTGGGCGGCGCTCCTGGCGGCGGCCGCCTGGCCCAGGCCGGTCACCGCCTCAGGGCCGGGGCGGGGCGGGCCGGAGCCTGGCGACCAGCCCCGGCGTGGCCTGGAGCCGGCCCTCGGCGTCGACCAGCAGCGCCTCGGCCCCGGCGTCGGTGGCGAGCCCGAGGCCGCCCTGACCGCCCTCGACCATCACCGCCTTGGATAGGATCTCGGCTTCGACGGCGGTGGCGGCCAGGATGCTGACCGAGCGGACCCCCTCGGCTGGCCGGCAGGTCCGAGGATCGAGGACGTGGTGGAGGCGCCGACCGCGCTCCTCGAAGAAGCGCTCCGAGTCCGCCGACGTCGAGAAGGCGCGGTCCTCGACGTCCAGGGCTGCCAGGGCGTCGAGCACACCGCCACGGGGGGCCCGAACGGAGACCTGCCAGGGGGCCTCGCCGCGGCGACCGCTCACGTAGAGGTCGCCTCCCGCCTGCACCAGGAAGTCCCGGAATCCCAGAGCGCGGAGCGCGCGAGCCGCCTGGTCGACCGCCCAGCCCTTGGCGATCCCGCCCAGGCCCACCCGCATCCCCGGGAGCACCAGCCGCGCCCGGCACCCGCCACCGGCGAGGAGGGCGAGCTCCAGGCCGCGGTGGCCGACGAGGCGGCAGCGGGCCTCCAGGACTGCCTCCGGAGGCGCAACCGCCTGCGTGCCGTCGAAGCGCCACAGGTCGGAGAGGGCGGCCCAGGTCGGGTCGAAGCGGCCTCCGGTCCGCTCGGCGCCCGACTTGGCGAGCGAGAGCACCATGCACAGGTCCGCGGGCAGGTCGACCCAGCCGCGGCCGGCCCGGGCGTTGAGTGCCGAAAGTGGCGACTCCGGGCGCCACTCGTTCATGACCTGGTCGACCCGGTCGAAGACCGCGAAGGCGGCCTCGATTCCCGCGGCAGCCGTCTCGGGTGCGACGCCGGCCAGCGTGACCGTGCAGAGCGTCCCCATGGCCGGGCGGGACTCGGTCACCACCGCCGGACCGGCGAGGAGGAGGAGGGCAGCGAGCAGGCTCACACCCCCACCTCATACGCCGGCCCGATGCCGCCGGCCACCGGTCGACTCCTGGGATTCCAGACCTCCTGACACAGGACTCGGAATCGCCAGCCTGTAGCCGGTTCCCGGCGTCTGTACCCGGCTGGGGTGCGGACCCAAACCTGTCCGCTTTCGCGCCACCGGCCGGTGGTGGAGGCACGCCGCCAGTCTCGGTGGACACGGACCCCGCCGACCGTGGCGGTGACCGACTGCTTGCGTACCTGGGCCTCCTGGACGCCGCGGCGCCGCTCTTCTGGGCCGGCACCCGCGTCCCTCGCGCTCCTCGGTGGGAAGCTCCGCATGAGACAGGTCACCCGGCTCTCGGGCGATGGCCACCAGACACCCATCGTCACGTCGCGGCGGGACCTCTCGGCGCTCCAGGTGGCGCATCGCATGTTCGAGCGCCGCCGCGAATAGGCGCCACCAGAAGCCAGCGCCGTCGCGAATAGGCGCCACCAGAGGCCGGCGCCGTCGCGACTACCCCTTCACCACCTTGAACGCCTCCTCGAAGTCCTCCTTGATATCCTCGATGTGCTCGATGCCGACCGCGACGCGGATGCCATCGGGAGTGACCCCAGCGGTCTTCTGCTCCTCCGCGTTCAACTGCGAGTGGGTGGTGGAGCTCGGAAGTTCCAGACCTCGCCAACGTCGGCGACGCCAAGACGCTGGTGATCCACCCGGCCTCCACCACCCACTCGCAGTTGAGCGCGGAGGAGCAGAAGACCGCTGGGGTCACTCCCGATGGCATCCGCGT
>JANPOM010000251.1:0-3527 GCA_031427995.1 Anaeromyxobacter sp. | reverse complement strand
GGCCGGCCGGCCTCGGGCGGCGAGCGCCGGTGGTAGCGGGCCACCAGCGCCACCAGCTGCCGCTCCTGGTCGGTGAAGCCGGCCACGTCGGCGTTGGCGATCAGGTAGTGGCTGTGCTTGTGGTGGCGCTGCGGCGAGACGGCGTGGCCGACGTCGTGGAGCAGCGCCGCCGCCTCGAGCACGCCGCGCGCCGAGGCCGGGAGCCTGTGCAGCCCGGCCAGCTGGTCGAAGAGCTCCAGCGCCAGCCGGGTCACCTGCCGGGCATGCTTCTCGTCGAAGCCGAAGCGCCGTCCCAGCGCCACCACCGCCTCGCTCCGCCCCTCGGCCGCCGCCGCGGCCGCCGCCGGAGAGCGGCGCGCCAGGTCGATGAGCATCCCGTTGCGCAGGCCGGTGCTGACCGCGGTGACCGCCTCGAGCCGGAGGTGGGCCATGCAGGCCTCGAGGATGACGGCGCCGGCCACGATGATCTCGGCCCGTCGCGGCTCGAAGCGCCGCCGCCGCTCGGCCAGCGTCAGCCCGGCCAGCTCGCCGACCATCCGCTCCAGCCTGCGACGGCTGAGCCGCTTCGAGTCGCTGCCGGCCGCCACGAGGGCGTTGATGGTCCCCGACGCCCCGAGCGCGATGCGTGGCCCTGGCAGGCGGCGCGGCAGCGTCTCGCGGAAGGCCTCGGCGGCATAGGAGCGCATCACCGCCAGCCGCTCCTCCGAGACCTTCCCCGACGACCCGAAGATCTCGGTGAGCCGCACCGCGCCGAGCGGAACCGAGTAGAGCGAGGTCGGCTTGTCGCCGAGCCCGGTCGCCACCTCGGTCGAGCCGCCGCCGAGGTCGACCACCAGCGAGCGGGCGCTGGCAGGGCGCCCGTCGAGGACGCCAAGGCAGATGAGCCGGGCCTCCTCGCGACCGCTCACCACCTCGAGGTTGAGGCCGGCCTCGTCGCGCGCCCGCTTGACGATCTCGTCGCGGTTCCTCGCCTCGCGGACCGCGGCGGTGGCGACCGCACGGACGCGGGCCCGGTGACGCCTGCAGAGCGCCGCGTAGCGCCGCAGCGTGCCGAGCAGCCGGTTGGCGACCGGCTTGGAGATGGAGCCGCCGCTGAAGACCCCTTCGCCGGGGCGGACCGGGTCGCGCTCCTGGTGAAGGGTCTCGAGGGTCCCGTCCGGGAGCGGCCTGGCGATCTCGAGCCGGACCGCGTTGGTTCCGACGTCGATGGCGGCCAGGATCCGCTCGTGTCCCTTCTTCATCTTGAGGGAGTCTAACTCCCCGTACCGACAGGCGTGAGTGGCGTCTGGAGACCCAGCCTGGTCACGCTGCCGTCACACAAGGGTCACATGCCCGATCCCGGCCCCGGGCCATACTCCGGCAGACCTCCATGACCACCCTGAGCCCCACCCAGCCTCCGGCCAACCAGCCGCTCTCCGAGGCCCCGCCGGGCGCGGTGGAGCCGCATGATCCGTCCCTCTTCTTCAACCGCGAGCTCTCCTGGATCGAGTTCGACGGCCGGGTCCTCGAGGAGGCCCGCGACGCCGCCCTGCCGGTGCTGGAGCGGCTCAAGTTCCTCGGCATCGTCTCTTCCAACCTGGACGAGTTCTTCATGGTCCGGGTGGCCGGCTTGAAGCAGAAGATCGCCGGCGGCCTGGCCGACGCAGCGGCCGACGGCCTGCTCCCGGCCGAGGTGCTCTCCGCGGTCGGCGCCGGACCCACGCCATGGTCGAGGTCCATGACCGGACCTGGCAGGAGGAGATCCGGCCGGAACTGGAGCGCAGCGGACACCGGCTGGTCGCTCCGCGCGACTTCACACCCGAGCAGGCCGAGGTGGCCCACAGCCGCTTCACGCTGGAGATCCTCCCGGTCCTCACGCCGTTGGCGGTCGACCCCGGCCATCCCTTCCCGCAGCTGCGCAACAAGTCGCTCAACGTCGCGCTGATCCTGCGACGGGCCGGCCGGAAGCGCCGCCGCGACATGGAGGTCCTGCTGGCGGTGGTGCAGGTGCCGTCGGTGCTGCCGCGCCTGCTGCGCCTCCCCTCCAGCGTCGGGGTGGTCCACGCCCTGCTCGACGAGGTGATCGCCGCCTACGCGGTCGACCTCTTCCCCGGCTTCTCGGTGCTCCACGCCGCCGGCTTCAGGGTCACGCGCAACTGGGACCTCGAGATCGACGAGGAGGAGTCGGAGGACCTGGTCTCGGCCGTGCAAGAGGAGCTTCGCCGGCGCGACCGCGGCGCGGCCGTGCGGCTCGAGATCGCCGCAGGGGCGGCCGACCCGATCGTCTCGGCGCTGATGCGGTCCCTCAAGCTCGAGGCGGCGGACGTCTACCGGGTCACCGCCCCGCTCCAGGTGCAGGACCTGCTGCAGCTCGCCGATTCCGACCCGCGCCCGGAGCTTCGCCAGGAGCCCTGGACGGCGGTCCTCCCCAGGCCCTTCGAGGAGGGGACGCCGGTGCGCGATGCGATCGCGCACGGCGAGGTGCTGCTCCACCACCCTTACGAGGCCTTCGACCCGGTGGTCCGCTTCATCGAGGAAGCGGCCGAGGACCCCGACGTCCTGGCCATCAAGCAGACCCTCTACCGGACCAGCGGCGACAGTCCTTTCGTGCGCGCCCTCTCGCGGGCCGCCGAGAACGGGAAGCAGGTCACCGCCATAGTCGAGATCAAGGCCCGCTTCGACGAGGCCAACAACATCGCCTGGGCGCGCCGGCTCGAGGAGTCGGGCGTTCACGTGGTCTACGGGCTGCTCGGCCTCAAGACCCACTGCAAGGTGGCGCTGGTGGTCCGGCGCGAGGGGGCGGGGCTGCGCCGCTACATCCACCTCGGCACCGGCAACTACAACCCGCAGACGGCCCGGACCTACACCGATCTCTCGCTCTTCTCGGCGGCGCCGGAGCTGGGCGAGGACGTGGCCAACCTCTTCAACCTCCTGACCGGCTACGCCGAGCCACCGCGCTGGAAGAAGCTGACCGTCGCGCCCTTCGGCCTCCAGGAGCGTCTCATCGAGCTGATCGGCAGGGAGGCCGAGAAGGCCCGTCGCGGCGAGCCGGCCCGCATCCTCGCCAAGATGAACTCGCTGGTAGACGCCGCCGTGATCCGCGCCCTCTACGCCGCCAGCCAGGCCGGCGTCGAGATCGAGCTGCTGGTGCGCGGCATCTGCTGCCTGCGCCCCGGGGTCCCGGGCGTCTCGGAGCGGATCAGGGTCACCTCGGTGGTCGATCGCTTCCTCGAGCACGCCCGGATCTTCGTCTTCGGCGCCGGGGAGAACCCCGACTGCCTGCTCTCGAGCGCCGACTGGATGCCGCGCAACTTCCACTCCCGCGTCGAGGTGATGTTCCCGGTCGAGGACCGGGCCCTCAAGGCCCGCGTGGTGAGCGAGATCCTCGGCCTCCCGCTCCAGGACCGGGTCAGGGCCCGCTGGCTCCAGCCCGACGGCACCTACCTGCGCGCCGAGGGCGGAGCCGGCGCGGTGCGGAGCCAGCAGGCGCTATGCGAGGCGGCCCTGGCCGGGCGCGGCGTGGTCCGGCCGACCGTGCTGCGCCAGGC
>JANPOM010000250.1:0-1656 GCA_031427995.1 Anaeromyxobacter sp. | reverse complement strand
AGAGGTGGACCGCAAGAAGGTGGGGCGGACCATCCGCGGCGCTCCGGTCCACCACTTCGAGGAGGTGGAGCGGCTGCGCGGGCTGCCGCTGCTGGTGGCGGTCGGCGCCGCCGGGGCCCGAGACCTGATCCGGGCCGAGCTCACCAAGCGCGGCTTCGAGGAGCTGCGCGACTTCCGCTGCGTGGCCTGACCAGGCGCGCCACCTTCGACCCCGGGGCCTTGCGCCGAGAGCTGACCGACTGGCGCTGCGGACGCCGCGCGTCGGCAAGGCGATCTGCGAGACGATGGTCGGCGCGCTGAGGACGCTCGACCGGGCCGGCCCCTTCGGGCAGGGGGCGGAGCGCTGCTTCATCACCGTCAACGTCATGGGCGAGCGCGGCGGGGAGCCCTTCTTCAAGCAGGGGTTGTAGCGGCTCAACTCGCGCCCGGCCGTCGACCGGCTGCTGCAGGAGACCCGCGAGGTCTGGCTGGCCGGCTCGGCCCTCTTCATGCTGCCCAAGGTCGGCGCCATCTCGGATCGTGACATCCGGCGGCTGCAGGAGCTGGTGGCCCGCTTCACCGGCCGCGATCGCCGCCTGCGCGTGTCCTCTACGCTGGCCGAGAACACCGCGCGCGTGCTCCACCAGCTGCGGCCGCGCCGCTTTCCCGACAGGCAGATGAACCCGGGCACCTACAAGCTGCTCAACCCGGAGCCGTTCCTGCCGACGCGGTGAGGCCCGCCTTCACCGGGCGGGCGGCGCCTTCGGCGCGGGCTCCGCGCAGGCGCCCTGCACGCAGATCCGGTCTCCCTTGCAGTCGGTGTCCCGCGAACAGCCCGCGGTGGGTACGGCGGGAGAGGCGGGGCCGGCGGCGGCCGGAGCGGCGCTGGCGGGATCGGCAGCGGCCGGGACTACGGCGGCGGCCGGGACTGCGCCGGCGGGTGCGGTGGAGGCCTGCGCCGGGAACTTCATGGGCGGGACCCAGGCCGGGTTGAGCTTCTTGCAGGAGGCCTCGTCGCCGGTGATGCAGAGGGCGTTGAAGTTCTTCACCTGCTCGCACTTCGAGGCGTTCCCGAAGCCGGAGCCGGCCGAGCCGCCACAGAGCAGCGCGAGACCGGCGGAGAGCAGCATGCCACCCGACTTGGTGCCGGAGGCGACGCAGGCCTCTCCCGGCGCGGCGCTGTCGCAGGTCTTCGCCCCGGCCAGGACCGCCGTGTTGAGGACGAAGTAGCCTGCGCAGATGACGTCGAGCACCGGCGCCGCGCGCGAGCTGGTGCAGTCGACCGGGTAGTTGGGCGCCGCGATCGGCTCCTGGGCCTTGTTCATGAAGGCGAACGAGCAGCCGCTCGTTCCGAGGAGGAGGATCGCCAGGAGCGCTAGCCGCGAAGTGGATGGAGAGGCCACGGGTCCCTTTCGGTGGGGCGGCTGAGAAGGACCGCCCGTCAACGCGCTCAAGCTAGCAGAAGCCGCCAGGCTTGGGACAAGCCATTCCGGCCCGTCCTGGCACGGGGCGGCCCGCTTCGGGGCCCTGGCGTCCCTACCCCGGTAGCGGACACTCCAGCGCCTCGGCCAGCTCGCTGAAGTCGGCCGGGACCGGCGCCTCGAAGCTGAGCGGCGCGCCGGTGACCGGGTGCGGCAGCTGGAGCCGGGCGGCGTGGAGCATCACCCGCAGCACCGG
>JANPOM010000249.1:0-11577 GCA_031427995.1 Anaeromyxobacter sp. | reverse complement strand
CATCAGCCGGGCCCACTGCTCACCCGCGGCCTTCGCCTCGGGGATGTCGACCTTGGTGATCGCCACCACCTGCGGCTTGGCGGCCAGCTTCTTCGAGTAGAGCTTCAGCTCGCGGTTGATGGCGGCGAAGTCGGCCACCGGTTCACGGCCTGGCCCAGGGTTGGCCCCCTCGACCAGGTGGACCAGCACGTGGCAGCGCTCGACGTGGCGCAGGAACTGGTGGCCGAGGCCCTGGCCCTGGTGCGCCCCCTCGATCAGGCCGGGGATGTCGGCCACCACGAAGCTCCGGTCGCCGCGCCACTGGGCCACGCCGAGGTTGGGCGTGAGCGTGGTGAACGGGTAGTCGGCGATCTTGGGGCGGGCCCGGCTGATGACGCTGATGAGCGTAGACTTGCCGGCGTTCGGGTAGCCGATGATGCCGACGTCGGCCAGCAGCTTGAGCTCGAGCTGGAGGTTCTTCTCCTCGCCCTTGGTCCCCTCCTGCGCGTAGCGGGGGGCCTGGTTGGTCGAGGTGGCGAAGTTGATGTTGCCGAGGCCGCCGCGCCCGCCCTTGGCGATCACCACGCTCATGAGGCCGGGGCCGAGGTCGGCCAGGGTCTCGCCTGTGTCCTGGTCGCGGACCAGCGTGCCGGACGGCACCCGCAGCACCAGCGTCTCGCCGCTGATGCCGTTCATGTCGCGGCCGTGCCCCTTGGAGCCGCTCCTGGCCTTGTGCTCGCGGATGAAGCGGTAGTCGAGCAGCGTGGAGCGCTGCGGATCGACCTCGATGACCACGTCGCCGCCGTTGCCGCCGTCGCCGCCGGCCGGTCCGCCCTTGGGGATGAACTTTTCCCGCCGCCAGGCGATGGCGCCCGCGCCGCCGTCGCCGGCCTTCACGTAGATGCGGACCTCGTCGACGAACTTCATGGTGCTCCCTCACGAACGACGAGCGCCGCGCAGCCCGAAGGCCCGCGGCGCCGTGGACGGCCGGCGGAGCGGCCGTGCTGCCTAGGCCTTGGCCTCGGGGATCACCGAGACCACGCGGCGGTCGCCGCGGGTCCGGGTGAACTTCACGGTGCCCGCGCAGGTGGCGAAGATCGTGAAGTCCTTGCCCAGGCCGACGTTGGCGCCCGGGTGGAAGAGCGTGCCGCACTGGCGGACGATGATGTTGCCGGAGATGACCTTCTCCGAGCCGTAGATCTTGACGCCGCGGTGCTGTCCCGGGGAGTCACGGCCGTTGCGCGAGGAGCCCTGTCCTTTTTTGTGAGCCATGGATGGTCCGTCCTTTCTTAGCCGCGAACCGCGGTGATGAGCAGTTCGGTGAAGAGCTGCCGGTGGCCGCGCTTCTTGGTCCAGCCTTCCTTCTTCTTGCGGAAGTGGATCAGCTTCTTGTGCTTGCCGTGGGCCACGATCTCGCCTTCGACCGCCGCGCCCGGGACCACTGGCGCGCCGACCCTGGCCTCGCCCTCGCCGCCGACCATCAGCGCCTCGAAGGAGATCTTGCCGCCCACCTCGCCGGTCAGCAGCTCGACCTTGACCCGGTCGCCCTGCACCACGCGATACTGCTTCCCGCCGGTCTTGATCACCGCGTACATCGCTCGCTCCTTGGATTTACTGGGTTCCCGGCACTCCGGGAGGCGCGTCTATACGATCCGTCCGCGCCCCATGTCAACTATGGCTGGGATCAGCGGGTTTCCGGTGAGCCTCCTCCTCCGATCGGGGGTGCTGAGACATCCGTATGGGGGATGCTGTTCCGAAGTGGCCCGGGGCCAGCCCCTTCCACTCGCAGTGATCGAGGGGAGAGTCTAGCGGCTCAGCGCCGCGAGCGCCGCCTCGCCGACCGGCCGGACCAGCCCCCGTTCGGTGATGATCGCGGTCACCAGCGCCGCCGGGGTCACGTCGAAGGCCGGGTAGCGGGCCAGCACACCCTGGGGGGCGATCCGCTGCGCGCCGATCAGCAGCACCTCGTCGGAGGGGCGCTCCTCGATGGGGATGCCGGCGCCGCTGGCGGTCTCCAGGTCTACCGTGCTCCAGGGGGCGGCCACGTAGAAGGGCAGGCGGTGGTAGGCCGCCAGCACCGCCAGGCCGTAGCTGCCGATCTTGTTGGCCACGTCGCCGTTGCGGGCGATCCGGTCGGCGCCGACCACCACGCACTGGATCTCGCCGCGCTGCATGAGCCAGCCGGCCATGCCGTCGGTCAGCACCGTGACCGGGATGCCGTCGCGGTGCAGCTCCCAGGCGGTGAGCCGCGCCCCCTGGAGGAAGGGGCGGGTCTCGCCGGCCAGCACCCTGACCGGGTTGCCGGCCTCGATCGCGGCGCGGATGACGCCGAGCGCGGTGCCGTAGCCGGCGGTGGCCAGCGCCCCGGCGTTGCAGTGGGTCAGCACGGTGGCGCCGTGCGGCAGCAGCGGCGCGCCGAGCGCACCAATCTTCCGGCAGGCCGCCTCGTCCTCGTCGCGGATGGCGTGGGCCTCGGCCAACACGGCGTCAGGGCCGGCCTCCAGCCGGGCCGAGATGCGCTTCACCGCCCAGGCCAGGTTGACCGCGGTGGGGCGCGCCTTCCGCAACATGTCCGCCACCCGCCGCAGCTGGGCCGGGCCGGCGCCGCGCCGCGCCTCGACCGCCACGCCATAGGCGGCCGCCACGCCGATGGCCGGGGCGCCGCGCACCGCCAGGGTCTTGATGGCGTCGGAGACGGCGTCGGCGCTGGAGAGCTCCAGCCAGGCCTCCTCGCCGGGGAGCCTGCGCTGATCGAGCAGCCTGACCAGATCCCGCCCATCGTCGTAGAGGACCGGCCGCAGCGGCTCGCGCTGGCTCATGGCGCCCCTCGTCTTGCGAGTGGCGCCATCACAGGTCGCCCTTGGGGCCGAACCGGCCGGTGGCGCGCAGCAGGAAGTAGACGACCCCCGCACCGCCGGCCAGTGCCAGCGGGTTCCCTTCCCTGGCCAGTGCCACGGTCACCACGCCGGCGCCGACCACCATGGCCCAGAGGAAGCCCTTGCTCGGGCCTCCGGCGCTGCCCGCTCCGGCCGCGCCGGCGCCCCATCCAGCCCAGGCCATCCTCAGCGCCCCTCGCCAGGCGGGAGGCCGCCCAGCTTCTTCTTGAGCAGCGCGTTGACGACGCCCGGGTTGCCCTTCCCCTTGAGCGCCTTCATCACCTGGCCGACGAAGAAGCCGGTCAGGTCCTTCTTGCCGCTCCGGTGGCGCTCCAGGTCGGCGGGGCTGGCGGCCAGGACCGCGACGACGGCCGCCTCCACCGCGCCCTGGTCGGAGACCTGCGCCAGGCCGAGGCGCCGCACCAGCCCGGCCGGATCGCCGCCACGGTGGAAGAGCTCCTCCACCAGCTCCTTGGCGCCGGCGCCGTTGACGGTGCCGTCCTCCAGCAGCGCCAGCACCTCGGCCAGCCCGGCCGGGGTGAGCTTCCAGGCCGCCGGCCGCAGCCCGGTCTCGTTCATGAGCCGCGACAGCTCGCCGATGCTCCAGTTGGCCACCTTCTTGGCGGCCTCGGCCCCGCCGCCGTGCGCCGCCAGCGCCGCGTCGAAGAAGCCAGCCAGGGCCGCGTCGCCCACCAGCACGCCGGCGTCCTGGGCAGAGAGCCCGAGCGACTGCTGGTAGCGCGCCGCCCGCGCCCGCGGCAGCTCCGGCAGCGAGGCCCGCACCCGCGCCACCATCGCCTCGTCGAGACGCACCGGCGGCAGGTCCGGCTCGGGGAAGTAGCGGTAGTCGTGGGCCTCCTCCTTGGAGCGCAACGAGCGGGTCTCGCCCCGGACCGGATCGTAGAGCCGCGTCTCCTGCACCACCGGCTGGCCTGCCTCGACCAGCGCCACCTGCCGGCGCGTCTCGAAGTCGACGGCCTGCTTGAGGAAGCGGAAGGAGTTCAGGTTCTTGATCTCGGCGCGGGTGCCGTAGCTGGTGGCCCCCTTCCTCATCACCGAGACGTTGGCGTCGCAGCGGAACGACCCCTCCTCGAGGTTGCCGTCGTTGACGCCGAGCGCCATCAGGATGGCGCGGAGCGCCTTCAAGTACTCGACCGCCTCCTCGGCGCTGCGAAGGTCCGGCTCGCTGACGATCTCCAGCAGCGGCACGCCGGCCCGGTTGAGGTCCACCCCCGAGCCGCCGTCGGCCGCCAGCTCGTGGAGGTTCTTGCCGGCGTCCTCCTCCATGTGTATGCGGGTGAGCCGGATGACCTTCTCCTGGCCGCCGATGGTGATGGTGAGGCCGCCGCCGAGGCAGATGGGCAGCTCGAACTGCGAGATCTGGTAGCCCTTTGGCAGGTCCGGGTAGAAGTAGTTCTTCCTCGCGAAGACGCTGACCGGCTGGATGGCGCAGCCGAGCGCCAGCCCGGTCTTGACGGCCCACTCCACCACCTGGGCGTTGAGGGCCGGCAGCACTCCCGGCATCCCCAGGCAGATGGGACAGACCTGGCTGTTCGGCTCGGCGCCGAAGGCCGCCGAGCAGCCGCAGAAGATCTTGGTGCGGGTCAGCAGCTGGGCGTGGACCTCCAGCCCGAGCACCACCTGGAAGTCGGAAGACCCCATCGCGCTCACCGCCTCGCCGGGACGGGCCCGCCGGGGAGCATGTTCTCCCAGCGTGCCTGGCTGGGAAAGAGCAGCACCGGCGTCGAGGACCAGACCAGCAGCGCCACGGTGCGGTTCATGCCGTCGCCTCCAGGGCGGTGGGGGCCGGTGCCGGGCCGAGCTCCCGCTCCAGCGCGCGGGCGGCGCGCAGCAGCGTGGCTTCGTCGAAGGGGCGCCCCACCAGTTGCAGCCCGACCGGCAGCCCGCCGGCCAGGCCGCAGGGGACCGAGAGCCCCGGCAGCGCCGCCAGGTTGCAGGTGATCGTGAAGATGTCGGCCAGGTACATCTGCAGCGGGTCGCCGGTCTTCTCGCCGAGCCGGAAGGCCGTTCCCGGCGCCACCGGCCCGGCCACCACGTCACACCGGGTGAAGGCGTCGTCGAAGTCGCGGCGGATGAGCGTCCGGACCTTCTGGGCCCGCAGGTAGTAGGCGTCCTGGTAGCCGGCGCTGAGCGCGAAGGTGCCGAGCATGATGCGCCGCTTCGGCTCGGCGCCGAATCCCCGCGCGCGGCTCTCGGCGTAGAGCTCCTTCAGGCCGCTCACGCCAGGGGCGCGGAAGCCGAAGCGGACGCCGTCGTAGCGGGCCAGGTTGGCCGAGGCCTCGGCGGTGGCGATCAGGTAGTAGGCGCCGATGCCGTACTTCGTGTGGGGCAGCGAGACCTCCACCAGGGTGGCGCCGAGCCGCTGGTAGGTGGCCAGCGCCTCGCGCACCAGGGCCTCGACCCCGGGGGTGAGCCCGCCGCCGAACCACTCCCCGGGAACGCCGACGCGCAGGCCGCGGGCGCCGCCCTCCAGCGCCGAGAGGTAGTCGCCGGCCGGCCGGGCCGCGCAGGTCGGGTCACGCGGGTCGGGGCCGGCGATGACGCCGAGCATGGCGGCCGCGTCCCAAACGGTCCGGCCGAGCGGGCCGGGCTGATCGAGCGAGGAGGCGAAGGCGACCACGCCGTAGCGCGAGACCCGGCCCCAGGTCGGCTTGAGGCCGACCACGCCGCAGAAGGAGGCCGGCAGCCGGATCGAGCCGCCGGTGTCGGTCCCGAGCGTGCCGTAGCACTGGCGCGCCGCCAGCGCGGCGGCGCTGCCTCCCGAGGAGCCTCCCGGGGTGCGGGTCAGGTCCCAGGGGTTGCGGCAGGGCTTGTAGGCCGAGTGCTCGTTGGACGAGCCCATGGCGAACTCGTCGAGGTTGAGCTTGCCGAGCAGCACCGCGCCGGCCGCCTGCAGCCGGGCCACGGCGGTGGCGTCGTAGGGCGGGATGAACCCCTCGAGGATTCGCGACCCGGCGGTGGTGGCCACGCCGCGGGTCATGAAGAGGTCCTTCACCGCCACCGGAATCCCGTCGAGCGGCCCAAGCGAGGCGCCGCCCGCCCGCCGTGCGTCCGCCCCGGCCGCCGCCGCCAGGGCCCGCTCGCCAGTGACCGCCAGGAAGGCCCCCACCCGTTCCTCGGTGGCGGCGACGCGAGCCAGGCAGGCCTCGGTGAGCTGGCGCGAGGAGACCTCGCCGGCCGCCAGCTTCCCGCTCGCCTCCCGCAGTGAGAGGCCGATCAGCTCGGCGCTCACGGAGCCTCCAGAAGGAGCCGGGGCGCGCTCACTCGAGAATCCTCGGGACCTTGAAGCAGCTCCCCTCGCGCGAGGGGGCGTTGCCGAGCGCCTCCTCGGTGGAGAGCCCGGGCACCGGCGAGTCGGGGCGCAGCGCCACCGCCTCGCCCTCGGCCAGGGCGTGCGTCATTGGCGGCACGCCGCTGAGGTCGAGCGCCTCCAGCTCGCGAACCTGGTCGAGGATGGCGGAGAGCTGCCCGGCGAAGAGCTGTTCCTCCTCCACCGAGAGCTTCAAGCGGGCCAGCGCGGCGACGCGCCGGACCTGGTCGAGCGTGAGAGACATCGAGCTCTCGCGTTACCTGGTGGTCTAGTTCTTGAACCAGTTGAGGATGGCGTCCATGACGCCTGGCTTGGCGGCGCCGGTGGCCTTGACCAGGTGCTCCAGCTCGCCATGGTCGAGGAAGACGCCCTGGCAGGCGAAGCAGACGTCTACGTCGACGTACTTCAACTTGACCTCCTGCAGGGGGAGGCCGCACTTGGGGCATTGCATGAAGTGCAGTGCCTTGAGCCGCACCAGCTCGGAGGCCTGGGTCTCCTTCTTCAGCTTCAACGCCAGCGTCCGCTTCTTCTCGGCGTCCTCGCGGAAGAAGTACTCGTCCTCGGGGTTGGAGTGCTCCTGGTTCGTCATGGTCATTCCTTTAGCTGGTTGATGGCGTTCCGGGCCAGCGCCGCCTCGTCGCCCCCTGGATGCGCGGCCAGGTACCGCTCGAAGAGCGCGATGGCCTCGGCCTTGCGCCCCTGGGTGCGGTAGGTCTCGGCCAGGCCCATGAGCGCGTCGGCCTGCCGCGGGGAGAGCCGGAGCGCCTCCTGCAGGCTGGCCTCGGCCGGACCGTACTGCTCCAGGTCGAAATAGCACAGACCGCGCCCGGCCAGGGCCTCGGCGTTCTCGGGGTCCTGCGCCGCCACCTTTCCGTAGAGGTCGAGGGCCTGCTCGGTCGAACCGCGCTCGCGAAGCCGCATGGCCTCGGCCAGCAGCTGCTTCGCGGTCGGCGCCCTGGCCTTGGGTTTCGGGTCGGGAGTCGGCTCGGGGGCCTTGAGCACCGGCGGCTCCGGCACCGGCTCGGGCGGCTTCGCCTCCGGCTTCGGCTCAGGCGGCGGAGGTGGCGGCGGCTCCGGCTGCTTCATGGTGATGGTGAGCGGCACCGAGACCGGCTCCGGCCTGGGAGGCGGGGACGGCGCCACGCCGAAGAGCGACGGCATGAAGACGTAGGCGACCGCGGCGCCGGAGACGAGCAGCAGCAGGCCGACCAGCGGCCCATTGCGCGAGCGGCTCGACTTCCCGACCGCCTGCAGGTCGGCCTCGTCGAGCTCGACGTTGACGGCCGCGGTCCGAGGCGGAGGTGGCGGCGCCGCGGGCGGCGAAGGCAGGTAGGGAGGTGGCGGGGAAAATGGCTGCGGCGAGAAGGGCGCGGCCGGGTAGCGGGAGGTGGTCGGGCCCTTGGCGCGATCGGCCGCCTCCACCACCTCGAAGAAGCTCTGCAGCTCGGCCAGGGTCCCGAGCCGGACCCAGGCGCCGTCGCCCTGCGTGACCTCGTCCTCGCGCGCCACCTTGCGCTCGACGATCCAGCGCTGCAGGGTGTTGAGTTCGGAGAAGCTGAGGGTCTGACCGCTCACCTGCCGGATGGTCCAGTGCCGCGGGTCCTGGGGCGCCGGCAGTGGCTGGGGTGCCCGGAGCGGCGGGGCCGGTGGAGTGGGCTGGCGCTCCGCCGAGGAGGCCGACCGCGGCGCCTCGTCGAGATCCTCCGGGTTGACCGGGTAGTTGACGACCAGCTCCTTCTTCATGACCCGGAAGACGTGGCCACAGCCGTTGCACTGCACGGTCAACCCGGCCGGGGTGATCTGGTCGTCATCGAAGGCGTATTGGGCCCGGCAACGCTCGCAGCGGACGTCCATGGCTTCCCTGAATCAGGCTGGTGATCCCGCGGGTCCGATTCTAGGCCATCTGGCCGGAATCGCCGAAAAATTGACCCCCCGCTACCCCCCGATATCCTCGACCCACCAGGCCCACCTCTCGGCGCCGGCACCGGTACTCTCACGAGGTCACAGCGCGCATGGGCAAAGAGAAGCAGAACCGCCGCATCCAGCCTCGTCGTTCCAGGAAGCCGGAGGGGCCGGGCGGCCCGGCCCGGACCGGCATGGCCCGCGACATCGCCGCCGTGCTGCTGCTGGCGCTCGGGGCCGCCACCGGCCTGGCCCTAGCCACCTTCTCCTCGATCGACGGCGCCCTCATCGACCGCCACCTCTCCCCGGCCAACCTGATCGGACCGGTCGGCCACCGCGCCGCCGCCGCCGTCTACCGCCTCCTCGGCTTCGCCTCGCTGGTGGTCCCCTGCGGCCTCCTGGCCGTGGCCTGGCGGCTCTTCCGCGGCGCCACCGGCCGCTTCACCGCCATCGGCGCGCTCGCCTACACCGCTCTCACCCTCTGCCTCGCCACCTTGAGCCACCTGCTGCTCGACCGCTTCGGGCTGGCCAGCTTCCCGGCCGGCGGCGCCGCCGGTTCGGCGCTGGGGGCCCAATCGGTGGCGCTGGTCTCCACGACCGGCTCGGTGCTCCTGGTGGCCGCCGCCGCCGCCGTGGCCCTGATCGTCGCCACCGGCATCAAGCTCGGAGACGCCGCCGCCATGGCCTGGGCCGGGCTGGGAGGGCTGGCCGGCTTCCTGTCGGCCCGGCTCGGCGCCGCCGTGCGGGAGCACCGCGACGCGGTGGCCGACATGCGCGCCGATGAGCTGGTCGAACGGGAGCGGCGCGCCGAGGCCGAGGCGCTGGCCACCGAAGCCTGGTTCGAGGGGGCGCGGGAGGAGGACCGGCAGGAGGCCCGCGCCATGGCCGGCGCGCTGGCGCTGGAGCAGGTCCGCCGTCCGCAACTCGACGAGCCGGCCTGGGTCGAGGGGCTGGTCCCGGTCACGCAGGCCGAGCCCGAGCCGGGCTTCGAGTCGTTCTCCGAGCCCGAGACCTTCGAGCCGGCGAGGCGCAGGCGCAAGCGGGCCGAGCCGCAGCTCGACGCCGACGCCACCCCGGCCGGGGAGGCGGACCCGACGCCGACGCCCACCCTGCTGCCGCCGCCGCCGTCGCGCCCCGAGATCGTGGTCCCGGCCGCGCTGCTGGAGCGCAACCGCAAGAAGAAGGAGAAGGAGAAGAAGGAGGTGCCGTCCTTCGCCTTCACCAAGGCCGGCGACGTCTTCCAGCTCCCCTCCATCGACCTGCTCGACGTGCACGAGGAGAAGGCGGCCGACGTCGACAAGGCCAACCTGACCCGCACCGCCGACGTCATCGTGGCCACCCTGGCCGAGCACTCCATCGACGGCCAGATCACCTACATCCGGCCCGGCCCGGTGGTTACGCTCTACGAGTTCCTGCCGGTGGGCGGCACCAAGCTGGCCCGCATCGAGAACCTGAACAAGGAGCTGACGATGGCGCTGGCCGCCACGCGGATCCGCATCATCGCGCCCATCCCCGGCAAGGGCGTGGTCGGCATCGAGGTGCCCAACAACGTCCGCGGCACCGTCTTCCTGCGCGACATCCTCGAGTCGGAGACCTTCGGCCACGCCGGCGGCTTCCTGCCGCTCGGGCTCGGCAAGGACATCGAGGGAACCCCCTACTGCATCGACCTGCAGAAGATGCCGCACCTGCTCATCGCCGGCACCACCGGCGCCGGCAAGTCGGTCGGCCTCAACACCATGATCCTGAGCATGCTCTTCCGGCAGACGCCGGCCGAGGTGCGCATGATCATGGTCGACCCGAAGATGACCGAGCTGTCGCCCTACGAGGACATCCCCCACCTGCTGCTGCCGGTGGTGACCGACCCGCAGAAGGCCTCGCGCGCCCTGCAGTGGGCCGTGGACGAGATGGAGCGGCGCACCCAGATCCTCGCCGACACCGGCGTGCGCGACCTGAAGAGCTACAACGCCCGCGTCGACAAGCACCGCGCCGAGGGGACCAGCTTCGAGGAGAAGGACCTGGCGGTTCCGCCGCGCAAGCTGGTGGTGGTGGACATGACCGCCGGCGAGACCGAGGAGCAGGCGGCCGACCGGGTCGAGGCCGAGGCGGCCCGGTTCGCCGGGGCCACGCCGCTTGCCGCCAGCGCCGAGTTCGCCGACCCGACCGCGCCGCCCCCCGCCGACCCGGTGGCCGAGCGCGACACGCCGCGGCTGCCGCAGAAGCTGCCGTACATCGTGGTGATCATCGACGAGCTGGCGGATCTCATGATGACCGCGCCGCGCGAGGTCGAGACCTCGCTGGCCCGCCTGGCCGCCAAGGCCCGCGCCACCGGCATCCACCTGGTGGTGGCGACGCAGCGCCCCTCCACCGACGTGGTGACCGGCACCATCAAGAACAACTTCCCGGCCCGCATCTCCTTCCGGCTCGGCAGCCGCCACGACTCGACCACCATCATCAACGGCGCTGGCGCCGAGAGCCTGCTCGGCAACGGCGACATGCTGGTGATGACCGCCACCCAGCCGCTCACCCGCGTGCAGGGCGCCTTCGTCTCCGAGGAGGAGCTGAAGCGGGTCGTGGACTTCCTGAAACTGCAGGGCAGGCCGGTCTACGACGACTCGATCCTGAAGGCCCGCGACGGCCTCGGCGAGGGGAGCCGCGACAACGACCTCGAGGACCCGGTCTACGACCAGGCCTTGGAGCTGGTGGCGCAGATGGACGAGGTCTCGGTCTCCAAGCTGCAGCGCGAGATGCGGCTCGGCTACAACAAGGCGGCCAAGATCATCGAGCGCATGGAGCGCGAGGGGCTGGTCGGCCCTCCCAACGGCGTCAAGCCGCGCCAGGTGCTGATGCGCGGCGGCACGCCGGGCGAGTACGAGGCCCGGCCGAACCTGTAGATCCCTGGGAGCCGCCAGGTTGATCGTGATGAGCCAGACCGCCGGCGCCGCCGAGCGCAGCGTCTGGAACACGCTCGCGGACCTCGTGGCCGACAGACTGGGCGGCACCAACACGACGCTTTCCCGCCTCACGGTTCCGAGGCCTCGCATCCCCAAGCAGGCGGTCCGGCTCAGGTTGGGCATGGCGGGCGCGAAGTAGACAGCCTCGATCACCGAAGTGGCGGTGGTCGGCTTCCAGAGCTCCACCAGCGGGCTCCCGTCCGGCAACAGTGCCCACTGCCTCCAGTCCCCGGTGCCCTCCTGCCTCGCCACCCGCCGGTTCCGGGCGTCGTACTTGAACCGCACCGTCGCGGCCACCCAGGCCGCGTCGGTCTTCAAGTCCCCCTCCGTCTTGCAGGCCGCCGCACCGACCACTGGCGTGGCCAGGGCCGGGCCGACAGCCGTCAACCGGTTGAGCGCGTCGTGCACCAGGCACGTCGTCCGCGTCGCCACCCCCGTCGCCGACCAGCTCGTCACCGCCGACAGGTTCGAGTTGAGGTCGAGTCCCGACCGGAGCCCCTCGTTCGCGAGTTCTGACGTCGGGACTCGCGTTGGGGGG
>JANPOM010000248.1:0-3256 GCA_031427995.1 Anaeromyxobacter sp. | reverse complement strand
CACCACCGCCACCACCGCCTCGGCCAGCTCGCGGGCCTGCTCGGGCCCTGCCTCCAGCACGTGGAAGGCGAGCCGCTGCGCCGTCTTCTCCCCGATGCCGGGGAGACGGGCCAACTCGCGGACCAGCCGCGCGATGGGGTCGGCGACCACTAGTGCCCCGACCCAGGCAAGATGCCTACCAGGAACTGGATGTCCATATGACTCTAGAGCTCCTCGACCTGGTCCACGCCGCCATCGAGGAGGCGCGCCGCCTGCTGGATGTTGGGGTGGGCGCGGGCCGTCTCACGCACCCGGCGGGAGCGGGTCAGCCGCTCGGCCTGCTCGGCCGCCGCCAGCGAGACCGGAGCCGCCTCGCCGAGGGGCGCGCCCGGGGCTTCACCCAGCGTCAGCGCCAGGGCGGTGGGGCGGCCGAAGCAGCGGGCCAAGACCGCCTCGATCTCGGGGCGGCGCCGCTCGGCGGTGGTGGCCATCAGCCCCGGGGGCAGCTGCAGGCCGACCTCGCCGTCGCGGATCCAGCGGAGCGTGGCCTGCTTCAGGGCCGGGGCGGCGGCCGGGCTCACCTTCTCGACCTCCTCGACCACGGCGCGCCAGCGCTCGGCCAGCGGCGCGGCCGGATCGAGCAGCGGCCCGGCCGCCGGTGGCGCGTCGGGGGTGAACGCGGTTGGAGCTGGACCCGCCGGGGCCGACGGCCTGGCCACCGCGGCGGCTGCCCGGCCACCACCACCGCCACCGCCACCTGGCCCGGACGGACCGGCTGGAGGCAGCGCGCCACCCGCCAGCGCCTCGACGCGGGCGATGAGCGCCGAGACCTCGGCGCCGGGGGCGAGGAAGACCGCCTTGAGCAGGGCCACCTCCAGTGCGTGGCGTGGCTGGTCGGCCAGCTTGGCCTCGACCACGGCGCGCTGCGCGAGGTCGAAGAGCCGGGTGAGCTGGGCCGGGTCGGCCTGGCCGGCCTGGGCCTGGACCTCGGCGAGCTCGACGTCGGGCAGGTCGAGCGGCGCGGCCGGGGCGAGGCGGGCCACCACCACGTTGCGAAGGTGGCGCGCCAGCTCCTCGGCGACGCGCTTCATCTCCAGCCCGCGCTCGTGGAGGACCGCGATCTCGGCCAGCAGCGCCGCGCCGTCGCGCTGGAGCAGGGCGCCGGCCAGCCGGCTCACCGCCGCCACGTCGACGGTGCCGAGCGCCTCGGCAACCTCGGCGTCGCCGGGGGTGTCGCCGCAGGAGGCCCGCACCCGGTCGAGCAGGGAGAGGGCGTCGCGCATCCCACCCTCGGCGGCGCGCGCCACCATGGCCAGGGCCGCCCCGGAGAGCCTCATCCCCTCCGCGCCGGCCACGTGGCCGAGCTGGTCGGCGATCTGCTGCTGGGTGAGTCGGCGGAAGTCGAAGCGCTGGCAGCGGGAGACGATGGTCTCCGGCACCTTGTGGACGTCGGTGGTGGCCAGCACGAACTTGACGTGGTCGGGCGGCTCCTCCAGCGTCTTGAGCAGTGCGTTGAAGGCCCCCTGCGAGAGCATGTGGACCTCGTCGATGACGAAGACCTTGAAGCGATCGCGAGCCGGCCGGTACTTCACGGCCTCGACGATGTCGCGGACGTTGTCGACGCCGTTGTTGGAGGCGGCGTCGATCTCGATGACGTCGAGGGCCCGCCCGTCGGCGATCTCACGGCACGGCAGGCAGACGCCGCAGGGCTCGGGGGTCGGCCCCTTCTCGCAGTTGACGGCCTTGGCCACCAGCCGCGCCGCGCTGGTCTTGCCGACGCCGCGCGGTCCGGTGAAGAGGAAGGCGTGGGCCAGCTGACCGCGCTTCAGTGCGTTGGACAGGGTCTGGACCACGTGCGCCTGGCCCGACATCTCGCCGAAGCGCTGCGGTCGATACTTGCGGGCGAGGACGAGGTAGGACATCGGGGGCCGGGAGGGAGCGATGGCTTTACCAGAAAAGCACGAGCCGGCCCACAATCCCCGGGCGCCCGGTGGTCCCTCTACCGTTGCTCCCTTCCGGGCCTGGCGGGGTTTGAAGGAGCCTCCGTCGCCCGAGGATTCTGGGCCGGCTCATCGATGTCCTCTCGCGAGGGGTGGTTACTGGCGGAGAGGGTGGGATTTGAACCCACGGTACCGTTACCGGTACACACGATTTCCAGTCGTGCACCTTCGGCCGCTCGGTCACCTCTCCAGGAACAAAAAGCGGAGAGCGAGGGATTCGAACCCCCGGTACAGTTGCCCGTACACCTGATTTCGAGTCAGGCGCCTTAGACCGGACTCGGCCAGCTCTCCGCGGGCGGGTGTACCCGATCTGCCGGGGTCTTGCCAAGGGGCAGCCGACCTCATCCGCGGGTGCTCCGGCGCGACCGGAAGAAGTCGCGCAGCAGGTCGCCACAGCGATCCCCCAGCAGCCCCCGCTCCACCGGGAAGCGGTGGTTGAGCCGGGGGTCCGAGGAGAGGTCCTGCAGCGAGCCGGCCGCGCCGGCCTTCGGGTCGCTGGCGCCGAAGACCAGGCGATCGATCCGCGCCAGCACCATGGCCCCGGCGCACATGGCGCAGGGCTCGAGCGTGACGTAGACGGTGACGCCGGTCAGCCGCCAGCGCCCCAGGGCTCGGGCCGCCTGCTGGATAGCCAGCAGCTCGGCGTGGGCGGTCGGGTCGTTGGCCCCCTCCCGGCCGTTGCGGCCACGCCCCACCACCCGCCCCTCGAAGAGGGCGACGGCGCCGACCGGCACCTCCCCGGCGGCGGCCGCCTGGCGCGCCAGCTCCAGCGCCGCCTCCATGGCTTCGACGTCGGTCACGTCCTCGCTCCCACCTGCACCCACACCGCTGGTTTGACCTCCGGTAGGGGCGCACGATTCTTGATACAGTCCGGGCGATTTCGGATACTGGCCGTTCCCTCATCGGAGGAGTACCACATGACCTGGAAGATCTGCCTGGCGTCGATCGCTTCCGCCATTCTGGTGGCCTGCGGTGGGACGAGCGACACCGGCACTCCCGGCGGTGGCACCCTGGTCCTCACCGCGACCCCCTCCACCGGCGTGATCGCCAACGGCACCAACGCCGTGCTCATCCACGTCGAGGGCAGCAAGGCGGGGCCGGTCGCCGTCCGGACCGACCGCGGCACCTTCCTGGAATCCGGCGGCCTGACCGCCAGCGGCCCCAACTCCACGGCCCCATTCGACGTCACGCTGGTCACCTGCAATTCGCAGACGACCGCCGGCTGCGCCGGGAACGCCGTGGTGAGCGCCTCCGACCAGGCCGGGGCCAGCAACCGC
>JANPOM010000247.1:0-1384 GCA_031427995.1 Anaeromyxobacter sp. | reverse complement strand
TCGGGGGCTCCCGCCGAGGTGCGCAGGTAGCCCGAGTAGGTCATCACCCCTTCGTTGAGGGCAGCCGAGGCGAGGGCGGGGAGGAGCAGCGCGAGGGCGAGGCTGAGGGTTCGGGTGGTCTTCATCTGGTCTCCACGCTTCATGGCGAGAGGGTTCCCTGCGAAATGGAGTGGCCGGAGGCTGCCGCCGTGCTGCCAGCGCTCCCGTCGAGAACGCCCCTGGCCACCGAGTGGCCTCCGGTGGCCGAAGCCGCCCCGGCGGCGGGGGTCAGCTGCCCCTGGAGCGTGTGCGTTGTCGCGCCAGCGGTGCAGCCCGATCCGGCCGCGCAGGTGGTGCCGCAGTTGTTGAGGGTCACGCCGCAGATGAGCGCGGCCGTGCAGACCGGCGTGCAGCTCCCCGGCACCGGCGGCGGTACGCCGTCGGCGTCGATGGTGAGCGAGCAGCCGGTGAGCCCGAGCAGCAGGGCCGAGACCTGGAAGATGCGGCGCATCTAGAACCTCCCGGAGTAGACGGCCATCAGCCCGCCGTTGGTCGGCGCGACCGCCACGGTGGGGGCGCTGGTGAGCAGGAGATAGGTGCCGATGCCGGCGGTGACGCCGCCGGCCACGAAGAAGATGTCGGCCATGAGCGCCTTCTGCTTGGCCTCGTCCTTCTTCTTCAAGTAGGTCGCCGCGTCGCCGGCGGCCGAGGCCGCCTTCTCGGCGTCGTAGGCCGACTTGGCCTGCATCCCGAAGAGTGCGCCGACGCCGATCACCGCCACGCCGGTGCCGCCAAGCGTCCAGCCCCACGCGCTCCGCGACCAGCCTGCGTCCCTGGAGGCCACCTCCACGACGTTGCCGGTCGAGGCGGCCGGCTTCGGGGCGGAGAGATCCGGCGGGGGCGGGGCGGGACCCGGCTTCGGCCTGGGCGTGACCTCGGCCGCCGCGACGGCCACCGGCAGCGGCAAGTCGGCCGACATCGGCGCCAGCAGCTTGCGCACGCCGCGCTGGACCGCCGCCACCAGCTTCTCCTCGCTCCCCTCCACCGACTCGCCGAAGCGGCCGGTCACCCGGGCCCTCTTGGCGTCGACCAGCTTCATGTCGATGCGGTAGAGGGAGCCGAGCTTGCCGAGCGACCCGACCATCACGTACTCCACGCCCAGGGCGCCGCCGATCTCGGCGAGGCAGTTCGAGTCGTCGGTGCAGCCGAGGATCTTCTTCTGCTGGTCGAAGCCGATCATCGAGGCGATGTCGGAGCGGCCGATGATCTCGAACTTCTCGGTGGCGGCCGACTCGGTGAGCGCCACCTCGGAGAGCAGTTCCGCCTTGTGGGCCTCGGTGCCGAGCGGCCGGATCTCCATCACCGCGATGCGGGTCTTCCTGGGGGCGGCCGGCGTGGCAGGCGC
>JANPOM010000246.1:0-7978 GCA_031427995.1 Anaeromyxobacter sp. | reverse complement strand
CAAAGAATCCGAGGAGGCCGCGCATGTCCCAGGTGTTCACGTTCACCTTGTCTTCAACCGGTTCCAGTTCCAAGGCCCAGGCTTCGAGAATCAGGAGGCCTGGAGCCTTGTTCTCGCTTGGCCTGCTCACCCCGTCCACCCTGTCGAGCTGGCCGTAGGGCGTGTAGCGGTACCTCGCCCCGGTGAGGCCATCGACCCCGAAGCTGCGCCGGGAGGTGCCGATCACGCTCCCCTGATAGTCCCGGTGGTAGGCCTGTGAGAGCGGCGACGCGGAGGTCCCGACCTTCGCCGCCGAAGCGGTCAGCAGCCGGCCCTGCGGGTCGTAGGTCACTACCTCAGTCCTACTTCCCCGGCGCGACGGGAACCGCTTTCTTCAAGTCGATCGGAACTCCCTGGAAATCCCGTCGCGGTCTCATCGAGAACCATGCCGTGTTCTTCGCCCAGACGGACACCAGAACCTCTCCCGGGCGAGTTCCTCGGAATACCTGCTCTGCCATGTCTGGCTTCCAACTTGACGGCCAGAGTGGTTCGAGGTTGAGGGCGACGGCCCACCGGTGCTCACGATCCGATCTCTCGAAGAAGTAGAGCCGATCTCGATCGTCAAGGTCGAAGTAGAAGACCTTGGAGTCAACCATGCCAAGGAAGTTCTGCTTTGCGGTGAGACCGTAGTCGGCGCGAGCGCGCTCCAGGGCCCCGAGCTCCATGAGGAGATGGCCGTCCTTGGCGCGCAGAATCACACCGGAATAGACGTAGTTCTTGTTGGCGTCGAAGCCAGAACCCCACTCCGCGGAGAAGGCCGCACCTTCGCCGTACTTGGCAAGCTGGTACCTCCCATCGCCTGAACCTAGCTTGGATGCTGGACCCCTCCAGTCCCAGCCAGCCGGCCTCTCCACGTGAAGCGGTACCCATCCTCCTGGGCCCACTCGGCTCAACCCGAGCCAGTCATCCGGAACCACGTCCACTGCGAAGAGCTTGACCTCGACGTCCCCGTCTCGCCAAGGAGGCCTGTTCGACGCGGAGCCCGAAATCCAGAGGTCGCTTCGCCCCGACTCCAGAAGCGCCGACAACTCCGCCTGACTACCTTGGGTCAGCATCGCCACTCCCGCCAGCAGGACCGCCATCTTGGTCACGGCGCCCTCCGGTTGTTGATCTGGATCTTGATGACGCCTGAGTCCGGGTAATTTGATCGCCTTTCGAGCCGGTCGGTCATTGAGCTTGGCATCCGAAATGGTGAAGGATCCATGGACGCCGCGCCCCCTGCAGACAGGCTCTTGGACGCGGACACCGCGCACTGTGTCCCGAAGATGCCGAAGACAGTCCAATTCCCCTTGACGCGCTCCTCGATCGCTTGGCGGGCGAAGGATCCCCGGTCCTTGATGTCCACTACAAAGCCGTGGTCTGCAGGTCGGCCTTCTGCCTTCTCAGTCCTGTCGCCTTCGAGGGTGACGTTCGCTCCCCCAGGCTTGTGGTTTTCCGGGAACTGACTGAGGAGGGTCTCCCCACCGGGCGTTGTGATGGACACATGACCCACAGTCGCGCCCTCGCCAAAGAATCCGAGGAGGCCGCGCATGTCCCAGGTGTTCACGTTCACCTTGTCTTCAACCGGTTCCAGTTCCAAGGCCCAGGCTTCGAGAATCAGGAGGCCTGGAGCCTTGTTCTCGCTTGGCCTGCTCGTTCCAGCCGCATCTGGCAGGACTGCGTCGACGGCGCCACTGGGCGTTACAACCACCTCGGGCGCCTGGTTCCCTGCCGCCCAGGCCACGTCCGAGAGCAGGTGTCGCATGGCCGTGTCGAACCCCGCCGTGGCGTACTGGGCGGTGATCGCCATGAAGTAGTCCTCGAACATCCTCGGCTTCGAAGTCAGGTTCCAGGAGTGTCCGTCGATCATCACCCGCCCGCTCGGGTCGATGAAGTTGATCGGGTCACCGCCAGTGTACGTGTACCTGAGCGGGTCGACCGTGTCCGGCACCAGCCAGCGCTTCAGCTCCGGGTGGTAGACCCGGGCCCCCAGCAGCACCAGCCCGGGCGCCTGCGGGGCGGCTAGCGTGGTCACCGCTCCGGCCACGTACCCGAGCCTCAGCCCGCCCGTGTACCCCAGCTCCGAGTCGGTCCAGGCGCTCACCCCGTCCACCCGGTCGAGCTGGCCGTAGGGCGTGTAGTGGTACCTCGCCCCGGGGCGGCCATCCATGAAGCCGGAGCTCGTGGCGCCGCGCCGGGAGGTGCCGATCACGCTCCCTTGATAGTCGCGGTGGTAGTAGAGCACCTCGTCGAAGGGCGCCGTGGGGCCGGCGAGATTGGGCGGCCTCACCGTGGCGATCCGCGTGCCGCCCAGCAGCAAGTGCACCGCCACCGCCGGCGTCACCGGCGCCCCCGCGATGATCCACGTGATCGTCGCCCCGCAGGCCGCCGCTCCCATGCAGCTCGGGCTCACCGTCGCCGTCACCGTCGCCACCTTCCCCACGTACCAGGTCCCCACCGTCCCCACACGCCGGAACAGCGGCAGACCGGTCGGGTCGTAGTCCAGCACCTCCACCACCTGAATCGCGCTCCCCACCTTCCCTCGCACGCTTCTCAGCTGGTCCTGCACGTCCCAGCCGTACCCCTCCGTCTCGCCCGTGCTGGCGTTGTTGCTCGTCGGCCTCCGCGACACCAGCCGGCCGGCGTGGTCGTACTGGAACAGGTCGTTCCTCGCCCCGTACTGCTCGGCCACTCGGTCGGCGATGTAGGCGTAGCCGGTGGTCGTGCCTGACGCCGACCCCACTGGAGTCGTCGTCACTTGGCCAAGGTTCCCCAGCGAGGAGCCATCCGGCCAGGCCGGGTCGCCATGCCGGTAGCTCTCGGTATACCCCTGCGAGTTGGAAGATCCGGAGTTCACCATGGCGCTTGCCGAGGTCAGCCGCCCCTGTGGGTCGTACCCGTAGTTCATGGTGGTGGTCGTCCCCGGCACCGTCTGGTCGGTCAGCGAGGTCAGCTTGCTCCCCTGGTATCCGAAGGCGCCGATCTTGTAGATGGCCGCTCCGCTCGTGAAGCTGGTGGTCTGGTCGCTCATCGCCCCGTTGAACTGGTTGTAGTGCCGGGCCGTGGTCACCGTCCCGTTGTTGCTCACCACGTTCCCGGTCTGCCCCTGCACATCGTAGCCGTCCCAGCTCGCATTGTTGACGTCGCGGACCTGCCACAACTTCACTCCGTTCACATCGTTGGCGTCAACCTGCACGGGCCGTCCGGCCGAGTCGTAGCGCACGGCCGCGGTCACGGTCTTCGACCAGGGAGAGTCGAACTGCGACCAGAGCAGCCTTCCATCGGCCGCGCTGACTGCCGTCGAGGTGAAGGCGTTCGCCCCGAACCCGGCCAGCCACTGGTCGCGCCTCACCTGCTGACCATACGCGTCATAGCCGAGCGCGATGGTGGTCAGCGGGCTCTTCACCGAGGTGAGGTGACCCGCGGTGTACTTGTAGGTGACGGCGTCGCCGCCGTTCGGCTGGTCGTAGGTGTAGGTGGCCAGGTTCCGGATCGCAAAGCCAGTTCCGTAGGCGCTCGCCGTCGGCTCGTAGGCGTCGAGCTTGGTCTTGCGTCCGAGACTCTTCCACTCCGTCTTCAGCAGGGGCCGGACGCTCCACTGGCCGACGATCCTTGGCTGCAGTTCCACGACGTAGGCCCGGCCGAGCGCATCGTAAGTGAAGCGCCGGCTCGGTGTTACCCCCGGGCTCCAGTTGTCCTCGGTCTCCTCAAGCGTCCGCCCCATCGAGTCGAGCAGCTTCGTCGAGGTCTGGGCGGAGGCGGCCACGCCGGACGCCTGCCGTGTCACGGTCACGGTCCGGTTCACACCCACCGGGGAGATGGAGGTTGTCACCGTGTTGCCAGCCGCGTCGGTGCTGAGGGCCAGCAGCCCCTCGCCGTCGTAGCCGGCCTCGACCCAGCCGGCGAGCCCGCTGGAGGACGGCGGGAAGACCCTGGTCGCCGCGAGGAGCCGGCCGGTAGCTGAACTGGTGGTCCGGTACTCGTAGCGCGTGGACATCCGGTAGGAGGGCGAGTTGCTCGGGTCGGAGGTGCAGGCGCTGTCGGCGGCGATGGCCGAATAGACACCGGACTGGGAACACGTGACCCGGCCTCTGGAGTCGAAGCGGGTCAGGCTTCCCCTGATGCTCGGGTTCGCAGTTGGAGTCGAGAAGTACTGCGCAGCCTCGACCGCGGTGAAGTATGGCTCCAGCGACTCGACGACGCGACCCGCGATGTCGTACTTCACGTGGCTGATGTTCCGGTAGCCGCTGAGCGACTGGATGACCTGGGCGCCGGCGGCGGCAGTTCCCGCCGCGCCGCGCAGCTCCTTCACCTGAATCGTGCGCCCCAGCGCGTCCTTGTACTCGATCACCTGCTTGACGTCGGGCGCCAGCGGGATGGAGCCTGGAATGAGATCCCTAGGTACCAGGAAGGTGTACGTCTTCACCTTGCCTCCTCGTTCGAAAGCGCCTGGCCAGAAGCCTGGTACCCAGTCGACGTACTCGGTGGAGGATGTCGTGCCAAGCAGCGTCGGCCCCGAGAATGCCCGGCCTGTGGCGATGACCCGTCCGAAGTCGTCTCGCGCGAAGGCTCGCGTCGGCGCGCCGGCCGAGCTCAGACCCAGATAGGGCCCAGTCTCCTGGACCACCGTGCCGTTCACCGGATGGTAGTCGACGTGCTTCCTCAGGCTGACGCTTGCGTCGGCCGTGAGCGTGTCGGTGACGCGAAGCCTCTGGAGGTCGTAGACGTAGCTCTCCGTGGATGAGAGCGCGTGTGACCCCGGGTAGGGATCGGTCACCTTGTAGGAGACAGACCCTTCCGCGGTATAGGCGATCGCCGACTCGATCTCCCAACGTGCCGTGCCCGAGGAGACCCAGCGGGAGACGTAGTTGAGGTGGCCCTTGCCGGCCTGGCCCTCTGGCAACGGGGACGCCCAGGTGCCCTGCGCCGAGTCGTAGCGGTATCTCGAATCGGCGATGACGACGCCTGCCAGCGTGGTCCTCCGGGTCGTGACTGGGCAGCTTCGACAGGTGGCCCCGCCGTCAAAGCTCGCCAACTCGACGAACTCGTCGCCGAGGAAGCCCTCATCGGGATCGACCGTGGACTTGAGGATGTTCCCCGAGTCGTCGACGTCGGCGCACGTCCTCGATCTCGATGAGGTGAATGCGGAGGTACCGTCCAGGGTCACGGAGACATCTCTCGTCGAGACGACGATCGCTCCTGGATACGCGGCGCCTGGCGGTTCGACGCCATTGGGCGTGCAGCTGGCGTTGCCGACTGCCCTGACCGAGAAGGTACTTGACGAATACCGATAGACCGAGAGGTTGTTGACCGACGGTGCCGCGCCCGTGAACGTGCCCTCGAAGACGTAGAGCGCGGCGCCATCCAACGCGTGAGATGCCGTTGCCCAATAGGTCTGCCGCGCGACCTGCTCAGCTGCGCCCGGTTGCTCCAGCCAGGACCAGGTGACTTCGAAGCCGCGCGACTCGGTGGTGTTCGAGTCGAAGGGCGAAGTTGCGTGGCGGGGATTTGCGTAGGCGTATGAGGTCGTCGCGCTCGGAATCGGCGACGCTGAGAAGAACGTGTCCGACAAGGCGATTTGCTTCGGCACGAAGCGTGGCGCCTCCATCGGGCCCGCGCCATAGTTGACTGAGGGTACATAGGTGACCGAGTATCTTGCGCCGGTCGGAATGGTGACGCTCGCGAGCTGGACCGGCCGGCTCTGCCCCTTGAAGAAGCGGGTGACTCCGGGATTCGACATCAGGTCAACGCTATCCGCGATCCCGTCGCCGTCCAGGTCGACGAACCGGGTCCTCGGGATCGGCGGGGAGTTCCTCGTGGCGTATCTTAAGCCAAGCCGGTCGGTCCGCCACCAGCAGTTGAGGTTTCCCCACCCCTCATTCGGAGCCGGATAGTCCAGGGGTGCCCCAGGCACGGTCGAAACCGTTGGCGTAAGCAGGGATGACCGTTCATACCCGGCGCCGGTGTTCCACCAGACTTCCAGCGGGCATGCCGTCGCGGAGCAGGCGAGCACCCCCGCGAGGTTGGCACCGGTCTTGTTGTCGACCACCCCGGCCGGGCACGGGACTGACGGACAGTTGAGCGAACCTGGCGATGGGGCGACGATCTGGTCAGGGCGGCCGTCACCGTCGAGGTCGACATCGGTGAACCGGGGAGGAAGATTGCGATGTGGACCAAAACCACCACAGGCGGCGGAAGTCGAGTAGCTCAGGGAGCAGTCGGCGCAACTCCAAGTCTCGCTCACCATTCGGTGGACCGGTTCGCCGCTATAGCCCTGTGGATCTGGATATGGGATTGAAGCAACTGGACTGAGTGTTGAAATCGCCGAGAGCGGCGACCATTCCGTCCGGGTCCAGGCTTCGAAGACACTCGAGCGGGTGAGCCCTTCGTTGAAGTTGCCGTCCGGACGATCGGCGCTCAGCCCGTCGCCATTCAGGTCGAGACCGTATCCCGACCCAGGCAGCCAAGGCATGCTGCCATTCCAGCCGCCGAGCAAGACCGGATTGCCAATGGTGAGGCCTCCCGAACCGCTCCGGCCGCCCTGGGCGAGGTAAGGATCAACTCCGCCCATCAACATGACGTCTGGAATACCGTCCCCGGTGACGTCCCGCACTTCGTAGCGCTTTCCATTGCCGCCCAGTTGATGCCCCGAGAACGCGATGGCGGGGAATATATTGTAGCCGTTGCCGCTCAAGAAGAAGGTCACTGCTCGAGCGTCAACGCACTGCTGGCGGCTCCCGTCGAAGACGAGGTCCCAGGCGCCACCATTCGGCTGGACTCTGCCGGGAACAACCTGGAACTCGCAGCCCGGGGTGGCGCCAGTCGTGAAGATGTCAACGGTGCCATCCCCGTCGACGTCCATGAGCACCGTCCAGACTGGATCTCGGCTGAGAAAGTTGATGCTCACGGCCGGTGAGGCGCCCTGGAAGCTCAAGGTCACGTCTCGAATAGGCGCAAAGGCCGCAGCAAAGGCCGGCTGGGAACCATTGGGTGCGGTCACGTTCCGCTGCCACTTCGGGGTCGGGAGACCGGCCGCATCGACGATCGTCGTATCGATCCTGTCGATGAGGCCATCTCCGTCGACGTCCATCCACTCAGCGGTGTTGCTGCGGAGCAGAGGATCGATTCCGGCGACGAGATCCACGCCACTCGAGAGCTGGTAACTCCTGGTCGTCTCGGAGTAGCCGAACTTGACGGGCGGTAGCGTCGAGGATCCTGCCCCGACTGTCACGCCGGTGAGGACGATCGAGCTGGCATGCTGGACCCGCTCGTAGTCCAGCCTGTGCCAGAGCACCGTGGCGGCAGAAGCCTGGGTCGTGGCGGCCGCGGGCAGAGCCTTGATCTCCACGGCCGTCAACACCTTCGAGCGCCGGACGACGGCGTCCGTCACCCGCTGGAAGCGGACCGGGTAGAGGGCGGTGTAGCTGAGCCCGATCTCGGTGGCGTAGAGCGCGGAGCTGACCGGCCCATAGTTGTTGTACTGGATCGAGAGCAGGTCGGCCGCGGCGCCGACGTCGGAGTAGTTGAAGACCGTCCTGTTCCCGTCCACGTCGACGACCGAGTCGAGGTAATACCTTCCGGTGCCCTTCGCTCCTGAGCGGGAGGTGTGGTGCCCGAACACGTACTGGCTTCCGAGCGTGTCGACTGCTCGCCACACTCCGTCAGCCCCCACCACGATCGAGACGAACTGGCCTTGCAGGTCGGTATGGTAGTGGTCGCTCCCCGCCGAGATCGGGAGGAGTCGACGCTTCGACTGGCCGAGCTGCAACCACCACTTCACGTTTTGTGTTGTCGGGAATAGGCCAAATAATGGCCAGCCGGTCGGGACCGTAGGCACCCCCGGCTGCGCCTCGATGTAGTGGGCGCTCAGCGCCCAGCCCACTCCGACCCCATCGTTGGCGCTGGAGCCGCTGGAGTAGCTCAGCCCGAGCGCCGGCTGGAACTTGCCGCGGGCCCTGGG
>JANPOM010000245.1:0-1353 GCA_031427995.1 Anaeromyxobacter sp. | reverse complement strand
TGGAGAAGCTCTTCGACTTATGGGTTGAGCACTACGAGAAGCTGGGCGACGCGGCCCAGCGCCGCATGCCGCTCAAGCCAATCTACTTCCTGGCGCCGGCGGAGTAGCGGGCGCAATGGCCAACGTCGCGCTCAGGCTCGTCACGGGGCGCACCGCGGACTGGAGCGACATCGCCCGGTCCTGCGTCGCGTTCGCCAATGGCGCGGGGGGAGCGCTGCTCATCGGGACCGAGGACCACGACCCCGCTCCGCCAGCGGGCCAGCAGGTGGACGAAGGGCTCGTCGAGAAGGTCCGGAAGCGAGTCGGGGAGCTCACGGTCAACGTCTCCGTCCTGCCGGAGCTCAAGACCCACGAGAACGGCGGCCAGTACCTGGCGGTCCACGTGCAGCGCGCCTCGGGCATCGCCTCGACCAGCGACGGGCGCTTCTACTTGAGAGTCGGGGACAAGTGCATGCCGCTGGTGGGCGAGGACGTGACTCGGCTCATCAACGAGCGGCCGGCGACGCCGTGGGAGTTCCTCATCCCGGGCGGCTGCACCCGCGCCGAGGCCGACCAGGCCAAGGTCCAGTGGCTGTGCAATGCACTGCGCGGCTCGCCGCGGGTCAAGCAGTCGGTCAAGGAGAAGTCGGACGAGGAACTGCTGGCGCACTACCACCTCACGGCGAAGGCGGACCTCACCAACCTCGGCGTGCTCCTGGTCGGGACCGCCCGGCAGCGGAGCCTGATCGGGAGCGCGCCGGTCGTGCAGTTCATCAAGTACGACGAGCGCGGCACCAAGACCAACAAGCTGGCCTGGGACGACTACGCGCTGTCGCCGATGGAGCTGCTCGACGCCGTGTGGCGCGAGGTCCCGGACTTCAAGGAGACCTACGAGGTGCCCGACGGCCTCCTCAAGACCACCGTCCCCGCGTTTGAGGAGGCGGTCCTCCGTGAGGTGCTGGTCAACGCGCTGGTGCACCGGCCCTACACGCTGCGCGGCGACATCTACCTGAACCTCCACCCGGATCGGCTGGAGGTGGTGAACCCGGGCCGGTTGCCGCTGGGAGTCACCCCCCAGAACATCCTGCACGCCAGCCGGCGCCGCAACGACGGGCTGGCGCGTGTCCTCAACGACCTGCTCTTCATGGAGCGCGAGGGGAGCGGCTTCGACCTGATCTACGACCGGCTCCTGCAAAGCGGCCGGCAGGTGCCGGAGATCAAGGAGGGCGTCGACTCGGTGCACGTCACAGTGCCGCGCCGGGTCCTGCGACCCGAGGTGATGCGGCTGCTGCGTGAGGCGAACGAGAGGTTCCAGCTCAGCCAGCGGGAGCGGATCGCGCTCGGCAAGATAGCCCGGCTGAGTGGATCTGGTGG
>JANPOM010000244.1:0-4518 GCA_031427995.1 Anaeromyxobacter sp. | reverse complement strand
GGCCCGCCGGGCCAAGGACGCCGCGGCCGGCGCGGTGCTGGTCCTGGCGATCGGGGCGGTGCTGGTGGCCGGTGCGGTGGGGTTCGAGGCCCGGGGCGCCTTCGCGGCCTGGCTGGCAGAGCCGGGCTGGGGGCTGGCGCTCGTGCTCGACGGGGCCGTGCTCCTCGGGATGGCGCTTCTTCAGCTGGGCCCGGAGCGATCCGGCCGGTGGCGGCTCGTGCTGGTGGCGGCGATGGGCCTGCTGCTGTTGGCCGCATTCGCGCGAAGCGCCGCGGTGACGCTCACCGCGCAGGCGGCGGTGCTGGTGGGGCTTGCCGCGGCCCCGATTCCCAGCCGCGCCGGCTGATGGCGATCGACGGCGAGCCCGAGGCGCGAGTTTGACCGGGCACCCCAGAGCCAGGCACACGATTCCCAGCTTTCACTTGCCTGGCTCAAGGCGTGAGCTGGCTCTTCGTCCACAGGCTCGGAACGACCGCCCGTCCCGGCCACCAGGTCAGGTCGAACTGCACCTTCACGGCGAAGGCGTTGGGGCCGAAGTTCATGTTGTAGCGCTCGGCCACGCCGAGTGAGCCGTTCAGCTCCAGCTCCGGCCAGGTCCAGCCCCCGCGCAGGCCTCCGCCGAACTCGACGTCCTGAGCCCACATCGCGTGGACCTGATCGTAGTACCAGCGCCCGTTCCGCTCCACTCGCTCCAGCCAGCCCCCCAGCGTGGCCGGGCCGGAGAAGAGGTCCACCGCGACCCACTGGCTGTCGCCCTGCGGGCCGATCCCGGCGCCGAGCATCTGGCCTCGATTGGTGTACCCTTGGTGCACCATCCAGTGCGTGTAGAAGATCGGGACCCCGCGCGGCGGGTTGTTGGTCGGCTTCTCCAGCGTCCGGACCGCCTCGGCGACGAAGCGCAGCCAGCCGGAGGAGGTCGGGAAGACCTTCTGCAACCCGGCCATTCCGGCGCTGGAGTGACTGGGCTGCGTGATGAAGTCCTCGAAGCTCCAGCTGTGATCGTCGCGGCCCCACTCGCCGTATACCTCGAGGCCGCTCTCGGGGAAGACCCAGCGGGCGTAGATCGAGGAGAGCTGGTTGTCCGGGCTGTTTCCGGTCGGATTGGCGAGCGTCGCCAGCGACCTCTTGGCGTAGGGGGCGATGAGCGGGAGGCCGAGGTACTGGGCGCTGGTCAGCCCGCCAGGCGGAACGGCGTAGACGTAGCCCCGGGTCAGGCCGAGAAACAGCCCGGGCACCGCGGCCGGTTCGAAGCCGAAGTTGAGCGCGTTGAAGAACCGGGGCCTGACGGTGCCGGTGGTGTCGAACCATTTGGAGTCCCGGGGCCTGGCCCAGATCATCTGCGCCTCGAGCCAGCCGATCCAGATGTCCACCGGTCGCGAGGTGCCGAGGAAGAGGTGGACCATCCCCGGCGCCGAGTTGGTCATGAGCAGCGAGTTGCGCTGCCCCGGCCCCCACCAGAGGTTCTCGGTCGAGGCTCCCGCCGACACGCCCCAGCCGTCCACACGGAGGGTGGACTGACCGGGATCCAGGGTCCAGAAGGCGTCCGGGCCGAAGCGGAGTGGCAGGTCGATGCCGCCGTAGTTGAACGGGTTGGCGTACGGGGACTGGCCGGTCGTGGTGGACGGTGGGGCGTAGAAGCCCCTGTTCTGCTGCCAGGCGACGACGGGCGCCACGGTGGCCGAGAGAAAGCGCCAGCGGAGCCGGACGCCGCCTTCGATGGCGGTGGAGAGGCCGCGCCCCGCCCAGAGCGCACCGTCGTTCCGGTCGTCGGCGTAGGCGGAGTTGTACCGACTGCGCAGCCCGCTCGGCAGCACCCGAAGCTCGAGCTCGGCCGGACCCGGCGAAGGCGCAGCGAGAGCGGCGTGGTGCGGGGCTCGGCCATCACCGCAGAGCAGCACCTCGGGCTGGCTCGACCAGCGCAGGTGGAGCTGAGGGCTCACCGGGGCGGCGCCGGTCAACTGGGCCAGGCGGGCGAGGTCGGCGGTGGCGCTGCCGATGGGACCGATCTCGAAGGTCGTGGTGCAGGGGGGAACTGCCCCCTCGGTGGACGGAACGGTCGGCGCGCCCGCCGTGAGCGCGAAGGCGAGGGATGCGGCAACCAGCATCGGGGCAAGCTAGGTGAGCGCTGACCGGAAGTCGAGTGGAGAACCGAGGCCGGCATGTGTCTCCGCGCCTTCGAGGGGGTCCGGAGGCCCTTCCCATCGGCGGAGCCTGAGCCGGGCGGCTCATCCCCTTGTGAGGCGGCCGAGCAGCGTCTGCCGCTCGAACGGACTGCCGGAGCCGTCGCCGGCGTCGACCGAGGTGAAAGTGCCGCCGCCGCGCAGGCGGGCGTAGGCCCCGGTGCCGCTCACCACCTGCCAGCGGCCGAAGATGGGCGGGAAGATGGCGCCGCGCAGCCTGGTGTCGAGCCGCAGCGTGACGGTGCCGAGCGATCCCTCCAGCACCCGCTCGACGCGCTGGTTCGGCCCGAGCAGCGAGCCGCGATCGCGCGCCACCCCCTGGTCGCGCCGGCCGCCGACGTCGAGGGTGAAAGTGCCGGTGAACTGCCAGGGCGGGAACCGGACCGCGATCTCGGCCCGCTCGCCGCTGAGGGTGACGGCCGGCGCCTGCGGCGGTAGCGGCGTGCCCGGACCGGGCCCCTGGAGCAGCAGCGCGGCGAGGAGCGCGGCGGCGGTCATGGACGGCTTCCGGTGGCGGGAGCAACCGGCCTGGGGGACGCGGCGGGGGTACGGCCATGGCGCTGCTCGCAGGCGGCGAAGCGGTCGCGCGCCTCCTGCTCGGTCTCTCCCAGCAGGTGGAGCCGCTGCGCCGTGGAGAGGCAGGCCGAGGTGGCGGCGCCGAGCCGCTGGCGCAGGAGCGGCCAGTCGATGGCGGCGATCCGGATGGCGCCGTCGGCGGAGGCGATGGCCAGCTCGCGGCCGTCTGGGCTGAAGGCCACCTCGGAGACGGCCCCCTGGCCGCCGCGCAGCAGCAGCGGCTCACCGCCGTCGCCGGTGCCGCCGTCGTCGAGCGCCACCACGCGGACCGTGCCGTCGAAGGAGGAGAGGGCGAGGCGGCGCTGGTCGGGGCTCCAGGCCGGGGCCCAGAGCCGCTCCGGCCAGGCCCGCAGCGGCGGCAGCTCGGAGAGATCGGCGACGCGGAAGAGCCGCAGTGGGCCGTCGATCTCGGCCACCGCCAGCAGGTCGCCACGCGGCGAGAGGCCAGCCCGGTAGACGGCCCGGCCGGCGCGCAGCACGCGCGGGACGCCGCCGTCGAGCGGCCAGATGCGCACGGTGGCGTCGAGCTGCGAGGCGGAGACCAGCTGCAGGCCATCAGGCGTGAAGGCGACATGGGTGACGCCGGCCTCGTGCCCCTCGAGCCGCAGCGCGGTCCCCCGGCCGTCGGCGCGGTGGACGCGGATGACGCCGTCGAGGCCAGCGGTGGCGACCCGCATCCCGTCGGGGCTCCAGTCGGCGAAGAGGATGGGGGCGCCGGCCGGGGGCAGGGCGAGCAGGAGCGTGCCGGTGACGGCGCTCCAGATGCGGGCCACGCCATCCTCGGAGCTGGTGAGGATGCGCTGCTCGGCCGCGTCCCAGGCGGCCGAGTGGAAGATGCCGGCCGGATCGTTGATCCGGAGCAGCAGCCTGCCGCTGGCCCGGTCCCAGGCCCGGGTGCTGCCGTCGTGACCGGCGGTGAGGAGCCGGGCGCCATCGCGGCTCCAGGTCACGGTGTCGACCACCTTCAGGTGGCCAGTCAGCTGCCAGGCGGCTCCGGCGTCGGCCAGCGGCCAGACCCGCAGCGTTCCTTCGCGGGCCCGGGTGATGACCCGGCCGCCGTCGGCGGTGAAGGCCGCGGCCACCACCGAGGGCCCTTCCAGCGGCGTGGCGGCCGGCTCGCCGGGTCCCGACCAGAGCAGGGCCCGGCCGTCCGAGCCGAAGGTGAGCAGCCGCCCCCCCTGCGGCGCCCAGGCCAGGGCGAAGGCCTCGCGGTGGGCGCGAACACGGATCGGCTCGGCCTCCCCCTCGGCCGGGTGGAGCTGGAGCGTCCCGTCCACCGTCGCTGCGGCCAGGCGCCCGCTGGCCGGATCGAAGGCCAGCGCCGTGATGGAGGGCCCCGGGCTCCCCAGCGCGCCGCGCGGCTCGAGCCGCGGACCGAGCAGCGTTATGACGCCGCCCTCGCCGGCCACCGCGAGCCGCTCGCCGTCGCCGCTCAACGCCAGCGCGAAGGCGGCGGTGCCGGTGGAGCGCCGGGCCCGGGGCGCGCCGGTCCGGGCGTCTAGCAGCCGAACCTCTCCCTCGGCGCTGGCCACCACCAGGCCGTCGCCGTGGGGCGTGAAGGCGAGGCAGAAGACCGGCGCGTCGTGCAGCACCGTCGCCACCAGGCGCGCCGGCTCGAGGGCCACCAGCGAGACGCGGCCGTCGAGCGAGGAGACGGCGGCCCGGGTCCCGTCCGGGGAGACCGTGAGCCGCACCAGCGGCGAGTCACCGAGCCGTAGCGTGATGGCCGGGGCCTCCGCCGCCAGCCGGTGCAGGTGGAGCG
>JANPOM010000243.1:0-27288 GCA_031427995.1 Anaeromyxobacter sp. | reverse complement strand
TGACTATCTTCTCGGCGTCTTCCCCGAGTGGTATCGGCCCTGGAGTCCATGGCCGAGCTCGTGGTGACCATGGGGCCGTAGGGCCTGCAGGCCGCCAACGTCAAGGCGAACGAGCTTCGCCTTCGCAGCGACCACGGAGGCCCGGCCAGTCGGCCGGGTTTTCTCTTTTCAACACCTGATCTGCTGGAGGCACCGATGGCATTCAACCCTGGGCACCTGAAGCGCCAGAAGGAAGCGAAGCGCGCCGAGAAGCAGCGTGAGAAGGACGCCCGCCGCGATGAGCGCAAGCGCGAGAAGGACGCCCGTCCCGAGGGCGCCGAGGGCGACGTAGATCCCGACATCGCCGGCATCATCCCCGGCCCGCAGCCGAAGCCCGAGGAGTGACACCGGCTGCACCCCGCGCCCGGGCCGTTCACTACCAGTCCGGCCCGCCACGCCAGCCGAGCGCCAACGTGGCCACCGCCCGCTCCAGGCCGGGCACGCCGGTGCCTCCCTTGGCCCGGTACCAGGCCAGGGACAGCGTCGCCTCGAGCAGTCCGGCCAGCCGGCGGGTCAGCCGCGCCTCCCCGGCGTCCAGGCTCTCCTGCCCCTCGGCGAGCCGCTGCTGCGCCGCCAGCAGGAGCGGGTCCGGGTAGCTGCTCCACTGGAGCGCCAGCCGCGCCGCCAGCGTGAGGTCGAGGGGAAGCCGGAAGGCCCCGCTGGCCGTGAACTGGTGGCGCGTGAAGTCACCGCCCGGCGCGCTGGAGCCGTTCTGCGTGAAGCCCCAACCCAGCGTGGCCAGCACCGGCCCACGCCAGGACCACTCGGCCGCGAGGTGCCGGGCCCGGTCGGTCCGCGCGGGCGCGCCTGGTGCGCCCAGCGCCTCCCAGCCGGGGAAGGCGGCCTGCGAGAACCCCAGCGCCGCCGCCAGCTGCTGGCCCTCGAACGGCGCCCAGCTCGAGCGCAGCCAGCCTTCCGGCCCACCGGAGCGGAATGGTCGCAGCGACCGCTCCCTTGGCGTGAAGAGCCACCAGCCTCCGGCCAGCGTTCCCTCAAGCCGGCCGCGGCGCATTCCCATCGAGCCCTCGCCCCGCAGCGAGTGGCGGTCGAGCAGTCCCTCGCGATCGCTGGAGTCGGTTGCCAGGAAGGAGAGCCCCGCCACCAGCCCGCCGCCCAGCGCGGCGTGCCCCACCAGGTCCAGCCGCGAGACCAGCACGTCGGCGCCTCGGACGCCTGGGTAGAGGCGGGCCGCCTCGGTGAGCTTGACCGTGGCGCCGGCCGCGTCGCCGTCCAGGCGAAGGCGGACCCGGCCGATCAGCATGGTGAAGCCGCGCGGCTCCTGGGCGGCGCCCGGCACGCGTCCCGGGTTGCCGTCGGCGCCGGCCCCGGCCTCCATCCAGAGGTCGAGCGCGGGCGCGGCCCTGGCCGCGCCGGGCAGCGCCAGGGCGAGGAGCGAGGCCAGGGCGACGGCGGCGCGGAGCACGCCAGCACAAGGTAGTCCACCCAGCGCGTTTGGAGAACCGATCGGTCGTGCCGAGCGCGGCGCCGGCGTGGCGGGCGCGGAGTCGAGGCGGCGCTCCTGTCCCAGGACCGCCCCTCGACAGCGCTCGCGGAGACCGGACCGTCTCCGAGTCATGCACGGACCTTCAGCGTCCCTCGGCCGCCAGCGCTTCGGCGTCCAGCGCGCCGGCCTCGGCGCGCAGCGCGGCCAGGGCGCGGGTGAGTTCGGTGCGGCGGCGCCGCAGCGCGCCGGCGTCTTCCGGTCCGGGCACCAGGCCGGCGCGACCCGGCTCGGCCGCGGCCCTCAGCGCCGGCGCATCCGCGGCACCGGCCTGGCTGCCGGTGGGGCCGGTGGAGCCGCTGCCCGGCGTGACGGAGGTTTCGGTGGCGCGCGCGGCGCCGGTGGCGGCTCGTCTGCCGGCCCCGACGGCGAAGATGTCGGCGGCGGCGCCGAGCGCGTCGAGCCGCTCCAGGAGCTCGGCACGTTGCGCCAACTCGGTGAGCCGTCGCTCCACCTCGGCGAGCCCGGCGGCCGCCTTGTCGGCCTGGTCGCGCAGCGCGTCGGCCCGCTCGCGGAGCTCCTGTGCGTCGGGTTCGGCGGGTGCCGCGCGCGGGGCGGGCGGCGTGGCGGGAGCCGGGGCGAGCAGCGCAGCCAGCGCCTGGGCGCGGGCCAGCAGCCTGAGGAGCTCGGCGTCACCGCCCTGCCCCGCCACCGAATCGCGCTTGAGCTGCTCGATGCGGGGCGCCAGGGCGGTGAGCTCGGCCTGCGCCGCCGCCCGCTCCTCCGCCGGACCGGCCTGCGCCACCGAGGGCCCGAGGAGTGCGAGGAGCGCGAGGATCGCGGCTGCGACCGGGGCGAGGTTGGCGTGGGCGCGGTTCATCACCACGGTGACGACGCAAGAGGCGTGCCGCCTCGCCGCCGGGATTTCGCCCGTGGTCCCGCGGGGTCGCGCCTCCATCGCTGGCTGCCCCTCGCGGATTCCCGCCCCCCTCCACGGAAATCCGAGGGGGCCTCTCGCCGCCTCGCCGCCCGGCCCGGCGCCCAGCTCCGCGAAGTCAGAGGACCCCGGCGCACCTGGTGTCAGCCTCACCCCTCACCTCCCCCACCCTCGCCGGGTGCGCCGAGGCCGTACTTCTCCAGCTTGTAGTAGAGCGCCGAGGCCTTCACGCCGAGCAGGCGAGCCGCCTCGGCCTTCACGCCGTGCGCCCGCGCCAGGGCGTCGGCCACCAGCTGCCGCTCCAGGTCGTCGAGGATCTCCGGGAGCGGCCGGTCACCGGTGGGGATGGGCAGCGCCGCCGGGGCGTCGCGCAGCGCGGCCGGCAGATCCTCGGCGCGCACCAGGTCCCCCTCGGCGAAGACCATGGCCTGCTGCACCGCGTTCTCCAGCTCGCGCACGTTGCCGGGCCAGGCGTGGCGGGCCAGCACCTCGAGCGCCCTCGGCTCGAAGCCGGCCGGCCGGCGCCCGATTCGGCCGGCGTGCTTGGCGAGGAAGTGGCCCGCCAGCAGCGCCAGGTCGCCCGGCCGGGCCCTCAGCGGCGGCAGGGTGAGCGGCACGATGGCCAGGCGGTAGTAGAGGTCCTCGCGGAAGGTCCCGGCCGCGGCGCGCGCCCTCAGGTCCCGGTTGGTGGCCGAGACCAGCCGCACGTCCACCTCGATGGTCTCCTCCCCGCCCACCCGCTCGAAGCGGTGCTCCTGCAACACTCGCAGCAGCTTCACCTGCACCGCCGGTGGCAGCTCACCCACCTCGTCGAGGAAGAGCGTGCCGCCGTCGGCCAGCTCGAAGCGGCCGATCTTGCGCCGGCCGGCCCCGGTGAAGGCCCCCTTTTCGTGGCCGAAGAGCTCCGACTCCAGCAGCCCTTCCGGCAGCGCGGCGCACGAGACCGGTACGAAGGGCCGGTCGCGCCGGCGGCTCTGCGAGTGGAGGGCGCGCGCCACCAGCTCCTTGCCGGTGCCCGACTCGCCCAGCACCAGCACGGTGGCGTCGGTGGCGGCCACCTTCTTCACCTGCTCCCGGACGCGGGCCATGACCTCCGACTCGCCCACCAGCCCGAGCGGTCCGGCCTCGCGGGCCCGGTCCTCGTCGAGCGCGGCGGCGCGAGCGTGGGCGTCGCGGGCGCGGCGCCGCTCGCGGGCGATCTCGGCCGCCTTCTCCACCCGGGCCGCCAGCAGCTCGGGCGAGAAGGGCTTCTCCACGAAGTCGATGGCGCCGAGGCGCATGGCCTCCACCGCCGCGGGGACCGAGCCGTGCGCCGTCACCACCACCACGGTGGCCTCGGCGTCGAGCTCGCGCAGCCTGCGCACCACCTCCAGCCCGTCCATGGGCACCATGCGCAGGTCGGTGATGACCACCTCGGCGTGGCGCCTGGCGTAAGCGGCCAGCGCCTCGGCGCCATTCTTCACGCCGCGCACCTCGTAGCCCAGCCGATTCAGGGTGAGCATCATGCCCTCGCGCATGGCGTCGCTGTCGTCGACCACCAGCACCCGGGTCATGGGGCGGCTCCTTGGCCGGCCGGCGGGGGGCGGAGCGGCACCGAGAGGCGAGCCGCCGTGCCACCTCCCGCCCGGTCGTCGACCACCAGCGCGCCGCCGTGGGCCAGCGCGGCCTTCCTGGCCAGCGCCAGGCCGAGCCCGGTGCCGCCCGACCTGGTCGTGAAGAAGGGCTCGAAGAGCCTGGCTCGCGCCTCGGCTGGCAGGCCCGGACCGCGATCCAGCACGGTGAGGGCCACCGCCCCGCCCGCCACCTCGACGGAGAATTCCACCGTGCCGCCCGGCGGCGAGGCGTCGACGGCATTGCGCACCAGGTTGAGGGCGGCTCGGCGCAGCAGGTGCCGATCGGCCTGGAAGGCGCCTGCCCCTCGCGCCGAGAGCGTCACGCCACGCCCCTCGGAGTGCGGCAAGCAGAGCTCGCGCACCTCCTCGGCCAGCCCCCGCGCCTCCACCGGCTCGAGCGCAGGCGGGCGGTGGCGCGCGTAGTCGAGGAAGTCCTCCACCAGGCGCGACAGGCCGGAGAGCTCCTGCCGGATGCGCGCCACATGGGCGGCCTCGGGCCGGCCGGCCAGGTCCTCGGCGAGCGCGCCGGCGTAGAGCGCCATGGCGCCGAGCGGGTTGCGCACCTCATGGGCGATGCCGGCCAGCATGGTGTCCCGCTCCCGGTCGCGGGCCCACAGCGCCTGGCGCATCTCCTCCAGCGTGTGACGCAGCGTCTCCACCTCGCCGCGGGCGCCGGCCGCCGGCAGCGGCGAGTCGAGGTCACCGGCCCCCATGCGTCGCGCCGCGCCAGCCAGGGCGTGGAGCGGCCGGGTCACCGAGTGGGCCGCCACCACCGCCGCCGCCGCGCCCAGTACGGCGCCGCCCAGGGCCAGCAGCACCAGCAGCGATCGGAAGGAGCGCAGGGTGGCGAAGGATGGGGCGGTGCCGTCGGCGGCCACCAGCGCCACCACCCGCCCGGCCGCGTCGGCCAGCGGGGCATAGCCGGTCTTGTAGAGTTCGCCGTCCTGCCCCCGGAAGAGCACCTGGCTGGCGGCGGATCGGCCAGCGGCCACCTCGGCGAGTTCCAGGCGGTCTCGCTCCAGCGCCGGCAGGGGATCCCCGATGGCGTGGCGTCCATCCGAGTCGCACAGCGCGGTCCGGTCCAGCCGCGCCAGCACCAGCCGGGTCGAGGTGGCCCGGGCCAGCGCCTCCAGGCGGGCGCGCAGGTGGCCGTAGGTGCGCGTCCTCTCGTCGCCCGGCCCAAGCGCGACCGCCCGCTCGACCGGCAGCCCGGCCGCGGCCGCCTGGGCCACCGCCACTAGCCGCGCCCCCAGTTCCTGCTCCAGGGCCCGCCGGGCCAGCCGGTCCCCCAGCAGCGCCATGGCGGCCAGCGAGAGGAGGGCCGGCAGCGCGGCGGCGAGGGCGAAGCGGAGGCGCACCAGTGGATGTTACCGCGCCTTGCCCTGACGGCGGGCCGGGGCCTGCCCCGTCACGGCGTCAGGTCGATCATGGGTACCCCGTAGGCGCCGGATGGCAGGTAGGCCACGCCGTCCCCCACCACCAGGTCCTGCGCCCAGCCCTGCGTCCGGGCGAACTGCTCGAAGACGGGATGGGCCGGGTTGGAGAGGCCGTAGACCAGGATCCCCTGATCCTGCCAGCCGGCCTGGAGGAAGAGCTTGCCGCCGGCCGCCTTGGCCAGCCAGGCCCAGCTGCCATCGACCCGCTGCCGGCTCTTCACCTGCATGCTCGCCAGGTCCACCGCGGCGAGCGCGCTGGCCGCGGCGCTGCCGTTCCAGCTGGTGGTGACGGCCCAGGCGAAGCCGCCCTGGCGCACCGCGCCCGATGGGTAGCCCGCCAGCGCCGCGCTGCCGCGGAGCTGCGCCTTGCCGCCAGCGGTCAGGTTGAGCCCGTGCATGTAGGTCGCCACCTTCTCGCCGTTCCACTCGGTCTCCAGCGTGGTGAGGTCGCGCCCATCCTCCGAGGCCGCCACCAGGACGCCCGGCACGTTCACCTTGGCGAGCAGCACCGGGTGGGCTGGATCGGCGAGGTCGAGCCGGTCCACGTAGTAGCGGCCGGCCTGGACGCCGCCCATGGTGGCCCCCCGGAAGTCCGGCTCCCACTCGAAGTGGCTGAGCCAGAGGAAGCGGCCGGAGGTGAGCAGCCCCCAGGACCAGGCGCTGCCGGGGATGGTGACGGTGGAGGCCAGGTGGGGCTGGCCGGGGTCGGCGAGGTCGTAGATCCGCACCTGGTCGACGGGGTTGCAGGGCGCGGTGACGCAGGTCACGTAGCTGAAGCGGTGGATGGCGAGCGCGCTCCCCACCAGCGCCGCCTCATCGCCGTAGCCCCACCACCCGGGCCCGAAGACGGCCGCCTCGTCTGCGTCGAGGTCGAGCTTGCCCCGCTTGACCGGGTGGAGCGGGTCGGCCAGGTCCACCGCCTGGAGCCAGCCCTTGCCGGTGGACCAGTCGCGGGCCAGCAGCCAGATCACGTCGCCAACCCGGAACATGCGGGCCGAGGGCGCGGGCACGTGCATCCGCGCCAGCGGCTCGGCGGTGTCCGGATCCAGCGGCGGCGTCACCACCAGCTCGGTGTCGCCGCGGTACCAGTCGCCGGAGAGCTCCACGACGTGCCCGGCCACCAGCTCGAGGGCGTTGACCGGCCTGGCCAGGTCAAGCCGGCCGAGCTCGGCCGGGGCCGACCGGTTGGCGGCATCGATGGTCTGCAGCGCCTGGTCGGAGAGGGCCACCAGCGTCGCGCCCGCCGCATCGGCCGGGAAGGCGCGAGTCACCGAGCCGGGGTGAGCCAGGAACCCGCGCAGCTCGAGCGAGTCTCGCCGGTACTCGATGAGCTGCGTGCCCCCCAGGTAGGACCAACCGGCCGGGTCCCAGCCCTGCACCGGCACCAGCACCAGGCCGATGCCGTGCGGCGGCGGCTCGAAGACCAGGAAGGCCTTGCGCAGGTCGTCGGCCGAGGCGCCCACCCAGCCGTAGCCGGCGCCGAAGGTGACCCGGGAGAGGAGCCTGGGCGCGGCGAGGTCGGTCACGTCGATGAGGGAGGCGGCCAGCTGCCAGGGTTGCCCCGCCTCGTTGGTGTGCCCCAGCGCCACCAGCCGATCACCGCGCGGCTCCAGGAACTCGAGCTGGCCCGGCATGGTCAGCTCGCCGGCGATGCGCGGCGCGGCCGGGTCGGAAGCGTCCACCACCCAGAGCGGGTCGATGAGCATGGCGGTCACGAGGTAGACGCGCGGGCCGTCGAAGCGGGCCGCGGTGAGGGTCTCCTGCACCGGCACCGAGAGGCGCGCCAGCGGCACCACCGCGCCTGGAGTTGGGCTCTTCCAGAGCTCCAGCGCGGCGCCGGCGTTGAAGCCGACGTCGAGCACGGCGCGGAAGAGGCCGGTGCCACCGTCGTAGTCCATGCCCCAGCGGTCGCGGACCGAGCCCTTGGCGGCGAACGCGGCGCCGGCGACCAGGCCGCCGGCGGGGTCGGAGATGTCCACCACCTGGAAGCTGGTCACCGGGCTCCAGGCGCCGGCCGGGTCGGTGGGATCGGTGGCGTAACCTGCGAAGGAGAGCGTGATCCGCTCGGGCGTGACGTTGGCGTGCACGTCCCAGCCGCTGGCGCTCCGCTCCAGCCGATCCACCAGCCAGGGGCTGGCCGGGTCCGAGACGTCGAAGCTGGCCACCAAGACGCTGTCGGCGCCGGGCACGACCGGCCCGATGGGCAGGGCCACGCCAGCGTCGCCGCCCTGCGCCACCGGGCCGACCCACTCGTACCACCACCACCGGCGCGACACGACGTAGAGCACGTCACCCACCAGGCGCGACTCCTCCACCTGCCCGTCGATGGCCAGATCGCTGCTGATGCGCGGCGCGGCCGGGTCGCTCACGTCCACCGCCACCAGGCGCGAGCCGCGGCGGGGCTGGGCCGCGCCGTCGGCGGCCAGCACGTAGGAGAAGGCGTCACTCACCAGCACGAAGGCGGTGGTGCCGCGCAGGTAGAGGTCCACCGGGGTGCCAACCACCGGGACCCGGCCGACCAGGCGCGGGTGGGAAAGGTCCGCCAGATCCACCACCTGCAGGCCGCGGAAGGCGTTGAGCACGTAGAGCGTGCTCCCCACCATCTTGTAGATGTCGGCCTCTTCGATGGCGCGCGCGGTGGAGCCCTCGGTGGCGCCCGTGCCGCTCGCCGCTGGCGCCCCGGGCGCGGCGGGGGCGGGAGCGCCGCTCGGCCCGAGGGCGCTGCCATCGGAGGCGATCGAGGCGCCGCGGCTGCCCCCCGGCGGCTGAGAGGTGAAGCTGGTAGCGCCGGTCCGGTGCGGGCCGTCGTTGTTGACGCCACCGCCACAGGCGGCGGCCGTGGCGGCGAGGAGGACCAGGGCAAGGCGGGTCGAGGTCATGCATGTCTCCGTTGACGGGGCTGCACTCAGTCTCCAGCACCGGGCGTGCCACCGCCAAGCCACCGGATGAACGTGCCTTCCCGGGCGGGGGGCGCCGGAAATGCGAGGTGGGCCACGGTTTTCCGAGGGTGGGGCCGGGGCCCGTGACGGGACCACCTCTCAGGCCACCTTCCAGGAGGTCCCCTCCGGACCGTCCATGATGGCCACGCCACCGGCCAGCAAATCGTCGCGGATGGCGTCGGAGCGGGCGAAGTCCCTGGCCTTGCGGGCCTGGTTCCGCTCCAGCAGCTTCGCCTCCACCGCCGCGCCGTCGATGCCCCGGCGGGCCGCCGCCTTCCCGCGAAGCGCCAGCAGCGCCGCCCGCGGCGCCCGCCGCAGCAACCCGAGCGTCTGGCCCGCCGAGCGCGCCGCCGCCGCGAAGGCCGCCAGGGAGCTCTTCTGCTCCGGGCTCCTCTTCCCCTTCAGGTCGCAGAGCGCGTTGGCCGCCGTGAAGGCCTCGGCCAGCAGCCCGAGCACCCGCGGCGTGTTGAAGTCGTCGTCGAGCGCCGAGCCGCAGCGCTCCAGCAGCGGGTCGACCGCCGCCGGGGCCAGGCCGGCCGCCAGCCGATCGGCCTTCTCCAGCGTCTCGTAGAGGTAGCCGAGTCGCAGCTCGGCCTCGCCGAGCACCTGGTCGGAGAAGTTGAAGTCGCGCCGGTAGTGGGTGCCGAGCAGGAAGAGCCGCAGCCCCTCGGCGTCGTACCTCTCCAGCACCTGGTGCACCGTGGAGAAGTTGCCCAGCGACTTTGACATCTTCTCGTCGTCGATCTCGACGAAGCCGTTGTGCATCCAGTGGCGGGCGTACTGGTCGGCGTGGATGGCGTCACCGCAGGCGCAGACCGACTGGGCGATCTCGTTGGTGTGGTGAGGGAAGACCAGATCCTTGCCGCCGGTGTGGATGTCGAAGCTGTCGCCGAGGTGCTTGCGGGTCATGGCCGAGCACTCGATGTGCCACCCCGGCCGCCCCTCGCCCCACGGGCTCGGCCAGCGCGGCTCGCCCGGCTTGGCCCCTTTCCAGAGGGCGAAGTCGAGCGGGTCCTGCTTGGCCTCCACGGCATCGACGCGAGCCACGGCCATGAGGTCGTCGAGGTTGCGGCGGGAGAGCCTGCCGTACTCGGGGAACTTGCGGACCGAGAAGTAGACGTCGCCGTTTCCCGGGGCGTAGGCGAAGCCCTTCCGGACCAGCAGCCCGATGAGCGCCACGATCTCGACGATCTCGACGATGTGCCCGGAGACGCGCGGCTCGGCGTCGGGGCGCAGGCAGCCGAGGGCGTCGAGGTCCTGGTGGAAGGCGTCGGCGAAGCGGCTGGCCAGCGCCACCGGATCCTCGCCCCGCTGGTTGGCCCGCGCGATGATCTTGTCGTCCACGTCGGTGAAGTTGCGCACGTACTTGACCCGGTAGCCGCGGGCCCGCAGGTGGCGGACCACCACGTCCCAGACCACGTAGCAGCGGGCGTGGCCGAGGTGGGCGAAGTCGTAGACGGTCGGGCCGCAGGCGTAGAGGCCGACCGCACCGGGGACCAGGGTGGTCAGCTCGCGCTTCTGGTTGGCCAGCGTGTCGTGCAGCAGGATGGGCATTCAGTGCCCCGACCAGTCGAGCAGGCTCTTCACGAGCGCCCGCAGGTTGACGGCCAGCAGCAGCAGCAGCAGCGCCGAGCTGGCCAGCGAGAGCCAGCGATCGCCGGGCCGGTCCCCGTCCCGCAGCACCAGCCAGGCGTCGCCGAGCGCCGAGCCGCGGGCCCGGATGGCGGCCACCACCGGCCCATACTCGGCGCGGCCGGAGGCCGGCACCAGCCGACCCTCGTAGACCGGAGGGCCACCGCGGCCGGGCCGGTCGATGAGCAGGTTGGAGCCGCCCAACCGCCCCACGGTGCGGGCCTGGCCGGTCCGGTCAACGGTCACCGGCACCGCCTCGGTCAGCTCGCCGCGCACCTGCACCAGCCGGTTGTCGCGGGCCCGGTCGAAATGGTAGGCGCCGGGCCCGCCGAGGTCGATGGGTGTGCGCGAGGCCAGGGCGTACTGGGCGTCGGGCGCCAGCTCCCAGAGCAGCCAGCCGCAGACCGAGGCGGCCAGCAGGGCGAAGACCGGCGAGCGGGCCAACAGCGGCGACTCGCGCTTCGGCGGCGGAACCGGAAGCTGGTCGTCGAGACTGGGCTCGCCTGGCGCCGTGCTCATGGCCCGCCCCGCACCAGCAGGGCCACGGCGTGCGCGGCGATCCCCTCCCCGCGCCCGACGAACCCCATCCCCTCGCCGGTGGTCGCCTTGACGTTGATCTGCCCGGGCGAGACGCCCAGCGCCTCGGCCAGCCGGGCCCGCATCTCGGCGGAGCGCGGCGCGATGCTGGGGCGCCTGGCCGCCAGCGTCACGTCGGCGTTGCCGAGACGCCAGCCGGCCGCGGCCGCCAGGGCCGCGATCTCGCGCAGCAGCCGGAGCGAGGAGACACCCTTCCACCGCGGGTCGGTGTCGGGGAAGTGGCGCCCCAGATCGCCGAGCCCGGCGGCGCCGAGGATGGCGTCGCCGATGGCGTGGGCGCAGACGTCGGCGTCAGAGTGGCCCAGCAACCCGTCGCCCTCGAACTCGACCCCGCCGAGGATGAGCTTTCGACCCGCCTCGAAACGGTGGCAGTCGTAGGCCACGCCGCTGGCCACCGGCGCTCCGGTGAGCCTCCTCGCCCTCGCCACGTCCTCCGGCGAGGTGATCTTGAAGTTGCCCGGCTCGCCCGGCACCAGCGTCACCGGTTCGCCCAGCCGCTCCACCAGGCCGCACTCGTCGCTGGCGGCCGAGGCCTCGGCGCCCGCCGCGTGGTAGGCCCGCAGCAGCAGGTCGCGGCGGAAGCCCTGTGGGGTCTGGGCCAGCCAGAGCTCGCGCCGATCCAGCGTGGCGGCCACCCGCGGCGGCTCACCCGCCCCGGCCCGCTTGACGGTGTCGGTGACCGGAACCGCCGCCAGCGCCGCGCCGTCGCGGGCCGCCGCCTCGCCGACACGGGTCACCAGCGCCGGGGTCGCGAAGGGCCGAGCCGCGTCGTGGACCAGCACCAGGCCGCAACTGGAGAGCGCCTCCAGCCCGTTGCGGACCGAGTCGGCCCGCGCCGCGCCGCCGGCCACCGCCCGCCCCGGCTTGGCGAGCCCGACCAGCGCCGCCACCGCCCGCGGCTCGTCGCCGGGTGGGACCACCAGCACCAGTTCGTCGACCAGCGGGCAGTCGGCGAGCAGCCGGGCCGAGCGGCGCAGCACCGTCTCGCCGCCCAGTTCGAGCCACTGCTTGGCCAGCCCGGCCCGCTGCCCGGACCCGCCGGCCGCCACGATCGCCCCCACCCGCATGCCGAGGATCATCCCCATGACTCCGCCCGGGGGGTGCCCCGGCCGCCGTTGGCACTCCCGCTGCAATCCCGAATCCGGCATGAGCCGCGACGCCGGAGTCCCGGGGCATCTTCAGTCGAAACGCGACCGCCGCGCGGACCAGCGTCCGTGCGGCGGCCACCATCATACCGCCCCGGCGCGCGGCCAGGGAGGCGTATCAACAGTTGAAGATCTTCTTCAGGTCCGACTCGACATCCTGCTCGTCGCAGTCCTTGGCGATGGCCAGCTCCTTGATGAGGAGCGACCGGGCCGTGTCGAGCATCTTCCGCTCGCCAAAGGAGAGGTCCTTGTCGGAGCGGAGCAGGTAGAGGTCGCGGAGCACCTCGGCGATCTCGAAGACCGAGCCGGTCTTGATCTTGTCCATGTACTCCCGGTACCGGCGGTTCCAGGTCGTCGAGTCTACCGAGACCTCCTTCTCGCGGAGGATGGAGTAGACCTTCTTGACGTCCTTCTCGCCGATGATCTCGCGGAGGCCGACCGAGTTGACCTTGTTCATCGGGATCATGATCTTCATCCCGTTCTCGAGGATGCGGAGCACGTAGAAGGACTGCCGCTGGCCGGCCACCTCCTTGTGCTCGATCCCGAGGACCTCGCCGACCCCCTGGCCAGGGTAAACCGCCTTGTCGCCGACCTTGAAGCTCGGGGAGATGCTTCCAGACTGTGTTCCGTACATTCAGACCTCCGCTCGCCATGCGTTCTCGGCCAGGGTGCAGCGATTGGGCCGAGGCGGGAGCTTGGATGTGCAGATGTATCACAATTCCGTCCAGAAAACAATATAGTCCGTGATTTCAGGTGGATGCCCCGCAGGCTCCAGCGCGGACAGGGAACTGGTCGGTGAAATCTCGGGCTCCTCTCGTCCCTTTGGGGGTCGGATTCCTGCTCGGCGCGGCCATCGGTCTCCATGGCCTGGGAGCCCCAGCGCTCCTTTCGGGGTTACTCCTTCTGGCGATATCGCCGCCCCTGGCGCCGGTTGCCTTCGCGGCAGCCGGCTGGCTCGGGGCCGAGGCCGCCCGCGCCGACCCGCTTTCGGCCCCGGATGGTCCGGTCGAGCTGGAAGGGACCATCCGGACGGTCCCCACCCCGTACGGTGACCGGCTCCGCTACATCCTGGCCGAGCCGAGTGGCCGGCGGCTGGAGCTGGTCACTCCACCGGCCGAGTGGCCGCTGGCCATGGGGGACCGGGTCCGGCTCCGGGCCCGCCTGCGCCAGCCACCCGGCCCGCGCAACCCGGGGGCGACCGACCGGCGCGACCGGCTCGCCGCGGTCGGAGTGGCGCTGATCGGCGAGGGGCTCCTTCCCCCGGTCCGCGTCGCCCCGCCCAGCCCGCTCGCCTGGTTGGAGCGCGGCCGCCAGCGCTTCGCCGAGGCGGCCTCCAGCCTGCCGGCGCGTGAGGCCTCGGTGGTCCGGGCCATCGGCACCGGTGACCGGGGGGCGCTCGACGCCGCTACCACCCAGTCCTTCGTCCGGAGCGGGCTGGCCCACGTACTGGCGGTCTCGGGGCTCCACCTGGTGGTGGTGGCGGCCGGGCTGGAACGGGCGCTGCGCTGGCTGCTGCTCCGCTCCGACCGGCTGGCCGACCGCTTCGAGCCGCGCCGGAGCGCCGCCGCGCTGGCCATCCCGGCCACCTTCCTCTACGCCCTCGCCACCGGGGCCGGCTTCTCCGTCATCCGCGCCGCGGTGGCGGCCGGCGCGGTCTTCGCGGGAACGGTGCTCGACCGCGAGGTGTCGCCGGCCAACGCGCTCGGGCTGGCTGCGCTCGCCTGCCTCGGCGCCGAGCCGGGCGCCCTCCTCGACCCCTCGCTCCAGCTTTCGCTCGCCTCGGTGGCCGGGCTGGTGGCGCTGGCCGGGCCGCTGCGCCGCTCCCTCCCCGTGGCGGTGCCGGCGCGGGGGACCTGGCGGGCCCGGCTCCAGGAACCGCTGCTCTCCGGCCTCTGCGCCACTGTGGCGGCCAGCCTCACCACCGCGCCGATCCTGGCGCTCCACTTCCGGCAGCTCCCGGCGCTCGGCCTGCTGGCCAACCTTGCCGGCATCCCCATCGGCACGGCGCTGACCGGGACCACCGCCCTGGCGGCGGTGATCGCCTCGGCTTCGCCGCTGGCGGCCCTGCCGCTGCTCTGGCTCAGCTGGCCGCTGGCCTGGGCGCTGCTGGCGGTCTCGGATCTCGCCGCCGCCCCGCGCTTCGCGGTGGTCGGGGTCGCCTCTCCCGGACCGCTGCTCGCCTTGCTTGCCTGCGGCCTCATCCTGCTGGCGCCTGGCTGGCGAGGCTGGCGTCGCGGCCTGGCGCTGGCCGGCTTCGTCGCCTGCCTCACCCTCCCCGGGCCGCTTCGCGCCGCGGCCGCCGCCTCGCGCGGCCAGCTCGAGTGGATGGTCCTCTCGGTCGGCCAGGGCGACGCCTCGCTGCTGCGACTCCCCGACGGCTCGGCGGTCCTCATCGACGGCGGTGGCACCTTCCCGGGCGGCCCCGATCCAGGGGCGCGGGACGTGGCGCCGCTGCTGCTCGACCTCGGCATCACCCGGCTGTCGGTGGTGGTGATCTCGCACCCCCACCCCGACCACATCCTCGGACTGGCCAGCGTGGCGGCGGCGGTGCCGGTCGACGAACTGGTGACCGGCGAGGCGCACTTCGGAGAGGAGGCCCTCTCGGCCCTGGCGACCCTGCCGCCCTTGTCCCGCCTGCGACCGGGCCAGGGGTGGGAGCGGGCCGGCGTCAGGTTCGAGTCGGTGAGCGGGCCGATCGGGGAGATGGTGGAGAACGACGCCTCGCTGCTGCTTCGCGTCAGCTACGGCGCCACCGCCTTCCTCTTCACCGGCGACCTCGAGGTGGCGGGTGAGGCGGCGGCGCTGGCCGGAGGGCGGACCCTGTCGGCCGACGTCGTCAAGGTTCCACACCATGGCAGCAGGACCAGCTCGTCGGCACCCTTCGTGGCCGCCGTCCACCCGCGCTGGGCGGCGGTGAGCCTCGGTGCCGGGAACCGCTTCGGCTTCCCGCACGCCGAGGCGATCGACCGGTGGCGCGCCCAGGGCGCCGCCATCCTGCGGACCGACGAGGGGGCCATCCGCTTCGTCTCCGACGGCGTCACGGTGCGGCGGCAGCCGGCCGGGCTGGTGCTCGACCCGCTGGCCACCTGGCGCGAGGCTCGGGGCGACGCGCCATGAACACCGTCCCCGCCACTCGGACGGAGCTGCCGGCCGGCGGGGCGACCCGGCTAGACGCCGGCGCCCTGTTGCGAAGGGCCGACGATGGCGCGGTCCTGGCCGGCCCGCACCTGCTGGTGCTGGAACCGGGCGCGCCCGAGCGGCTGGTGGGGCTCACCTGCGACTGCACGGTGGGGCGCGGAGTCGAGGCCGCCCTGCGGCTCAGCGACCCGAGCGCCTCCCGCCTCCACCTGCGGCTCCGGCTCGACGGGGCCGGGGCCTCGGCCGAGGATCTCGGCTCTCGCAACGGGCTGAGCATCAACGGTGGCCGGGCCCGTGGCCAGCGCCGGCTGCGGAGCGGCGACGAACTGGAGGTGGGCGAGACCCGGCTCCGCTACGTCGATCCGCTCGAGCCGGCGCCACCGCTCCGCCTCGCCGGGCGGCCGGCGGCGGCCCAGGCCCCGCTCCTGGCGCTCGCGGCCGGGCTGTTGCTGGTCGCCGCGCTCGCGCTGTTGCTCGGCTGATTGGACCGGGCTACCTGGCGCCGTACTGGCTGGCCCGTTGCCGGGCCGTCTCGCGAAGCTCGGGGCGGACGTCGCTGGCGTCGCTCCCGGCGTAGCGGACGTAGTACTCGCCGGCGCGCGGGTCGTCGAGGCGGCGGTAGGTCTCGGCCAGGCCGTAGAGCGGCGTGGCCATGCCGGGCACCATGGCCAGCGCGGTCTGGTAGTCGTTCGCCGCGTCCTGGAAGCGCCCCAGGCCGAAGAGGGCGCTGGCACGCGCCGCATGGGCGACGCCGAGCTTCGGGTTTCGCAGGAGCGCCTGGTCGAGTTCGAGGACCGCTCCCTTGAAGTCGCGGTCGCCGATCATGGTGAGCGCCGCCTTGTAGTGGCGGGAGGCCTGCTCCGAGGATGCCGGACCCGGAGCGGCGCTCGGGGCGGCCACGCCACCGGGACCCGCTGCCCCGGCCTGGGACGCGACCGCCAGCACCGCAGGCGGAGGCGCGGCGTCGTCGGTGAGCCGGTAGAGCCTGGGCGAGGCGGCCGCCGCTGCCGGCGCGACCGGCGAGACCACCGCCGCGGGCGATGGCACGGCCGGCGGCGGGCTGCGCAGCTCCTCGAGCAGCCGACTCGCCTCGCCGTTCCCTGGATCGAGTTCGAGCGCATGGCGCAGCTGCGCCTCGGCCTCGACCGGGTGCTTGAGCGAGGTGTAGGCACGGGCCAGCCTGATGCGCGCGACCGCGCTGGTCGGTTCGAGGTAGACGGCGTCCTGATAGGCGAAGAGCGCGCTGCGGAAGTCGCCGGAGAGCCAGGCCCGGTCGCCAACTCCGAGCTTCTCGATCAGCGCCCGGCTGGGCGGCGCCGGAAGCGGCGTGGCTGGGGCCACGGGCAACGCCACGGACGGAGTCGGAGTCGGAGTCGGAGTCGGAGTCGGGGGCAGAGTCGGAGTCGGGGGCAGAGTCGGAGTCGGGGGCAGAGTCGGAGTCGGAATCGCGGCGGCGGTCGCCCCAGCCACTCCTGGGATCACCAGATCGCTGGCGCCGCCGCTCGGAGCCGCCCTGGCCGGCGCCTTCAGCTCGGCGATGGCGGTCCGTGCCTTCTCGATCCAGGCCGCCTGGGCAGGCGTCGCCTGCGCCAGATCGATGAAGAGCTGGTACTCGGTGATTGCGGCGTCGCTGTCGCCGAGCGCGCGCCGCGTCTCCGCCAGGCCGTAGTGACCGTCGGCGTCGGTGGGGCGAAGCTTCAAGTACTTCTCGTAGGCGGTCCGGGCCCTCCGGTGGTCGCCGCTCCGGCGAGCCGCGAAGGCGAGGTTGTACCAGGCCAGCGCGTAGCCGGGATCGATCTCGACCGCGTAGCCGAAGGACTCGATGGCCTTCGCCACCTGCTTGCCGGCGAACTGGAGCTCGCCGAGCGCCTGGTGGGCCTCGGCATACCCCCCGTCGAGCTGGAGCGCCGCCCGGTAGGCCTTTTCGGCGGCCTCGGCGTCGCCCCCCTTCCTCAGTTGGTCGCCCTGCTCCTTCTGGAGGCGCGCCTGCGGCGGCGTGGCCGCCAGGGCGGCCGGGGCCGCGAGCAGGATCAGCGCGAGGGCGGTTGAGCGCATGGCTGAGGAAGTGAACAGTGAGGTCCGGCCGCCTGGGGAAGGCCGGGCCAGCGCTACGCCTTGAACGGGTTCTCGAGGATGATGGTCTCGCCGCGATCGGCGCCGACCGAGAGCCCCATCACCTTGACGCCGGAGAGGGACTCGACCCGCTTCACGTAGGCCTTGGCGTTGGCCGGGAAGGCGTCGAAGCTGCGCAGATCGTCCAGCTTCTCGGTCCAGCCCGGAAGCTCCTGGTAGACCGCCTCGGCCCGCTCCAGCAGGTCGAGGTCGCTCGGCATCTCGTCATGGAGCTTCCCGTCGACCTTGTAGGCGATGGCGATCTTGAGGGTCTCGAAGCCGGTCAGGCAGTCGAGCTTGGTGATGGCGATGCCGTCGAGGCCGTTGACGCGCGCGGCGTAGCGCAGCGCCAGCATGTCGAGCCAGCCGGTGCGGCGCGGCCGGCCGGTGGTGGCGCCGAACTCATTGCCGATGGCGCGGAGCCGCTCGCCGATCTCGTCCTTCAACTCGGTCGGGTAGGGGCCGCCGCCGACGCGGGTCGAATAGGCCTTGGTGACCCCGAGCACGTAGTCTACGGCGCCCGGCCCGAGGCCACAGCCGACCACGGCGTTGCCGGCCACGGTGTTGGAGGAGGTGACGTACGGGTAGGTGCCGTGATCGACGTCGAGCATGGTCCCTTGCGCGCCCTCGAAGAGGAGCTGCTTGCCGGCCTGGATGGCGCGGTGGAGCCAGAGCGAGACGTCGGCGGCGTAGATGGCCAGCCGCTGGCCGAGCGCGGTGTAGGTCTTGACCAGGGCCGCCTCGTCGAGGTCCGGCGTGGCCCCGAGCCGCTTCAGCTCCTCGATGGCGGTCGGCAGCCGCTCCTTGATGCGCCGGGCCAGCCGCGTCCCGTCGAGCAGGTCGCGCACCCGCAGGCCGCGCCTCGCCACCTTGTCCTCGTAGGTCGGGCCGATGCCGCGCCCGGTGGTGCCGATCTTGCCGGCCCCGGCCGCCGCCTCGCGGGCGATGTCGATCTGCTTGTGCCACGGCATGATGACGTGGGCGTCGAGCGAGAGCACCAGCTGGGCGTCGTCCTTGAGGAAGCCCTTCTGCTTGAGCCGGTCGATCTCCATGACGAAGACGGTCGGGTCGAGCACCACGCCGTTGCCGATGACGCAGGACTTGCCCGGGTGGAGGATGCCGGCCGGGATCAGGTGCAGGACGGTCTTCTCGCCGTCCACCACCAGCGTGTGCCCAGCGTTGTTGCCACCCTGGAAACGGACCACCACGTCGGCATGTGAGGTCAGCAGGTCGACGATCTTCCCCTTGCCCTCGTCGCCCCACTGGGCCCCGACGACCACGACGTTCGGCATGCGGCGAACTCCTGTCTTCAGGTGGATGACACCGGCAGCGGCGAGCCGGCGCGAGCGCGCTTCGAGCGCGCAAACAGGGCGGAATCTACCAGCAGCCGCGCTGGTCCGCTAGCGACGCCTTGCCGCTGGGCGGGAGGCCTTGCGGGCCGGCGCGGCGCGGCCGCTCCGCTCCAGCGCCTGGGTGGCGAACTCGAGATCGATGCCGAAGCCTATGGCCGGCCCGGGCCGGCCGAACCGGCCCAGCAGCTCGTCGTAGCGGCCTCCAGCGGCCACGGCCGCACCGGCCCCGGGCGCGTAACCGGCGAAGGTGAGGCCGGTGTAGTAGCCGAGCCCGCGGGCCTCGCCGAGGTCGACCGCCACCTCGCCCAGCCCCTGGCGCCTGGCCAGCTTGAGGGCCGCCTCCACTTCGGCCAGCGCCGGCGCGCAGGCCGGCACCGCCCTGGCGAAGGCCCGGGCCCGCCGCAGCGCCCCGTCCCCGTAGAGCCCGGCCAGCCTCGGCAGCGCCGCGCGCGCCTCTCCGGCACCGCGTCCACGGGCGGCAAGCCGGGCCAGCACCCCTTCGTCCTTGCGGGCCAGGGCGTCCCAGGCCTCGGCGTGCCCTTTCTTCGGGAGCCCTGCCGCGTCGATGGCAGCCGCCGCGAAGCGGGCGTGTCCCACCTCGATGACGGCGTGGCCCAGCCCCACCTTGCCGAGCGCCCGGGAGAGCACCACCAGCGCCTCGGCGTCCTGCTTCGGCCCGCCGACGCCGAGCAACTCGACACCGGCCTGGTAGACCTCGCGCGGCCGTCCCGCCCGCGCCTCGCGGGCGCGCAGCACCGGGCCGTCGTAGCAGAGCCGGGCCGGCGACGGCAGCGCGTCGGGCCGGGAGGCATAGAGCCGGGCGATCTGCGGCGTGATGTCGGGCCGGATGGCCACCACCTCGCCCGAGCCCGGCTCGACGAACTTCATCACGTCGGCCAGCGCCGCCGCCGAGAGCCCCCGCTCCACCACGTCGAGCCGCTCCAGGGTCGGCAGGAAGAGCCGCCGGTAGCCGAAGCTGGCGAAGACCTGCTGCAGCCTCCCGGACAGCTCGGCCAGGTGGGCGGAGTGATCAGGGAGCAGGTCGCGCAGGCCGGTGGGGAGCGAGAGGTCGAGCATGGGTCCCTGGGGGCGATCAGAGGGTGATGACCTTGACGGTGCGGACGTGCGGCAGGGCCTTGACCCGTGCCAGCAGCTCGGCGGTGGGGGTGGAGTCGATGTTGAGGAAGGCGAAGGCGCGGGTCCGGTCGTCGGTGCGGGAGAGCGAGATGCGGGCGATGTTGACGCCGGCGGCTCCCAGCGTGGTGCCGAGGTTGCCGACCACGCCGGGGGCGTCGTCGTTCTCGCAGATCAGCACCGTCCCCTCCGGGACCGCCTCGATCCGGAAGGCGCCGACCCGGACCAGGCGGGCCTCGGCCTTGCCGTAGACGGTGCCGGCCACGCTGGCCTCCCCCCCCTGCCCCTTCACCGTGACGGTGAGGAGCCCGGCGTAGTCCTGGGGCAACGTCACCCGCTCTTCACGCAGCGTGAGCCCGCGCTCGCGGGCCACCTCAGGGGCGCTCACCTCGTTGATCGGCGTCTCGCTGGAGTGGCGCAGCAAGCCGACCAGCACGCGGGCGGCCAGCGGTCGCGCCGGGGCCCCGGCCAGGTCACCGGCCAGCGAGACCACCACCTCGGTCGGGCCGGCCGGCGCCAGCTGCCCGGCCAGCGCCCCCAGCTTCTCGGCCAGCGGCAAGTAGGGGCCGAGCTGGGCCAGCACCTCCGCCGGCAGGCTCGGGACGTTGACGGCGTTCTTCACCACCCCGCTGGTCAGGTAGGCGGCCAGCTGCTCGGCCACGGCGACGGCCACCGCCACCTGCGCCTCCTCGGTGGAGGCGCCGAGGTGGGGGGTGAGCACCACGTTGTCGAGCTTGAGGAGCGGGTGGTCGGCCGCCGCCGGCTCCTGCTCGAAGACATCGAGCGCCGCCCCGCCGAGGTGCCCGGAGGCGAGCGCTGCCGCCAGGGCCTGCTCGTCGACGATTCCACCGCGGGCGCAGTTGACGAGCAGCGCCCCCGGCTTCATGAGGGCCAGGGTGGCGGCGTTGACCATGTGCCTGGTCTTGTCGGTGAGCGGGACGTGAAGCGAGATGACGTCGGCCTCCCCCCAGAGCGCCTCAAGCGCCACCAGGCGCACCCCCATCTTGGCGGCCGCCTCGGGCGAAATGAACGGGTCGTAGGCGATCACCTTCATCTTGAGGGCCAGGCAGCGGTCCACCAGGATCGAGCCGATGTTGCCGATCCCGACCACTCCGAGGGTCTTGCCAGCCACCTCCCGCCCCTGGAACTTCTTCTTCTCCCACTTGCCGCTCTTGACGCTGGCGGTGGCGGCGGCGACATGGCGAGAGAGCGAGAGCATCATCGCCAGCGCCAGCTCGGCCACCGTGGTCGCCGAGCCGCCAGGCGTATTCATCACCACCACGCCCTTGCGGGTGGCGGCCGGCAAGTCGACGTTGTCGACGCCAACCCCGGCGCGGCCCACCACCCGTAGCCGCGTCGCGGCTTCGAGCACCTTGGCGGTCACCTTGGTGGCGCTGCGCACCGCCAGCCCCTGGTACTGGCCGATGATGGCCAGCAGTTCGTCCGGCTTGAGCCCCACCTTGACGTCGACCTCCAGCCCGGCGGCGCGGAGGATGGAGACGGCTTCGGGCGAGAGGTCATCGGCGACGAGGACACGGGACATGGCGCGATCTCCTGGCGTGTGGCGTGTGGCGGTGTGACGGACCGGCAGCCCTGACCGGCTCAGCGACCTGGTGCACGGAGTCCTGCCAGCACCATGGCCACCAGCTGCCCCTTGACGGCGTCGATCTGCTCCTCGGGCCGTCCCTCGGGCCGGACCAGCCCCACCACCAGCCCGGTCACCGTCATCTCCAACGATCCGAGGATCCCCGTGGCGGCCACCACCGGCTCGAGGTCATCGCGCAGCTCGCCAGACACCTGCCCAGCCTTCACGACGTCGGCGATGATGCGGATGGCGGCGAAGAAGGTCTCGGGCGTCGAGCCCGAGCGGAGCACCTTGGGGGTGCGGGCCACCTCGAGGATCAGCACGCGGACCGCGGTCGGGGCGGTCTTGAAGACGTCGAGCACGAAGCCGATCACGCCGGCGATCTTGTCGCTGGAGCTCCCAGGCCCCTCCTGGATCGCCTGGAGCGCCGCCAGCAGGATGGCCCACTGCTCGGCGAAGACGCTCTCCAGCAGCTCGTCCTTGTTCTTGAAGTAGTGGTAGACGAGCCCGTAGGCCACCCCGGCGGCGCGCGCCACGTCAGCGATGCGGCAGCCGTGGTACCCCTTCTCGGCGAAGACGCGGACCGCTGCGTGGAGGATGGCGCGGCGCTTCTCTGGCTCCGGGGCGTCCGGCGGCAGCCGGCGCGGTGAGGCTCGTGGAGAGCGGGGCGGTATCACGGTGGCTCCAAGCAGGACTGCCCCGTTTGTAGCAGATGACCCGCCGAGCCGGAAGCGGGTCTCCTGGCGCTAGAAATGGGTGGCCCCGACCTGGCCGAAGCCGAGCTCGACCTTGAAGCTGGGGAAGCCACCGCAGTCGTTCACGCCGACCGCCACCTTGAGCTTGAAGCAGTTACAGGTCGAGTTCCACTCGGCCCAGCCGCTCTGCTGCTGCAGGTGCCAGGGACCGATGGTCCGGGTCGGCCCGCCGCCCTGGCAGGAGACGACCTCGATGGTCCGGGCCGGCAACAGCACGTCGTAGCCGAAGCTGGCCGGACCGATCCGGAGCTTGGCGCCCAGCGTCGCCGACGCCAACGCCTCGGCGGCGGCGCTCGAGCCGCCTGCCTGATCGAGGGGGCGGATGAAGATGGGGCGGGCGTCGAAGAGGGTGTCGACCCCGGCTCCGGTCCGCCCCGAACCACCCGGTCCGAAGGCCAGCAGCCCGCCGTGGACGCCGTCACCGCGGCCGTCCCCGATAGCGAGGTTGAGCCGCAGCGCCGAGAAGCGGTCGAGCCAGGAGGCGTGCGGCGGCTGGGGCGCGGGGTCGGGGCGCCCCGCGGTCCAGAACCGGAGGTCGGCCTCGCCGGTGACGTAGCCGCGGGAGGCCGCCGCGCTCACGTACCCTTCCGCCAGCACGCCCCGTCCGAGGTCGAACTCCTGCCCCACCTCGCCGCGCAGCAGCAACGCATCGGGCGCATGGAGCCAGGAGGCCAGCGAGACCCGGAGCTGGTTGGAGCGGCCTGGCGGTGCGGCGGCGGCGTAGCGCGGCGCCACGAAGGCCGAGGTGGTGGCGACCGGCACCGCCGCGCCACGGTCCCACTCGTCGTAGCCGAAGGCCGGCAGCGCCGTGCCGCTCACCGGGCTGGTGAGCATCCACTCGACCCGCGGCTCCAGCACGTGGCGCCAGGCGCCGTAGCGCCGGCTCAGCAGCGTGGAGAGCTGGAGCCCGCCGACCCACCAGGCGTTGACGCGGGCCGACTGGTCGGAGTCGAAGAGATAGCCGAGCGCCGCACCGCGCGCCCAGGGAGTGAGCGCGAGCCAGCCGAGCTGGAGCGGAGCCGCCAGCGCCGCCCGGGCGTCGAGTCGAGAGACCGCGAGCCGCTCGCCCGGCTCCCAGCGCCCGTCCAGTTCGAAGAGGTCGGCCGGGTCGCGGACCCACCCTCGGTCGGCTGGTCCGACGCCGTCGAAGCCACCGTCCGAGGTGACGCCGTGGAGCGGCGCGTAGCGCGAGGCCCCGGCGCGCCCGGAGAGCAGCAGCGGCCCGGCCAGCCGCAGCGGGGCCAGCGTCACCGCCAGCGACGGCCAGCGATGGAACCCGGGCAGGGCGGCCCCGAAGACCCCGTTGTCGATCCTGCTGAGCGAACCGTTGCCCGAAACCGGCTGGAGCCAGGCGGCCGTCAGCTCCAGCACCAGCTGCTCGGTCCGGCGGGAGAGCACCAGGGCCGAGCGGCGCGAGGTGGCTTCGCGGACCCGGACGTCCGAGTTGAAGTCGCGCACGTAGAGCGGATCGCCAACCAGGTCGAGTCGCAGACGGAGCGAGGTCTCCTCGCTGAATCGCTGGGCCCAGTCGCCGCGAACCGAGTAGCGCAGGCCCGAGGCACCCACGATCCCGGCCGAAGGAACCGCCTCGTCGTCGAGGTCATCCTGCAGGTCGAACCGGAGCACCCCGGCCGCCCCCTCCACCGGTGCCCATCGCCCCTCCAGGGCGAGGCCGGGCCCGCGCACCGAGGCGTTGCCCCTCGCCACCGCCGCGGCGGACTGGCCCCAGGAGTAGCGCGGCACCAGGGTCAGGTCGGCCGAGGGGCCCAGGGTCAGGAAGATGGGCTGCCCGGCGGTCCAGCCGGTCGGACCGGTGGAGCTGAGCTGCGGGACCAGCAGGCCCGAGACGCGAGGCGCCAGCGGCACGGTGAGCCAGGGGAGCGTCATCACCGGCACCGGCCGGTCGATGAAGAGGAAGCGGGGCGTGACGTAGAGCACCGGCCATTCGAGGCGAGCCTCCTTCCCCGGCTGCACCGTCGAGGAGCGGGCCCGCAGCTCCCAGGAGGGCGCCCCGTCCTCCAGGCAGTCGCAGAGGGTGAGCCGGGCCTCCCGCAGGTGCAGCTTCCCATCGCCGCTGCTGGTCACCTCGCGCCCCTCGGCGCGCAGGGCATTCCGGCCGCAGCGCGCCGCCTCCTCGACCGAGGTCGCCCCACCCAGCTCGGCCGGCTTGAGCTTGTAGTAGGCGATCACCTGCCTGGCCTCGACCGGGCCGTCGATGACGGCGTGGACCTCCTCGGCCGAGAGCACCCGGCTGGAGTCGACCAGCAGGACCCCTCCGCTGGCGGTCACCTCGCCGGAGCGCGGGTCATAGGTCGCTTTCCCCGCCCGCAGGGTGACGGCGCCGCGCCGGATCAGCACGCCGCCTTCGAGCCGGTAGGTGCCGGCGGCGACGTCGTAGACCGCGGTGGTGGCCTGGACCTTGGCCTCCCCACCGTCGCCGGCAACTGGAGCCGCGGAGGCTAGGAGCCCTGCCGTGGCCAGGGCGATGAGGATCGACACCCTGGGACTCTACTGCTTCGGTGGTTGCTCCGTCGCCGCAGCCGGCGATGCGTCGCTGGCCGGCGCGGCGCCCTCGGGCTCCTCGTCCGGGCTCGCGACCAGTCCCTGCTCGTTCTCGAGGGCCTCCTCGCTGGGGGTCCCGGCGGGCCGCCCCTCCAGGGCGCCCGCGGCGGCGGCGTCGGCCGGTGGCCGCTCGAAGTCGATGGCCAGCAGCTCCCCCTCCACCTTCTGCTGATAGGGGACCCTCTTCTTGAGCCTGATGTCCACCACGTACGAGGTGCCCTGGTTGCTCGGGCTGATCAGCGCGACCGCCGAGGCGAAGAAGGAGGTGTCGAGCGGGCGGGTGTCGTTGCGCCGGGTGCTGTGGGTGTTCTCCACCTCGAGCCGGACCACGTCGTCGCCCACATCGGTGATCGTGAAGCGGGGCGTGGTGCTGGTCTTGACGAAGACCCGCGACACGGTCGGCAGTTGCTTGAAGCCGATGGCCTGCAGCCTGGCCGGCTTGGCCGGCCTGGCCGCCACGGCCGCGGCGCGGGCCTCGGCGGCCGCCTGGGCCGCGGCGGCCTGCTCGGCTTCGCGCCTGGCCTTGACCTCCGCCTTGGCGTCCGCCCTGGACTGGTTCGCGGCGGCCTGCTCGGCTTCGCGCCTGGCCTTGGCCTCCGCCTTGGCGTCCGCCTTGGACTGGTTCGCGGCGGTCCGCTCGGCAGCCGCGGCGGCGGCCAGCTCGGCCGGCGTCGGACCGGTCGGCGTCGGTTCGGCCGGCGCGGCGACGGCCGGCGTCGGTTCGGCCGGCGTCGGTTCGGCCAGCGTCGGACCGGCCAGCGTCGGACCGGCCGGCGCGGCGACGGCTGGTGCGGCGACCTTGGCCCTGATCTCGGCCCGGCGCGCATCGGCGGCGACTCGCGCCTCCTCCTCCTCGGCGGCCTGCCGCGCCGCCAGTTGCTCGGCCTCGCGGACCTTGGCCTGGGCCTCTAGCTGGGCCTGCGCCTCTCGCTCCTTGGCGGTCGCCTCGGCGGACTTGCGGGCCTGCTCGCGGGCCTCGGCCTCGACCTGCTCCCGCGCCAGCGCCACCTGGCGCGCCTCCTGGTCGGCCTCCGACTTGGCTACGGCCGCGGCGGCCACGGCGGCGGCGCCGTCACCAGCCCCGCTGGCAGCGGCGGCGCCGGCCGGCTTGGCCGCGGTGCCCGCCACGGCGGCGCCGGCCGGCTTGGCCACGCGCACCAGCAATGAGTTGCCGTCGGTCTGAACGTCGGGCGGCTCTACGTCGACACTGAAGGCGATCATGACGCGGGCGATGGCGGAGGCGCCCGAGCCGTAGGCCAGGTTCTTCACGATCCGGACCACGCCGTCGTCGAAGCGCAGGTCCTCCGGGACGCCCTGGAACTTGGTCTCGGAGAGATCGATGACGAAGCGGGCCGGGTCGGCCATGGAGAAGGTCGTGAAATTGGGCGGCTTGCTCCCCTTCACCGACACCGTCACGCTGTCGCCCTCGTCCTTCACCTCGACGCTGGTGACGACGTTGAGGTCCTGCGCCTGGGCGGCGCCGGCGAGGAAGAGGCAAAGGGCCAAGGTATGGCTGGATCGCATCGGAGGGCTCCGTCGGTCGATTCCGGCGGAAAAGATAGCACGCGACTCCGGGCCTCCGAAGAATCCGGCCCCTCCGATATCGGCCCACGCTGGCCTCGACCTCCCACCCTCAGCGGGCCTTGAGCCGCCCACGGGCCTCGCCCACCAGGTAGAGCGAGCCGGCCACCACCACCAGCGCCCCGTCGCGCGCCGCGGCGCGCGCGCAGGCGAGCGCCTCGGCGACACCGGCGTGGAGGTCGGCCGCCATCCCCAGCGACGCCGCGGCCGCCCGAAGATCCTCCACGGCGCGCGCCCGCGGCGTGGCCGGCGCCACCAGGTGGAGTCGCCGCACCGAGCCGGCCAGCGCCGCCAGCATGCCGAGGTGGTCCTTGTCACCGAGGGCGCCGAAGACCAGCTCGACCGTCCGTCCCGGCCAGAGCTGGGCCAGCGCCACGGCCAGGGCCCTGGCGCCGTCGGGGTTGTGGGCGCCGTCGAGCAGCACGCCTCCCACCAGCTCCAGCCGCCCCGGCCACCTGGCCGTGGCGATACCCCGCGCGATCTCGACTTCACCAACGGTGACGCCCGCCCGGTCCAGGGCCCGCAGCGCCGCCGCCGCCAGCCCGGCGTTGCCGCGCTGATGGGCCCCGGCCAGCGCCACCGCCCCTTCCCAGCCGGCCGGCGCCACCTGGAGCGGAGCCCCGGCCCGCGCCGCCTCGGCGCGCAGCACCTCGAGCACGCCGGGCGGCTGGACGGCGTGGACCACCGCCGGGACCCCGGGCTTGAAGATGCCGGCCTTCTCCCGCGCCACCGCCTCCACGGTGTCGCCGAGCCACTGGGTGTGGTCGAGGCCGATGGCGGCCACCGCGGTCACCGCCGGGGTCACCGCGTTGGTGGCGTCGAGGCGTCCGCCCATCCCGACCTCCAGCACCGTGACCTCGACCCGGGCGCTCGCGAAGTGGAGCAGCGCCGCCAGCGTGGCGAACTCGAAGTAGCTGAGCCGGTCCTCCGGCTCGCCGCCGTCGTGCCAGGGGCAGGCGGCGCGGACCTCGGCCACCACCTCGGAGAGCGCCTGGTCGGAGATGGCCTCTCCGCCCACCGCGATCCGCTCGTTGAAGGCCTCGAGGTGCGGCGAGGTGTAGAGGCCGGTCCGGTGCCCGGCGGCGCCGAGCGCCGCCGCCGCCATGGCGCAGGTCGAGCCCTTCCCGTTGGTGCCGGCGACGTGGAGGATGGGCGCGCCCCGCTCGGGGTGGCCGAGCGCGTCGAGGGCGCGCTCCATGCGCTGCAGGCCGAAGCGGATCGCCAGCGGCGAGAGCGCCTCGAGGTACCGGTGCGGATCGATCATGCTGCGCCGAGAGGCCGGCCGCTCAG